>NZ_BAFB01000207.1 GCF_000248075.1 Gordonia otitidis NBRC 100426 | reverse complement strand
GCGGCCACAACGCGTGAATGATGATCGCGACAATCACGAAAATCAGGGCCAGGACTGCTGCCCCGCCGATGATGTTGGCGCCATACCGCGACCACGCTTCGAGGGGATCTTGGTTAGCCATGTGACACCTGCGCCAGTGAGGTGATGATCTCTGCGGCCAGGTTCAGATAGCTACCCTCGGTACGTTTGTCGATACCCGAAATATCCACGGGCATACCGTCAATCAGCAGTCCGTCGAACGGGATGCGGTGAATCTTGGTGATGCCGATGTTCTCTCGGAACATGGTGCTAACCGCGTTCTCTTTGATCGTGCTTCGGGCGTTCAGCCGGGTCAGCACCAGAATCGCGTTGGTCAACAGCGCGTCGAAATGATCGGCATACTGCGGATACTTGTCCATCAGGTAAGCCAGTCGGTTGGCGACGCCGATCGCGCCAGCAACGCCGTCCTGTCCGGCGGCTGGAATCACCACGAGATCGGCTGACATGAACACTTCATCCATGAGCGCGCTTGTCACTCCGGCTTCGCAGTCGACCAAGATCAGGTTGTAGGTGTCGTGAGCGGTGAGGACGTCGATGACCTGGCGATAGTCATCTGCCGTGAGCAGTTCATCATCGGCGATGGAGTTGCCCGACGCCAGCAGCTCGAGCCCGGTCCGACCCATCGACGTGTGCTGCCGCGCATCAGTCCACTTACGGACGGTCGGCAGATTGTTCAACAGGGTGCGGATCGTCGACTGGTTATCGACAGGCAACCGCTGGGTAAGGCCACCGACAGCACTGGCACCGTCGACGGCGATGATGCGGTCGCGGCGGTGGGTTGCCAACTCCTGTCCCACCGCACAGCACGTCGTGGTTTTCGCGCAGCCGCCGTCCTGGTTGACGAACACGATCACTTTCGGTGAGCCGAGTGGCGTCTTGACGCGGCGAAGCAACTCTTGGGTCGGCAGCGCTGGCTGGCGGCCCATGTTGCGGCTTGTACGGCGCCACCAACCTCCCACCCCCTTGTCAGGGCTTTTGACCATGTTCGAGTCCTCGCGTACCCGATAACGATTGGCCGGCTGCGGCTTCCTCGGTTCAGCTGTGTCTGCACCGGGTTTCGCTGGCGGTGCCATGTTCGGCAGCGTGACCACCAGCTGCTGCGCCGGCGGCGGCAGCAGCGGAGGTGTCACCGGTGCCGCCGGACGCGGCGATGAGGGACCGTACGGAGCCTGCGGCCCAACTGTGGCGTGGGGAGGCTGTGGCTCAGCGGACGGCGGTTCAGTGGGTGGCGGCACCGGCCGACTGTCAGGCACCGGAGGCGACGGTTGAGGCACCGGAGCCTCCACCTGCGGTGGCCGTGGCGGGTCATCCTGCTGCGGTTGCTGCGGTCGATGTGATGCGGGGGCGCGAGTGGCGGCATCATCCGGCGCGGGCGTGTGGGGATACGGCTGTAGGGGCTCGCGCTCGGCGCGCGGGGCAACCGACTCAGGCGGCTGCCCGGAAGGTGCGGGCCTCTGCTGCTGGGGTGTAGTCGGCAGGTTGTACCCGGTGGGCGGCGACTGCGGCATCCAATCGGGCAGGGCGCCTTCGGGTAGGGCGATGGTGTCATCGTCATCGAAATGATCGGTATGCGTCTGCGGTTGCGGCGCAGCCGTGTTCGGCTGTCGACGTTGCGCGAGGTCAGCGTCCGTCATCGACCAAGGGTCAGCCATGCTGGGTCTCCTCCGTGGGCATCAATGGGTCCAGTGTGCAGTGCGAGTTTCACGACGGACCGCCTGCTTGACTCCGGGTGCGTGGCCTTGTCAGAAGCGACCGCCATGCAGTGTGCTCGAGTCCCGAGCGATGATCTGTCCACCCTGTAGTGGCTAACGATGTAAACGACATCAATCGGGAGGTTGCTTGCGCACCCATCCAGTCGGTGAGGCCATCCCATGTGGTGCGGTTAGTGGTGCCCACGAACAGGATTGGGGTGGACGCTGCGAAGAGTGCATCGACGACCGACTTCCACGCCGCCATCACCTGATCGACAGGTCTGGCCGCGGTGCCGATGTCATCGACGATCAGGGTATGCCGACCGCCGATGGCCCGCTGAATGTGGCCGGTCAATTCCCATGGCGGGATAGACGGATTCAGTAACTCGGTCTCGGAAAGGACCCACACCCCCTGCGGACGTGTTTCGGCGATCCGCCGCGCAATTGACAGCGCGGCACGCGTTTTGCCGATCCCGGTCGGTCCGATGAACAACACGCCAGTCCGGCCGGGAGCCACGGTATTGAGGTGCTGAACATGTTGGCGGACGCACTGTTCGGAGATCTGCTCCCATCGGGCTGGCGATGGTGAGGGTTTGAACGGTTGCAGCCCATATCCTCCCGCAGTGTCGAACGCGGCGAGCCTGTTGCCGAGCATGGCGCGGGCGTTGTCATCGATGAGCGCATAGTCGTCGACGTCGACCTGCCGCCGGCAGCATTCCGGGCAGAGGACGGCTCGTTGCGGAGCCCCGAGGCGGCGAACCTCGCCACCGCAACCGCTACAGGAAGCGACTGTGATGTTCATGTCGGTTACACCTCCGAGACGTCGGCGGACTGGATTGCGCCGGACGCTGTGTGATTCGTGTCGGCGACACGCTGGTTGGGACGGCGCTGCTGGGGTGCTGTCATGCTGATGATCACGCGGCGAACCGCGGCGATCGCTGGGAACTCGTTGCTTCCGTTGAGGACGTATCGTGCTTGGTCGTTCGTCGGTTCACACAACCAGCGGACAACGTTTTCGAGGGTGGGGACTGCGATCTCACCGGCCCCATCTGAACCGAGTAGACAGTCCGCGATGTTGCGGCGGGATACGAAGCTGCACTGCACAGCTGGCGCGTTGATCCGCTGCGCGTAGTAGACCCGCCACCCGGCCACGATGTGCTCGATGTTCCTGTGCGTGTCCGAGTCGAGGTGCGAAAGGTCGCCTCCGGCGGCGGCCCAGTCGCCGTGGATTTTGTCGAACGTGCGTGGGGCAGGTACGCCGGCGAGCGTGTTGCGCCAGTGCGGCCGACTGTGCAGGCCCCAGGTGATGACTTCGATGACTCGTGCGGAGTTCCACTCACGCTGCTTGAGTACGTCGTGCGCGCTCCGACGTGCGGGGACGGCCCGTTGGTCGGTGTCGCGTCCTCGCACTTTCCGCAGAGCCGCCTGGACTGCGGACACGACTTCGTCAATGCGGTGAGCCGCGTCCGATTGCCGGGTGGATGCTTTCCATTCGGTCATCAGCTGGTGGATTGGCCCGGACCTGGTGCCGCGGTTGTCGCGTGGCGGAGGCATCGGGCTCGCATAGTCACGCCAGAACGATGTGGGGCATGCGGGGCTCAGTGCCCAAGAGAACGCGGCGCTGGCCGCCGAGGCATCGCCGGCTGCGGCCACAACCCGAGTGCCCCACACCGTTGCGTCCCCGCTGATTAGCGCGGGGCGATCGCGCTGCACTTGCTCGATGAACTTGAGGGTGCGGTCGTCGATGTCGGGTGCGAGCTCGAGGTCAGGGGTGTCGACGAGGGTCAGTTGACGGTCGTCGGGGGCGGTGAGTTTCGCGATCACTTGTTCGGCGACGCGGTCAGCGATCCGGTCGGCGACACGATCAATCAGGTCGGGACGCCGGTCCAGGAGTTTTCTCAGAAGTTCGTCGTCGGGGTCGTCGTTTCCGGAGTTGAGTCGCACGATCGCGTTCACGAGGGCTCCCGTCCTAGTCGGCTGATGGGCCGCTTTGGCGTCTCAGCGCCCGTGTGAGGCTCCAAAACAGGTCCTGGCGGGGTTGGTGCCGAGTTCTGCCCTAGTGGGGCGCTGGGGGCTTTTTCACGGTCAGGTGAGTCTGTGAAATGTTGCTGGGTTTGGGCGGGCAGCCCAAACCGGGGTTTGGGCGCGAAGCGCCGAACCCGGTGACACCGTGCGTGTCGCTTGTTCGGGCGTCTGCGCGATGTTTCCCCCCACACCCCCCTTCCCAAGGGGACATTGCTACCCAACGTAAGTAGTGGGTCTAGTTGTGTAGGCCACGCCCGCGCGCGCACGCAGGGGGCGGGGAGTGGCACACAGTGTGCCAAACGTCGATCTAGCTGCACCGATGCGAGTGGCACACGGTGTGTCACACGGTGTGCCACTGTCTCGGAAGTTGCCGTTCGAGGGGTGGCACAGTGTGTGCCATGTGTGTGTTGAACCAGGTCTCCGAATGTCCAAAATGACCGATATGGCACACACTGTGGCATATCGAGGCGATCCCATCTCGGCACAAAGGCGCGTTCGGTGAGGGTGCTCATGTGGCCGTCCTTCGCGCGAGTTGCGTGACCGTGTTCGAGTGATGGTGGTGCTGGAAGGCCGCCTGCAACGGCTGGCGTAGGTGCTCGGCGATGACCGACCACTGCCGCGCGTCTAGCTCGGCGTATACGCGCTCTGCCTCTGGCATCGTGGCCAGTGAGTCGAGCATCGTCGCGCTGATGGAGTCCTCGCCGCGCAGATGATGTGCTGGCGGAAGGGTGGCGCCGTCGGTGATTTCTTGCCAGATGGCGTTGGCGGCGAGCCATACGTTGCTGGTCTTCTTGTCGTCCCAGCCGCGGGTGTCTAAGCGCAGGAACTCGCTGCCTATGACACATCGCAGTAGTGGGTGGGTCACGGCGCGTTGCAGATCGTAGAGGCCTGAACGCAGGTAGGACGGGAACTCGAATGCGTTGCGCCGGACGTAGCCTCGTATGACGATGTGGTATCCGGCGGCGACGATGTGGCCGTGCTTTTCGAGAAGGTTGAGTAGTCGGTCGATGGTGTCGCTGTTGGCGCCGGGGAACTCTTCCCACTCGTGCTTGCGGTAGACGTACCCGAGGGCGTTGACGGCTCTGTCGGTCGAGATCATTGTGTAGAGTCCGGCCGCTTCGATCGTGACACCCGAAGCAAGCATGTCGTCGGTGAAGCTCTTGGACATGCGGGTGAAAAGTCCGGCACGGCGTGGGCGACGAGGCGCTGAGCTCATGGTGTGATCACCACCCAGCGGTCCATGGTGCCGCTCACCAGTCCCAGCCGTAGGAGCTCCGCGAACGCGTCGTCCGGGGTGACTCGGCGGGGGTTGGGTCCGACGTGACTGTATTGGAGATCCGGTATCAGCATGGTGTGAGAGCGATCGAGCTGATGCTGTCCGCTGGTGCGTGCGCGCAGCAGCATCGAGGCGGCGGCCAGTGTGAGAGTCGGTGGATTGCTACTCATGCTGAGCGCTCCACGTCGACACCGGGACGAACCGCCCCATACCAGCGGGCGATTTCGTCCACTCCGTGCAGGTTGAGCCAGCGCAACCAGCCCACTCGTGCGATGACGCCGGGCTTGCGTGCGGACAGCTGGCTGAGGTGTTGCAGTGTCGTCGCCGAGGCAGCTGAGGTGATGAGCGAGACCCTGCTCGTGCAGTCCCTGGTGTGCATATACGGGTCGAAGACGTGCTCATCCAGGATGAATGCGTGGGCCAGGTCTGCGATGCACTCATTCAGCAGCATCGACTGGGATCTGCAGGTACGCGAACTCACTTCGACGAGCGCATTTCGCGACGTCAAAGGAAGGCGCACCGTCATCGGACGGTCGCTCATCGGGAGTGTCCCTCTTCGTAATGTTGTGGCTTCGATGTATGTGCCACAGAGCATAGGACATAGGCTTTTGGTGCTCACCGATTACGACTTCACGGTGTGTTGCATCAGACGTCCAGAGCGCGTGGTGCTCAGTGTTGAAAAGGCTGTCGCCCAAGAAGATTGCCGACACACGGGTGCGTCATCATCTCGTCGCGAGGTGCCGCACCCCGTCAGTTCCCCGCGGAGAAAGCTAGGTGCCGTCGTAGCCGCGTGCGGTGGACGGCAGGTGTTCCCACATCGACTTGAGGGCTTCGGGTGACTGCCGCATCATCTCGATCCCCAGCCGAGCAGCCATCTGGATGAACACGCCTTCGGAGAGGTTGCCGTTCAGGGCGTCCCAGACGCGCGGCTCCTGCTCGATGTAGTGGCGTCGGGCTGCCTGGAGCTCGTCGAGGAACGCGGGCTCGAGCGCATAGTTCTTGGGTTTGGCGCGCGCCATAGTCACACTCCCCTGCCTGAGTCGTCTGCTCGTCGCAGACCTGCTATTCGGCGAGAGCTTAGATGGCGTGTTTCATCAGGCCTTCACTATGCGGTTATTGCGCGTGATGCGGACGGTGAGCGCAGTAGGCACACAACACAAAGTGCGCACAACCCGCACTGTCAGGGTTATGCGCACTTTGGGCAGCCGAAAGACCAGGTCAGTCGGTGTCCTCGTCAGCTTCGTACGCTAGATAGTCGCTGAGCGCTGCACAGCACAGCTGTGATCGATCGTCGGCGTCGAACTTCGCGACCAACCGGTCGATGGTCTTGAGATTGACCCCCAGCATCCGGAACGGCAGCTGGGAGCGCTCCTCCTTCGTGGCCGGCTCAATCCGGACGAAGAGGATGTCCTTGCTCTCCTTGCGCTTGAGACGTTGGACGAGCTCCGGAAGCCGGTCGTGGGTCGCGACGATCGCGTCCATCAGTGTCGTGGCGATGGTGTGGTCGTCAGCTTTGCTGCGCTCTCGGGTGAGCGTGCACAGCTTCGTCGGAAGCGACAGATTGACCGGGACCTGCGCTTCATCGGCTATGACGTCAGTGGTGCGATTGTCTACGCGCCTCCCCCGCCGACCGGTGGACGGGCGGCTCGCGGACGTCGGCGCGGGTGTTGAGGGAGCTGTCCGCTCCGGCTGCGCCGCCGCGGCCGAGGTTTGTGCTGGCGGCGCTGTGCGGCGCGGTGGCGGGCCCGGCAGTGTCTTGGTTAGACCGGCGACGGGTGTACGTTCACTAGCCATCAGGCGGTAACCTCCTGAATTTCTTCCTGCTCCTTCTCGTCGATGCGGCCCAAGATTTCGTGGACTAGCAGAAAGTAGTCCTCTGCCAACGAGGGAGCCGTTCCAGCGACCGAGTTCGGCTGGCGCCCTTCTTTCAATGCCTTCCAGTAGGGCTCAGCGTTCTTGGCTTCCTCGGCGAGCTCATGCACTAACAGGCCTTTGCGGCGGACCTGGCGGGCTGCCTTCGTGCTGTGCCGGATCACCGATTCGAAGAGTGGTGCGGCGTCGCCGAGGGCAGCAGCGATGTCCTCGGCCGCTTCTCTGCGGATCGCGGTAGCAGACGACTCAACACCGAACAGAACGGCGCCGAGAACCTCGACATCGGGATTCGTGTCGCGGGCTTTAATAATCTGCGCCGCAAGGGTTTCCAAGCCGTCGATGCTGGCATCGTCGGACTTGGTGGGGATAACGATCCAGCGTGTCGCGGCGAGCGCCACATTCAGTAAGTACGGCCGCGTGGGTGGGGTGTCGATGACCACCAGGTCGTAGTTGGAGGCGACCGGTTCGAGTGCCTCAACTAGCGGCGCCTCGTTCCCGCGTCGGCGGGCGCGGCCGATCAGCACGTCCTCGAGTTCCTCAAGAGCTGCTCCACCGGGAAGGATGTCGAGGTTGGGACGGTAGTTGACCAACGGCGGAGCCAGGGGTCGCGGAGAGATTAGGGCGTCGAAGATCTCTCGGCCCTGGTCCCCCTCGTTCGTGTTGGCGCGGCGGTACCCGAAGTCGCGGCCTGCGTTGCCCTGCGGGTCCAAGTCGATGAACAGTACGCGCCAGCCCGCTGCGGCCGATAGTCCGGCGAGGTTGCACGCGGTTGAGGTCTTGCCGGCGCCACCCTTGCCGTTGGCGACTGTGCATACGCGCGTGAGTGCGGGTGGAAGTGTGTGAAGCACTGCGTCCTCCATCGTGGTGAGTGCTAATTCAGTCGGCGCGACACGGTATGTGATGCGCTGTGTGGGTACGTGTGTGGCGAGATTAGCAGCGCGGCTTATGGGCCGGTGTGTACGACACACCACAGTGAGTAACAAGTCGACGCTGGGGCTGAGCTATATGCGCCAGGGTGGTGAGCGCCATGCGTCACGGCGTGTGTGGGTTCGTGTCGTGAGCCAGGTGTAGCAGGGCAAGTACTGCTATGTGTGTGCAGATATAGAGAGACCCATAGTCCGCCACAAGGCAGGTAACAGCCGAAGTACCCAGTAATTGACTGTGCGTAGCTAGGTGCGGTGCCCGGTGACATGTACTGGGTAACACGATGGGCTGTGCAATACAGGCTGTCAGGGGTGGGACCACATGTGCACTCTCACGCTGCCATGTGGTGCGCGACGCGCGGTGGTCCACACTCGCGAAAACAGGACTGACCGTGGTGCACGCCATGTTTCGACCGAGGGAGTGCTCAGTGTGAACGCCCCTGAGTGTGGACATCGATCGCGACGTACGTAGTTGAGCATGCACAGGTACTGAGCACTACGTGTGTGGGGAAACAAAGCGGGGACTGTGGCGAAACGCAGCGTCACACCTAATGCGAGTCATACAGCATGACATGGGATACGAAACAGTCGGTGACATACTGCACGCAACAGTGCGCGCAACAAAACGGCGCGAACTGCGGGGATGAGGTACTCACCGACGAACGAGAACGCGTGCAGATCTGGGTATCGCCTCGAGTAGGTGTCACCGAGAATGGCGCACCTTCGTGGGTCGGACGACGCTGGCGGGATCGGCGCGGATCGCGGAGGCAATGTACCCGTCAATGGGTGCGATGCTTTGTTGACCGGTTATAGTCCAGATGTTGTGTCAGCGCGCTGTGGGTTCGTGGTGGTGATCCCGCACGGAGTTGGGTTGGGTAACGCTAGGCCCTGGATCACGATCGGCAGATGCTGTCCCCCGGCGCGGCCTCCGACCTAGTCCTCGAGGGATGGAGCGGGTGAGACCTCGTGACGATCTGGGTGATGACCGCCCGTCATGGCGCCTGGATACCGGCCGCTCGAACGAACGTCGGTCACGTCGAAATGTCGTGCTGGGTTATCACTTCGGCTGCGTGCCCCGCTACGAGGACGACGACGCTCGTCTCTCAGCGTTGCTTTCGTCGGCGTGGCCGCCGCACACACCGCCGAGGAACAACATCCAACATCCGGCTTTCAACCACCTGACGCCGCCCGGCAAGGTGTAGAGAGCGAGCTGGCTGATGCGCTGTGATCGCGTACCCCGGGCGCCTCTGTGGCTGGGCGGCTGGTTCCCGGGACGGGCCCGTAACGCCCAACGAGCGTCGCGCCGGCGCCGACCGCTTCCGCGCTAGTGCGGCGCGACCAGGAAGTTTGGTCTTGCCCGTCTGCGCGCGAAACGACATTCCGGGGCGCTCATCGCCCTGTGGGGGAGTTGGGAGCCGTATCAGCACCCAAGGGTGCCGATACGGCGGAAAGTCGCGCACAGGGCATCTGAGGCCGATTCAGTGTTTGTGCAGTTCAGGGCTGTTTTGGGTCGGCCGGACGTCTCGGAGTCGCCTCGCCGCACTAATCGACGCCGACGGCCTCGATCGTCCTGGGCCTAGCTGTGGAGCCCCCGGTGTGCAGCGCCGTGTGAGCCCTTAGCTGGTTGCGAGGTCGCCAGCGGGCGTCCTCGGGAGCTCGAATCCGACTGGCCGCGCAGCAGAAGACTTAGTCACCAGGTCTGGACGTGGGGTGGCGGAACTGTCGGTGGGAAGCCGACTCAGCTGTGTGCGCCGGGTCGTCGGCGTCGCTACCAGCGACAACGCCGAACGAATGCGGCAAGCCGGTCTCATCCACAGCTCCTTCAGCGGGCCGATCTGGCTGGCAACGAAGCGTTGAGCACACTCGCAAAGATAGGAGCAGCGCTGATTTGTGGGAATTATCGTTCTCAGCACAACCATAGACGCATCCTGGGAAAACGTGGAAACATGCTGGTCAGATTGGAAAACCGCTGGTAGACTCCATATTTGAATGTCAGTAGCGCCTGTTTCGCCTGGTGGTGTGCAGAAAGGAGGGGCAGTGCCCGACGTGTCCCTAACCGTTGAGTCTGCGTACCCGCTGCGCACTCCGTTACCTCACTTCGATCCCGACTCCGCGACCTGTCCGGATGTGCCTATCTGCACGTTGATGGCTACCGATGATGGCTGGGACTGGATCGCCGGCAACGCCCACGACATCGACGAGGCGGCCAGGGTCTTCGCTTCCGCGGTGCTGGCCGCTGAGGTGCCGTCCGGGCATTGGATCACCGCGCACTTCTCGGCAGGGTTCACCCTTGCCACTCGAGGCGCGCCGCAGTGCGGAATGATCTCCGCCGCGCTCCTGGAACTAGACCGACCGGCTGAGATGCCGGGGGAGAGGCAAGTGTGAGCACCCACCACGAATGGTCACGTGACGAAACACCGGCGATCGTTCACCACGGCGACGTAGACACCAGGGGGGTGGGGTTAGCCGATGGCACATACCGCACCATCAGCGACGAAAGCCGCGAACGGATCGGGGAAGCCCTCGCCGACGTCGTCTCACCAGGAACCCGACGCGCCTACGAACGCCAGTGGCGAAAGTTCGAAGGCTACTGCCTGGCTTCCGGCTACCAGCCTCTGCCCGCCGACCCGGACGTGGTGTGCGAGTACCTGCACTTCCTCGAGACAACCGCCTCACCCGAACGACAGCCGTCACGTGTCGGGTGGTCAGTATCGTCGATCAACCAAGCACTAGCCGCTATCAAGTTCGTTCACCGCCGGGCGCTCGCCGTGCCGAAGGCGACCGCCGACGACACGACGCCGATACCCCTCTGGAAACACCCACAGGTCGACGACATGCTGCAGTCGATTCGTCATCGCGCAGCACGGCAGGGGAAGTCGGCGCCCAAGCAGAAGCGGCCGATCCTGCTCGGCGAGTTGACGACGCTGCTGACCGAGGCAGATGCCGCCGCCGACACCTGGCGACTGCGACTGTACGCACGGCGCGACGCCGCAGTGCTGCTACTCGGCTGGGTGGGAGCAATGCGCCGCGAGGAGATCGCAGCGCTACGCGTGCGCGACGTCACCCGCTCGCACGGCCGATGGACCGTCAAAGTCGCACGGTCAAAGACCGACCAGTTCGGTCAGGGCAACATCAAAGCTCTGCCGACCGGCAGCAACCTCACCACCTGCGGGCCTTGTGCTGTCGTGCGGTGGATGGAGTGCGTGTCCACGTTCGACGAGCGGGGACGGTACGGCCTGATCCGCCTCCTGTCATCGGACAAAAAACAACGGTGGCATGTGTGTGAACGACAACCGTCGTGGCAGCACCTGGACTTGCCGCTGTTTCGGCGCATCATGCGTTCAGCAAACATCGACGACAGACCGATCTCTGACGACGTCGTCAACAGCATCGTGCACCGCCGTGTCGCCGCCAGCAGCATCGATGTCGACACGGCCACGGTCGGCGCACACAGTTTGCGCGCCGGTTTCGTCACCGAAGCGATCCTGAAAGGCACCAATCACCGTGCCATTCAACGGCAAACGAACCACAAGTCGATCCAGGCGCTCCTGGGGTACGCCCGCGAACACGACGCGTTCGACAACAACGCGGTCACCGACATCGGCCTGTGAGGTAGCGGCAGCCCGCCACCTGTCCGGGAGGTGACGGCGCTCGGACACTGACAGACGCGTGCCGAAAACTGGCCCGCCATAATAGGGCTCGTACCGGATTGTGTAGTGCGAGAGGCGATCGTCGGATGACTAGTGCACATGCAGCACCCCATACGGGCAATCAACAACGTGTCGCCGCAGCGCGAACACCAGGCCAGGTGTCACCGCTATCACGGGATCTCCCGAAAGCGAAGCCATCGAACCCCACATGCGGCGCGTGCGGAGAAGAGACGACCTACGACGGGGTAGTCAATGCTCTCGTCTGCACCGACTGTCGTCTGCAGTTCGATCCCGAAACACTTGACGCCGCCTACCTCGACGATGATCCCGATCTGTGCGGAAAGCCATGCGAAAACACATGGCACGACGCCTCCTACAGTTGCGGGACATGCCTACTTCCACAAGGGCACGCCACTGCCAGCCGGTTCCACTTCACCGGCTGCGAACGTGGCGGCGTCGAGGCCCCGGGACGGAAGTAGGGACAAGCCGTGACCCACACAGCAACTGACGGACTGGGCGCACGATACCGCGCCCGCACACTATCGGACGGGCCGACGCTTGCAGAGGTCACCGTGTCCGACGTCGCCGATCTGTGCAACACGTGGATGAACACGCCAGGCATCGCGTGGTGGCGGAAGCGGGCAGCCCGAGAAATCATGGACACGCTCACCGCAGAGCCGGATCCGACATCTGACCTCGCGATCGTCGGCATGGGCACCGAACACGGCGAAGCCGTGCTGAATGTCGCGGCCGGCGGTCCCCGATCACACGCGGCGCTACTGGCGACCGTCGCGGCGATGGGCGAGCTGCTGGACGAACACAACCCACCCAACTACGTCGAGTTCGAAGTCATCACCGCAGAACGCACGTACATCACTCACGTACGCACCGCGGACAAACCCAGCCCGCACACCCTGCGAATGCAGGCTGAACAGCGAATAGCCGAGGTGCGGGAAGCTCTCGCAGGCGACGGCGATCCGAACGCCCGCATCGCCGCGGCCCTACGTCTGCTCGGAGAAGCCTCGTGACCGCGGCGCTGCGCCGCCACCCCGCAGCCCACACCCGGTGGGCTGTCCAGTTCACCGGTGTGGGCGGCGAAACCGTTGTGCAGACACGAAATCAGTGTGGCGTGCCGTTCGTCGACGACGTCGACGCCGCCGCACACGCCTGCCACCTCCACACCGTCGGACGTTGCGACGCCCATGTCGTCTACCAGACCAGCGGAACGACAGGCTGGATCACCGACAACACCGCGAGTGCGCAAGACGCCGATCCGTGCGACTCGGCGGCACGTCGAATCGCCGACATACTCCAAGCAGACGGCGCCACCAACCTCGAGCACGGCGACGCGCACCAGATCGCACTGGTGGCACTGCGCATGGCTCGCGCCGTAGCTGCCACCCGCACGCACACGTAGCGGCCCGCCCGGCTGTCCACGCCCGCAGCCATCCCGCGCGCGTGCTCCCCGCATAGTTCTCGAGTGCCGCACACACCCCATGGGCCTTGCTTAACTGCTCTCGCAACCACATTCAGCGAGAAAGGCACTCCGATGATGCGCAACGCACGCAACCGCGGCGCCCATGCAGGTGAAGGTCCCGGTGGCCGACGCTGCACCTGCTGCCGAATCAAGCCCAACACCAACTTCCGTGCCGCCGAGAACCGGCAGTGGCGCAAGGACGAAGGGATGCCCGCATGACGAACACCACTTCACCAGTTCGTGAAAGCATCCGCGACGGCTTCCGGCGGTCGGTGACAGCTCACTACACCGACAACCCCGGAACATGGGTGATCGCCAAGATGAGCGCCCGGGCCTGGATTGTGCGGCCCATTCATGACAGCTATGCGATCGACCACTTCACCACCCTCAAAGCGGCTCGGGAGTCGCTCTCGAACCCCAAAGCCGGTTCTCAGCGGATCTGGTGGAGTCACGAGCGGTGGTACCTCGGCGTCGACGACGACCCCCGCAGCCGCGCACTCCAACCATGGGAGCAGGAGATTATTGCCGAAGTGCGGGAGACTCTCGGCGTCGATGACGCCGCCGCATTCGTGCAGCGTTCCCGCGAACACACCGACGCCCAACTCGATGCGGACGCAGGTGCAACGAAATGACGATCACCGCAACCAATCTTGTCGCTGTGTCGCCGCTGTACGTGCTGACCATTCACCACCGACACGGCGCGAATCTCAGCGCCCACTTCTCGCGTGAGGACGCCATGACAGCGGCAGCCAACTATGCCCGCGAGTGGTGGGGGGATGCTGTGGCCATGGACGATACGCTCATGCCGGAGCCGCCCGACTCCGACGAGGAAGCGCGCGAAAGGTACTTCACCGCGATGGCGTCGACGGAGGATTGGAGTATCGACGACTGCGAGCTCGGCGAGGACCTTCAACCACCGGCCAGTCCGGTGCCGACGCAGATCGACGCCGTGCGAGCAGAGTTCGATGTGCAGGTGGTACGGCAGCAGCAGGCGCACGAGAGGGCGAGAGTTCTCGGGCTGGTGCTGCTTGTCGACGCGATCGACCGATTACTGCCCGACATGCAGCAGTTCGTGGTCAGGTCGACATGTGATGGCACCGAGTCGGTCATGATGTGGCCGCCCGGGAGTCGCAGCTTCCCGGAGATTCGGGCCGTCGACCAGGAACTTGCACCGTTGGTCGAGGTGCTCGGATACCCGGTGTGGGGGGAAGTTCGTACGCACTCCGACCGTGAAGGCCTCAATAACTTGGTGGAGGTTGATCGGCTGCGCGCCTTCATGCAGCGAACGGTTGCGGCCCGTAGCCGCGACATGTACTGACCGTCATCGAACAAGAGTGGGCTGTAGTGTAATCGGCAACACGGCGGATCTTGGTTCCGCAGTTTCAGGTTCGAGTCCTGGCAGCCCAGCCACACCGACGACGGCAACTGTTTCGGGTTAGTAGTCGTCGCTGTCGAACGAGCCATCACCCCACCGCACCAATGTGACCGGCAGGTTCGGCTCGAACGGTTCGGCCACCCCAACGAAGTACCAGAGGCCACCCATCCGCACACCGACAGCCCCCGAATCATCAATGATGGTGCTGTCCGGCAACACCTCAAGGTCTGTCGGATTGTCGATGGTGTTGGCCGCCAGCCACACTGCGTGAATGTGTCGTGCGTGTGCCTGGACAACGTCGACGTCGCCACCATCGGCAGGCACCGACATCACCACATCACAAGAACACGTCACGTCCAGCCAGTGCGCGTTCAGTTGCCGGTCAAACCTGTTCGACACTCCCTGCATCTGGTGATGCTGTCCAATCTCGTCGCGACTCGGGTAGTAGCGGGATACTGCACGTGCCAACGGACACCTCCGACGTGGCTGGGTGGCTGCGGATCTGCAAGCCACCCAGCCACGATAGGGGCAGTGTTTCACCGCCAGGAGGCCGGTCAGCCGACACGGACCCCATGCTGAAACATGAAGGTCCGCAACACGAACGCGGCTTCCGCACCCATCACGTCGCCGATCAACCACAACAGCACACACACGAACTCGGGGCCGTGCGACGCGGTGTGCGGACCATACTCCGTCAGATGATGTGCCAGCTCATGGACGACGACACTCTCCCGACGGAAGGGGGTGCTGTCGTCTCCGACCGGCACCGCGATCGTGTTGTTGTTCGGTTCATAGTGGGCTGCGTTGGTGCCGCGACGTGCACGTACCCGCACCGGGGCGACGCAACCGAACCGTTCACGCACAGAGGGACGAGACAGCACTGCGTCGACGTAGCGTTGCATCGACTCGATCGACGCAAACCGCGCCTCCGGTGGCAGTGTCACGCGCGTACCCGCTATCTCGATAACCCCGATCGACGACCGCGCATCGAGCGCGCTGCGAAGCAAATCTTCCGCCGAATACACCAGCCCTCGCTGACTATCGCGACCTCGGGTGACGGCGGTCATCGACTCAACGCCCGCGACGCGCCGCCAAGTGTGTGCGCGGTGTCAGCACCCAGCGACGCCTGCTGGGCTGCCGTACGGCCCGCTGAGCGGGCGTGCGCACTATGCGCAGTCTCCCTGCCACCCCGCCACGTCCCGCGCGCTGAGGACGCCTGCTTGTAGAAGTCCTGGACCGCCACCTCTTTGTCGCGCATCACCAGCGCCGTCGACGTGGATGAACCCACCTCGCTGTCGTCGGCGCGGATAGCGTCGTCGAGCGCGTCCCGACGGGCAGCTGCAAGCCGGTCGCCGATACATTCGGTGAACTCCGCCTGGAACTGCATGCGCGCCACCAGCTTGGTCATCGGTTTGGTGACGGCCACCTGGCTTCGGCGCCCGGTCCAAAAGTCTTCGACTGTTTTCACGCGGGTCACCTGGTGAGACCGCCATTCCCCGCGAGACAGATACGCATCCGAAGCGGTGACCATCTGGACGACTAAAGACACGTACAGGGCTTCGACGACGTCTATGTCATCGGCGAAGCCGTGTGCGATGACGAATGTGGACGTTCTCGCGACGTCGACGATGACGTCGTTGGAGTGGGCGATGGCGATGAACAACCGAACATAGTTGCGCAGCCCCTTTTTGCCCTTTTCGCCGATCTCAATCATTCGGGTGATCGGAACGCGCGGCTTGTCGCGGTCGGAGGCACGCGCTCGGGCGAGCTCGAGGTCGATCGAGTTCGAGGTTGCCAGGCGTTGTGCGGCCTCAGTGAAGGAGGCCGCTTCGTGCTCATTGTCGGTGCCTTCGGCCTGTCGGAGAAGGTTGCCGATGCGTGTCAGAAGTTTCTCGTTCATGCATTCCATTGTCGAGAAGCAGTTTTCGAGGTGCGGCACACTCGCGTGAGACTGGTCACGAGCTAAGGCCGTCGCTCTCTGTCGGGTGAGGGGGATGAGGAATCGCGGCCTGTCCGAATCAACCAGGACCGTTGACAGAAGTAGCGCCGAGCCTCATCCCCGGAGGCTCGGCGCTACACCCTTTCGCCGGGTCAGCCGGTGATCGACTCATCAGTTTCAGCCAGCGTGGAATGCACCGAATCCAACTTGTTGGCCACTATCGTGAGAAGCATCTGGCCGTCAGCGGGCAACTGCGCAAACGTTGGCGACGTCTTCAACTCCTCCACCGCAGCACGCGCACTACGCAGATCGGTTTGGGCCTCGCCGATCCGATCAGACAGGCGACGCATCTCGTGAAGCATTCCCATGTTGCTCTCCCTCTCGTAAGTGGCTGTGCAACAACGCTATCCAGCAGCCAAACAAGGGTGCGGCATTCCATCAGTAGCGTGGAATCACGTTGGGAGAAGCAGCATACGAGCGCAGTTTCAGCGCACCGCCCGTGCAGCGTGCAGGCGTCAACGAACAGTGCACCTACACTGTCCAGCACTAGACAAAGACACCATGCGCAGCAGCCGAACAACCAGCATCGACACCGAAAGGCGAGGCGACGCAATGACCATCGACGTGCCCGCCACCTACCGCAGCGAATGGACACTGTTCGCCGACTGGTGCGCCGCCTTCGACGTACCCAGCCTGCCAGCATCACCAGTGACCGTCGCACAGTTCCTCGCCCACGAGAACCCGCACGCATCGCGGGTGGTGCGGCGTCGACGCGCATCAGCCATCAACGCCGTGCACCGCGCCGCACACCTTCCGACACCTGGAACATCCACCGCGGTGCGCCGGCTCCTGTCCACCCGCCGCCGCCACAGCGACCTCGCCCGGCAACGCATCCGCGAACTACCAGTCACCGGTTGGCCTGCAGGACTATTCGGCCGACGCGATGCCCTGATCTTGTGGCTTGTCGCCGTCGCTGGCCTCCCCAGCAGCAGCCTCGCAGAACTACGCTGCAGCGACATCACCATGCCCACCGTCACCACCATCCGAATCGGGGGAGTCCACCACGTGGAGATCCCCGTCGACGTCGACGACCCGTTCGGCCTGCTGCCGGTGTGGAAACGATGGATGCGGATCCGCAACATCATGGCGACCCGCCCGGGCACCGCACCACTGGTGCGGCCACTGACGAACGCGAAACCGGTGGACATCAGCCAGCCGCCATCCCCGCAGCCGCCACCACCGCCGGCGCGACCCGACTACGCTCTGATACCCGCGCTCGACCAGTGGGGCAACCAGCAAGCGCTGCCAGGACACAACGACGAAGGGCTGTCCACATCGGCGGTCCTCGCAGTCGTCAACACCCACCTGCACGGCCGAGGCCGCGGGATCACCCGCCGCGACGACTGGGTACAACGCGTCCTCGACCGGACCGCTCCGGAATCATCTGACGAACCCGAACCGGTCATCGTCCCGGCACTACCCGATCACCACAACGACGGTGTCCAGGCACGGAAACGGGCGATGGAAGTATTCGACGGAATCGACGACACATTCGCCGACATCGACCGCCGCACCGCCGAACTGCTCGAACGCACCGAACAGATCCTCAACGGACTCGACTAGGGCGGCTCTGGTCGGGACGATGATGACACGCATGGTGGTCGCCATCTGCCGAGCACCGGCCCAGTCATCGTGGAACGTTGATCTTGGCACAAGACTTCTTTCATGACGTGGCGCGGCGATCACGATCTAGGCAGTGAATCTCCGGAACGGATCAGTCAGCGGTGTTACTTCACAGCCAATGGAATTGTCGACGTTTCGAGTCGCCTGTCTTACTCGCCAGCTAGAGTAATAAGTTGTCGAGACTAGACTACTCAGTGATTTAGGAGAAGAGAATTGCAGAGACATGATCTCACCGTCGTATCCGGATACGCCCGAGCTCAAGCCGAGGCAACAGCGAAATATGCTCGAGAAATGTACGTAAGAAACGGGAGAATAGGAGTGCGAGAGGTATTGGCCCCGCCCGAAGAGACGACTACATTCAATGCCGTGGTTGCACTAGCGCGGCGGCTTGCGCAGCAAAGCAGCAAGGCGTCAGTCTTGCTGCACAGCAAGTACCTGGAAGGAACCGGAACTGCTAGAAGCGGGCCGAGTAAAGCGGATCTCCAGATTGCTGTTGAGATACAGTCCAATAGGTGGTTCGACTTCGCTATCCAAGCCAAGAGGTTCTTTCCGGATCCCAAGACCTACGATGAGTGGAACAGCAACGACAACCTCCAACTCTATAACTGGACACGGAAGAGGCCTCGACTAACGATTCCGGCACTTATATTGTATAACACTGCCACCGATCCGTTCCCGACTACGCATGGACGAAATACGGATCTATTTCAGGGGTGCCAATGTTACTCAATCCGGAAGCTCGCTTCGAATATAGGATTCTGGACAGGGCATCGCGTCGCTAATCCTGGCGGGTGGTCACCATTGGCCATAAGTATGGTTCTCGATATTTACACCATGCTTACTCTCGACAAGCCGTGCCCCGCTGATATCGCTGACGTGGCATTTCCATGGGAGTGTCTCCTGTGTCCACACAATCCGCACTTCTCACCACCGCCAGGCCCCACCGGACCAGGCGGCCCAGGCGGAAACGCAGGCCCAGCCGGAGTCGGAGGCCCAGGCGGAAACGCAGGCCCAGCCGGAGTCGGAGGCCCAGGCGGAAACGCAGGCCCAGCCGGAGTCGGAGGCCCAGGCGGAAACGCAGGACCTCCGGGACCTCCCCCACTCACCCGCTACGAATCCGGCGACATGCCCGACTGGGCCAGTGAAGTCGAGTTGCTCTACGCTCAGCCGGGCGAAGATCTGCCCGCTCCCGCTCTCGATGCAATCCTCGCCGACAACGAAGATTTCTCACCGGCAGCGTGGTTAGTACTACGTACGCCTGGCGTCCAACGGGATCGCGGTGTCGCGGAGCTGATGATGCAGTGACGGTTACGCAGCATTCCGCCCGAAGACCGCGGCCCATCGCCATTCTGATTGAGCGATTGCGCGGTGAGTACACGAACTCGTGGAGTACTCAACGGTTTCGCTGACCGTAACGGACCTTCGTCCTCGTCGGTCCGTGTCGGGCGATGGCTACACCATGCTCAGGTGGCGAGGCCTCATCGCAGCGTCGTCGATGCCAAACAGCCGGACCCGCTGCTCCTCTGTGAGAAGCGTGATCTCGTCGAGTTCAGCTTCGGTGTAGTCGGCTGCGGACAGTTGCTGCAACAGACTGCCGACAAACCGCGGCGGTTCGTGAGCAACGCCGAGCCGTCGACCCTCAACACGACCGGTTTCGTTAAGTAAGCGAAGCAGCGAACGGCACTGATAATCAGAGAGGATGCCGCGGTCACGCGCCCGCAGCACTAGGGACGACTCGCTAACACCCCACGTGACACGAAGCTCATCCAACTCGTGGGGTGTGCGCACAGACACCCGTTCGAGATCGAACGCAATGCTATCGATCGGCGCAAGCAACTCCGCAGCGAACGACGATGCCCGGCGTTCGAGCTCTGCGGGACTCTCCAACGCCCTCGCATCCATCACGAGATGCCCCAGTTCATGAGCCATCACCATTCTCAGACGGTCAGGAGGCAAGGTCGCGTTGACGTACATCACGTGCGGGTGAAAGTGGTTGGCGCGGAGCGTAATCGCATCCACATCCCGATCACGGAAGTCCTCGCTCACCACGAAGACTCCGGCAGCTTCCAGCAATCCGGTCATCGAATGGATCGGACCAGATACACGCCACAAGCGCCGCACAACCTGCGCGGCGGTGATCTCACCGAACTCGGGCGCGTAATCGGACACATCGAGCTGAGGCAGCGCAAGCATTGGCTCAATATCGGCATGGGCCGCGAGACGCCCGACGCGCATCGCGACGAGATTGGCGCGGGCCCATACTCGGTCCCGTTTCCACTCAGCAACACTTGCATTCGCCCTCGAATGCGATCCCTCCGCCGGACTCCGATCGAAGGGCACACACAACGCCTCTGGAGCACACTCCAACGCCAGCGCGTAGTCGTGCAAAGCACGCGCCGCCAGTGGAAGACGACCCGCCTCAACCCGGCTAACATGCGACGCATGCACGCCGACTTCGGTGGCGA
>NZ_BAFB01000208.1 GCF_000248075.1 Gordonia otitidis NBRC 100426 | reverse complement strand
GAGATATTGTCAAGATCTGTGGATGAGGTTGTTTCAGGCAGCCTCCTGCTGGTCGGGTGAGGCGGTGCCGGGTTCGACGAGTTCGCCGTTTTTGAAGGTGGCGCCGGCCCGGACGTGAGCGACGAGGTGGGGTGCGTTGACGGCCCGCCATTTCGTCTGTGCGGCTTCGATGAGTTTGTAGGCCATCGCCAGTCCCGCGGCCCGTGAGCCGGGGCCCTTGGTCACCTTGGTGCGCAACCGGACCGTGGCGAAGGTCGACTCGATCGGGTTGGTCGTGCGCAGATGAATCCAGTGCTCGGCCGGGTAACGGTAGAACTCCAGCAGCACATCAGCGTCGTCGACGATCTTGGCGACCGCTTTGGGGTACTTGGCGCCGTAGGTCTTGGCGAAAGCCGTGATCGCGGTGCGGGCGTGGTCGATGTCTTCGGCGTTGTAGATCTCCTGCATCGCTTTGATCGCATTCGGATGGGCCGACTTCGGCAGTGCGGCAAGCACATTGCCTTGTTTATGAAACCAGCACCGCTGCTCTCGGGTATCCGGGAACACCTCGCGCAACGCAGCCCAGAACCCCAGGGCACCGTCCCCGACGGCCAGGTTCGGGGCCGCCATGCCGCGGCGCCGGCACGACCGCAACAGATCGGCCCACGATTCGGTCGATTCGCGGTAGCCATCGGCCAGGGCGACGAGCTCTTTACGGCCGTCGGCCCGCACACCGATCATCACCAACAGGCACAGTTTCTCCTGCTCAAGCCGGACTTTGAGGTGGATTCCGTCGACCCAGAGGTAGACATAATCGCTGGTGATGTCGCGGTCTTCGAAGGCCGCGGCTTCCTTCTGCCACTGGCTGGTCAACCGGGTGATCGTGGCCGCCGACAACCCTGCACCCGAGCCGAGAAACTGCTCGAGTGCCGGCCCGAAATCCCCCGACGACAACCCGTGCAGGTACAGCAGCGGCAACACCGCGCTGACCTCCGGACTCTTGCGTGCCCACGCCGGGATGATCTTCGACGAGAACCGTTGACGTTCACCAGTTTCAGGGTCGACCCGCTTGTCGTTGACCCGCGGTGCCCGCACCGGCACCGCACCTGCAGCGGTCATCACCTCCCGCTCGTTGTGGTAGCCGTTACGCACCACCAGCCGGCGACCGTGCTCATCGACCTGATCGGTGAACTGATCGACATAGGCAGCGACCTCGGCCTGCAGGGCTGCGGCGAGCATCTGCCGGGCCCCGTCGCGCACGATCTCATCGAGGATCGACCGGTGATCGTCGTTGGACTGGTTGGAACCATCAGGGGCGTTGACTACCGTGAGCATGAGGCGTGCCTTTCCGCCAGCGCTGCAACGCTGACTTGATCAAGTGACTACCGGGATCATTCTGCGGGAAGGCACGCCCTCCCAGATCCACAGGTCTTGATCATTCCT
>NZ_BAFB01000209.1 GCF_000248075.1 Gordonia otitidis NBRC 100426 | reverse complement strand
CCGTCTTATCTGTAGTTAGAGAGAATATCGACGGTTTAGATGCGTGTTGAGCTGGGATTATACCTATGTGGACATGTATCCTATTAGGTATGCAGTTGTCAGAGAATCTTCCGACACACCGGCGTGGCGGCGTGACTGATGTAGCAAAGTGGGGGGAATATTTCCCGCATGCCGCTACACGACAACCCGCAAGAACTGATCGAGCAGTTGGTGGTGCAGCACTCGCAGGTGCTGTCCGAGCTGCACGGGGATCTGATCGCCCGTCTGGGCGAGGTCGACGACAGATTCGTGGACCAGGACGACACCCCTCGACGAATCTCGGTCTCGGCCATATTGCTGGAGACTGTGCTGATGTCGCGGCGCCGTCGCCAGAGCGAGGAGTCGACGCTGCAATGCAAGGGCAGCAACGGGTTCAGTATCTTGCTGTACGACGGACGGGGCACCGAGATACGAGTGCGGCGTCATCCGACGGGTCCGGACGGCGAGTTGCTGCCGCTGTCGACCTACCAGCCAGGCGGGATGCAGATGAGCTTCGACGACGAGCTGGGGGCGCCGATCGTCGACGAGTCGTTCGAGGGGCCTATCGCCCCTTCGGGCTATCGATTGTATGTGTTGTGGTGGCCGGGAAGTCTGGCACTGGGTGGAGCGGTCCTGGCGGCGGGCGTGTTGACCAAGTACGACGAGATTCTTTATGCGACAACACCGTTGCCTTCGCCGGTGATGGAAGAGCGGACGACGTCGACAGGCATGGCCGGTGCAGTCGCAGGGAGTGTGCCGACGATCGCAGCGGCGCTGACGACGCCACCTCGTCGCCGCCGGTCCGACGAGGATTTCGCCGACGTGTCGGGTGCCGACGAGCACACCGGTTCGGCGGATCCGTCGTAGGCATCGGGCAAGGTGGTAGGCGCACGAATGGCCCCCAAGCTGATGTTGTTGAATCGAGCGCACAATGATCGAGATTTTTGGGGCCCGGGTACGGCAAGCGCGTGTGTTGCGGCGGTTAACGGCAACGTCGTTTGCCGACTTGATGGGCTGGACGAATGTTCGTCAGGCGAAGCTGGAGAAGTCGTCGGTGATGCTGTTCACCGATGATGAGGTGGAGTCTATGGCGAGGATATTGCGTTTCCCGACAGCATTTTTCGGTTCTGAGCCGCGTACTCGGGTGGCGACATCGGATTTGTTGTTCAGGGCTCCGAAGTCGATGACGAAAAGCGAGCAGGAGTCTTTGGCTGTGTTCGCGTCGCTGACGGGCGACTTCCTCGAGGACCTGGACGCGCAGGCGAAGTTGCCGCCGGTGCGGCTGCCGTCGGTTGGTTCTCGCGGCGAGCAGATGCCGGTAGCGCTGGCCGCAGCTGCGGTACGCGATGTGATGGGCCTCGATCGCCACGAGGAGATCGATGACCTGATGTACGAAGTTGAGCGTATTGGCGCACCGATTGTTGTACGTCGACGCATGGCCGGCGAGTGGGAGAGCGACTTCGCGGCGACGTCCTCGCGCACCGAACGTCATCAGGGATACTCGACGTGGGTGGGTCAGCACCGGGATCGGCCGTTGCTGGTGTTGCGGGAATCGGAGTCGTGGGAACGTACTCGGTTCACCGTCGCGCACGAGTTGGGACACCTGGTTCTGCACTCAGGACGCTCGTGTGACGTGGGTTCCGAGCAAGAGCAGGAAGCGAATCGTTTCGCTACGGAGTTTCTCGCGCCACGGGAAGCGATCGCTGCGGAGTTACCGAAAGCGATGTCGCTGCTGAACCTCAAGCCGCTCAAGGACAAGTGGGGATTGTCGCTGGGTGCGTTGATCCGTCACCTCAACGACACCGGGTTGATCGACTCGAAGCGGGCCGACATGCTCAACCGGCAGATGCGTACTCGGAAGAATCCGGCGACCGGGCATTCGTGGAGTATGACCGAGCCTGGGTGGGATGAGCGTGTCGTGGAGCGGCCGCGGCTAATCTCGAAGTGGGTGGAACGCTGCTACGGGACGGTGTCGGTACCGATGCTCGCCGCACGCGACGCGAACGTGTTGGCTCCCGATGTGTTGGAGTGGTTGCTCGCGCTGCAGCGATCAGCGCCACCGTCACGACCCGTGCACTCCAGGCAGTCGATGTTGGTTGCCGAACCGTATGATCCGGAGTTCACGCCTCTTGCCCCGATCACCGATCTGGATTTGTGGCGCGACCGCCATGCCTGACAGTTCAGGGGTGTGATGGCGGTGGCGAAGGTCCAGCGAATGGTGTTGCCGGACGGGAAGGTGTCCTACACCGTGGTCGGTTCGAATCGCCTCACGATCACCGAGGCCCGCGAGTATCTGCGGTTCCTCGTTGAGGCTGGCGCATCGCCGAACACAGTGAAAAGTTACGCCTACGGGCTGGCCGCGTGGTGGACGGTGCTCGATCACACCGGTCACAAGTTCGACGACTTTCCGACCACGTTGTTCGGTAGCTACCTGTCCTACCTGCGTACCGGTGATCTACCCGGAACCACACGCATCGGCACACCCGATGAGTCGCGCGGGATGGCAGCGGCGTCACTGCAGCGCCGTGGTGCGGCGGTGTTGTCGATGTACAAGTACTTCGCCGACGCCCACGACCTGCTCACCCCGTACCGTCGGCTGTTCTCCTCACATGCCCGTGCCGCCCGGCGTAATCCGTACGCAGGGTTCTTGACCGGTATCGGGCCGCGCCGACAACACGAGCAACCTATCTACCGGCGTAGGTCACCCAACCGCACGGAGACACCGGTGTTGTTGCCGCAGCAGGTGATAACGATCCTTGATTCGTGCTCGACCCAACAGTCCGGGACGTGGACAGGTAGCGCGGCCGGACTACGGGATCGTCTGTTCTTCGCGGTGTTAGCCGAGACGGGCATGCGGATGGGTGAGGCATTGAGTTTGCGCCATCACGACTTCCACATCAGTGGTGGTGGCACACCGTATGTGCAGATCGTCGACCGCGGCGACCATCCACATGGGATGCGTGCGAAGTCGGGTGGTCGTCGCATCTTCATCGGTGACGACCTCGTCGGGATCTACAGCGAGTTCGTGTGGCAACTCGTTGCGCAAGGCGCTGATGTGGTGGTCGACGACCTGTCGACCCATTTCGTATTCGTCAACCTCGTGCGCGGTGAGAAGTATGCGGCGATGCGCCCGGAAACGGTGTACGACAAGGTCGATGCCATCAAGGCCACCCATTCGGACTTGCCCGCCGAGTGGACACCGCACTGGTTTCGCCACACCCACGCAACCGCATTGCTGCTCAGCGGCGCTCCGCCGCATGTGGTGATGCGCAGGCTTGGCCACGCCGATGTGCAAACAACGCTGTCGATCTACGGGTGGGTGACCGAGGACGCAGAGATGCGGTCGGTCGGGCAGTGGAAGAGCTATGTCGCCGGGTGGAAAGGCCTTCATGAGCAACATCAGTGACCGTCGCCGCGCAGCGACGTCACACCAGCCCTCTGCAGTCGAGATTTCCACGAACTGGACGCGTGAATGGGCGCGGGTGCCCGAAGCCTGGCGCACGCTGATCATTCGGGTCGACGCCCGCGAGGACCTGGTCGCGTTGTTCGTACAGAACTACCGATTCCGCGGCCGCACCATCGATTTCACACCCACAGGTGTGCCCGAGCGCATCGTGCAGGAGGTGATGTGGTGGTTGTGGCTGTGCGGGCGGGAAGGTATCCGCAAGATTGAGCCGTCGACGTTGAAGTGGTGCTCACGCACTCTGACGACGGCGGTCGCCGGTTTCCGCCGCGACCACGGCCGTGATCCCGACAGCATCACCGACATGGAGGTGGGTGCGCTGCTGCGGGTGGCGTTGAAGGGGTTCGAGCAGCGCAACGGACGGCTACCCTCGACCTACTCCCGCCGCAACATCACCTATCTGGTCGAGTCGATGCACCTCTATCTGTCGGTGCGGTGCACTGACAAATCGTGGTGGCAACACGACATCTGGGATTTACGCGCCGATGCCCGTATCCCCGTCCGCGAACATGAACCGTTCCACGACCACAATGTCGTGCTCAGCGACATCGAACCCGGATGGTTGAGAGAGGGCGTCAGATTCTGGTTGAGTACCTGCCTGACCGGTGAACTGCTGCGATGGACATCGCTGAGTGATCGCGCCCGAGGGATGGCGCGGCACCTGGGTCCGTTCCTTACATCTAAGGCGATCACCAGTCCGGTGATCAGCTCCGACCGGGCAGTGCTGC
>NZ_BAFB01000210.1 GCF_000248075.1 Gordonia otitidis NBRC 100426 | reverse complement strand
ATCGGTTCGCTTCACTCACGGCATCGCGCAACAGAATTCATCGGATTCCTCCGCAAGATCGACGCCGAGGTACCCGACGAGCTCGACGTCCACCTGGTCATGGACAACGCCTCCACCCACAAGACGCCCGCGGTCAAACGATGGCTGACCTCGCACCCACGATTCGTTGTCCACTTCACCCCGACGAGCTCATCCTGGATGAACCTCGTCGAACGCTGGTTCGCCGAACTGACCACCAAGAAACTCCAACGCTCCACCCACCGCACCGTACGAGCACTCAATGCCGACATCAGAGCATGGATCGAGACCTGGAACGACAACCCCCGCCCCTACGTGTGGGTCAAGACCGCTGACCAGATCCTCGACTCCATCGCCCACTACTGCACACGAATTAATGACTCAGGA
>NZ_BAFB01000211.1 GCF_000248075.1 Gordonia otitidis NBRC 100426 | reverse complement strand
TCCGGCTCATCACACAAAATGATCTGCGGATCGAGTACCAACGCCCGCGCCAGGCCGGCACGCTTGCGCATACCACCGGAGATCTCACCGGGCAGCTTGTCCTCCGCACCGGCCAAACCCACCAGATCGATCTTTTCCATCACGATCTTGCGGACTTCGTCTTCCTTCTTCTTCGTGTGCTCACGAAGCGGGAATGCGATGTTGTCATACAACGACATCGACCCGAACAGCGCGCCGTCCTGGAACAACACACCGAACAGTTTGCGGATCTCATAGAGCTCTTTGGCCGAACACTGCGTGATATCGGTGCCATCGATGATCACCGACCCCTGCTCGGGATGCAGCAAACCGATCAACGTCTTCAAAAACACCGACTTACCGGTACCCGACGGACCCAGCAGCGCAGACACCTCACCCGACGGCAAAGTCAACGTCACATCACGCCAAATATTCTGAGAACCAAAAGACTTCGTCAGATCGGCAACACTCACCTCGACACCCATGAACTACTCCCGTCTCCGTCTTGTCGTGCGACACACACCGCGACCCATCACACCGGTGTCAGTCCTGCGACCTTCCAGCCGTCGTCGACCTTGGTCATCACCACTTGGACGCGGCTCCCGTCGAGGCGCGCACCCGGCTCGTCCTTGGTGGTGGTGGATTGGTTCACGAACAGCAACAGTGTCACCGAATCCCCGTCCCTCGCTGTGACTCCGGCGGTGGCCACCTGAGCTTTCGTGGTCAGATCCTGCTCCTTGGCTGCAGGAATGATCGTATTCTTCGACAACTCCTCGAACTGGGCGCGGAAGCTTCCGGTGACCTTCGAGTACTTGTCCTCGAAATCCTTGTCGATGTTCTTCGCCTGATACGACAGAAGCGCAGGGACATCGCGGGTTCCCGCGGCGAGTGCCTCTGTGCGCATCTGACTGTCGACGCCGTCCTGATGATTCAGGTACATGAGGTATCCGCATGCTCCCGCGACCGCGACGACAAGCAGCGCCACGGCGCCACTCACGAGTCGCGCGCGTCTCACGCTCCATTGCCCAACGCCGCGGGCCCCGCGCAGCCATATCCGCTGTGCGAGCTGTCCAATCATTCTGAGAAATCTCATGATACGAACTCCACATTCGAGACGAGCCACTGACCGTCATGCTGCTCGAGGTCGAGCTTCATCCGATAGACCCGCTGTTGTCCTTCGGGGGTTTCGGAGTTCTTCACCGTCGACGTCACCGCGGCGATCGTGGTTGCGTGATCGTCGTCAGCACTCACGACCGCGACCTGCCGAGCCTTGCCCTCGGAATCGACCTGCCCCTGCTTGAGGATTGTCGAAAAGCTCCCTGTTGTATCGCTGATCTGGCTCTTGAAGTCACCGGTGGCGTGGGAGCGCACACGGTCGACGTCGGCATCGGCACTGCCGTGCCGCAGCGTCACCAGATCGGCGGCCACCTCACGAGTCGTCGTCAGCAACTGTGCGTCGCGATCACGTGCGGCCACGGCGTCGCGGTGCGATTCATACATCACTGCGCCATAGGCGGTTCCGGCGACGATGAGTGCGCAGCCGACGACGAGCGCCAACAGCTGACGTCCACGTGTAGGCCCCGAATCCTTCTCCGACGTCGCGCTGTCTGCGCGGGGTGACGGCGCGGCATCGCGTTCCGCATCGTCTGATCCCGGCTCAGTCGGGACCGACTCCCCCGATGTCTGTTCACCGGATTCGGGCTCAGCCGGCGCCCCGGGGTCGTCGATCTCAGGGGCCACGGACTCGCACGTCTCGGGTTCTGTCAGTGGGGAAACAGTTGTTCCCATGTGCTCACCACCTTCTGGTTGGAGTTCTTGCCTGCGATCACGTTGCCCAACGTGAACGATGTCGGCTGGCCTGGTACGTGGAACCGTCCGGTTGACGGGTCGTACGGGACCGCAGTCACGGTGTCCGCGTCTGCTTTCGGCGGATTCGGCGCACTACCGGGAACCTGGTAGCCGACACCCGGCCGCGCCAGCATCTGCGGCCACCGGGACGGCAGACCCCCCGGGCACCGCGCCACGTCACCCGAGCGCACCGAGTGGTCGGTGGCACAGGGTGCGTTGCGCGCACCTCGTGCCACTCGGAAATCGTCGTGCGCGGCCTGGCAGTACTGGTCTTCCGGCATCGGCGCGTAACCGACCGATCCCGGATTCCTCCGCTCCATCCCGTATCCCTCGCCGCACGGGGCGGGGTTCTCGGTGTTACCGAATTTGACGTCCAACTCGCCCTGTCCGGAGGACCGGTCGTCGGTCTGCTGGAACGGGCCGAGGTCGGCGTTGATCGCGTTGCTGATCGCCGGGTACACGACGAGCACGTGCCTGATGCCCGGCACGTTGACCCGAAGAACCTCACCCACTGTCTGCAGATTGGCGAGCAGTACCGGAAGCGTGGGGCGAAGTTCCTGTAGCAGTCCTGACGTGGAGTCGAAGAACGGTGCGCCCGTTCGCAGCACGTTTCCGAGAGCTTCGTCGCTCATCGCGAGTTGCTCGGTGAAGCCGCGTAGGTTGGTCGCGATCCGTGAGATGTCGGGACCGCTCCGATCGACGGCAACGAGCAGCGGGTTTGCAGTCTGCACCAGCTGCACCGTCTCGTCGAGGCTGCCCGTGGCCTGCCGCACCAACGACGACGACGCCGCCAGCGCGGCATTGAGGTTCTCGCCGGTGTCGTCGAGTGCCTGCGATGTCTCGTCGAGCACGCCGCGTAACGAATCCTTCGGTACCGTCTCGAGAAGCCCGGTCACCTGTTCGATCACGTCGCCGGCGGGGACGGGGGTGCTGGTGCTGTCTCCGCTGATTCGTGCACCGTCGGTCAGTGAACCTCCCGCTGTCGAGTTCGGCACGAGATCGATGAATTGCTCGCCGGCGACCGACACACTTCGCACGTAAGCGTGCACATCGGCGGGAATCTTGTGGGCGGAGTCGATCTGCAGCCGCGCCGTCGCCCCGGTCGGCGATGGGTCGAGCGCGGTGACCACTCCGACGTCGACCCCTCGGTAGGTGACCAAAGCCGCCGGATACAGGCCGCCAGATGCGCTCAATTGTGCTTCGACGCTGTAGGTTCCGATTCCCGTGTAGCGCTGGAGCCCGGCATAGGCGTACGCCGAGTACCCGACCACGAGGATCGATACGATCCCGAAGATCACCAGCTGCGCTCGGACCAGCCTGCTTCTCATCGGGTTCCCTCCCCACGCGCTGTCGGAGCTCGAAGCGGATCAACCGCTTGCCGGGACAGCTGGGGCTCGTCGCGCGGCTTCCGTGTGACACTCGGGAGCACCACATTCGCCAGCTTCTGGGGGCTGATGTCGAGGGTCAGAAACAGATTGACGTAATCGCCCTTCGCTGTTCGTTCGATCGTCGTCACCGGAAATGGCAGTGTCAAAGCGACTTTCAACGCCTCGGGTAGTGACTTCCCGGATGCTGCAAGCGAGTTCAGAGTGGGTGCGAGGTTGCGGACCTCGTCGACCAGACCATCCCGGCTACGGTTGAGCACGCCGGTGGCAGAGTCGCCGAACGACCCGATCGAGTCGAGCATCGTCATCAGGTTCTTCTCCTGCGCGTTGAGCACTCCGATCGCCGGTCCTATCGTGTCGATTCCGTGCGTGATGGTCTTCACCTGTGCGGACAGCTTCGTGCTCAGTGACGCCATCGATTCGATGGCATTCTCGATATCGCCGCGCTGTTTGTTGATATCGGAGACGAAGGTGTTGAGACGTCCGAGAAGCTGACGCGCGTTCTGTTCATGCCCGTTGAGGATCTGATCGGTCTGGTCGGTGATCGTGCGAAGCTGTTGCAGTCCGGAGCCGTTGAGGACCAGCGACAGCGAGCTCAGCACCTTCTCGACCGGTGGATACTGGCTCGTGTCGGCCACCGCGATGTGTGAACCGTCATCCAGCTTTCCCTGCGGGCCTTCACCTTCCGGTACCGCGAGCTCGATGTACTGCGACCCGAAGAGACTGGTCTGTGCCAGCGCGGCATGGACGTTCGCCGGGATCTGCTTGTCGCTGTCGATATCGAGCAGAGCCCGTGCATGCCATCCGTTCGTCTCGACCTTGCGGATGTTTCCGACCGTCACGTTGCCGGCCTTCACCGGCGAATTGCCGACCAGGTTCTGCGCGTCGGCGAGGTCGACGACAACTCGATACGTGTCCGACCCCGCGGTATTGCCCGGCAGGGGTATCGAGTTCACCCCATCGAAGCTGCACGCCGTCGAAGCTATCGACATCAGCGCAACGCCGAGGAGTGTGGCCACATGTCGGTATCTCATCAGTTGTGACCTCCCCGGCCCCGTGGGTTCAGCAACCCCGACAAGCCGTTGGCGTCTGGCGCACCGGCACGACTGCCCGTCGCCGCCGTCGCCGCCGCGGCATTCGCACCAATCTGTTTGACGGTCGTCGCGCACTGTCCCTCCGGCGCGTTCACGGTGGTCAGCAGTGCACAGATCAGTGACTTCGGATCCGGGATGTTCGGGATTCCGAGTGCACCCGAGAGCGAGTTTCCGATCGGATCGTAGATGTTGTAGAAGTCCGACGCCGCGGTCGGCAGTACCTGCAGGGTGTTCGCCAAGGTGTCGATGCGATCGACGAGAAGCGTGGTGATCGTGTTCGCCTTCTTCACATCTGCTGCCAGCGCAGCCTTGTTCGTGTCGATGAGCTGCTTGACGTCGACAAACGTGTCCTGCAACGTCTGCAGCACGGCGTCGACCTCTACCCTGTTGTCGTCGAGGACTCCGGAGAAGTCCGCGAGTTGGGCAGAGAATCCACGTATTTCGCGATCAGCAGTCGACAACGAGGTGGTGAACGCCTGGAGGTTGCGAACGGTCGTGAACAGATCGTCACCACCGCGATTGAGCGTGCCCGTCGCCTTGGACAAGTGGATCAGTGCGTCGTGCAGGGCACGACCGTTACCGTCTGTGGTCGTCGCGGTGGCGTCGATGAATCGGTTCAGCGCTCCCTGCTGATCTTTCGACGTCGGACCGACCTCCTTGACGAGATCGACGAGCTGCTTCTTCGTCTGATCGAATTCGACGGGGGTACCCGTCCGATCGACGGGGACCGTGCCGCCCGGCGCGAGGGCCGGACCACCGGTGTACGCCGGAGCGAACTGGACGTAGCGACCGGTCACCAGCGTCGGCGCCACGATCGCGGCTTTGGCGTCCGCGGGGATCCTGCGTCCTTCGTCCATACTGACCTTGACCTCCACCGCGTCCGCGCGCGGCGTGATCTCGTCGACCTCACCGACCGGTACTCCGAGGACCATCACACGATCGCCCACGTAGAGACCGGTGGAGTTGGTGAACAGCACTGTGTACTGGCTCTTTCGACCACTGACCAGCCACAGCACACTCGCGACGATCAGCATCACCACAACGATGATCACCAGCGCGTAGCCGGGAATACGGCTCGCCGCACTGACTCCACCGCGACGCCGTCGCGCGCTCATCGAGGACCTCCTGTTCGGTCGCCTGCTGTTCCGTTGCCTGTCACACCTGTGTTGGCCGGCAGGATGTTCTGGAGCAGCACGGTGAAGAACGGTCCGCTTCCGACCGCATCGCCCAGTTGATAGGTGAACGTCTTCATCCCGGAGATCGACTGATTGATGTTGTCGTAGTTCTTGTTCAACAGATCGACGACCGTGCCGAGCTTGTCCAGTGTCGGGGCCAGGATCTCCTTCACATCCCCGCTGAGCGAGTTGAGGGCGCGGGAGAGGTCGGTGGTCTGCACGAGTATCGAGTGGATAGCAGCCGAGCGTCGATTCAGCGTGGCGAACAGCGTCTGTCCCTGACCGAACATCGCCGTGAGCTGCTCATTGCGATTCGCCAGGATCTGCGACACGCCAGCCGAATTCGCGAGTAGCTGTGACACCGCCTGGTCTCGGGAGCCGATCGTCGCAGAGAGTCTGCTCACTCCGTCGATGGTCTGCCGGATATTCGACGGCAACGCCTCCTGGACCGTACTCAACTCGTCGAGAGCCTCGGTGAGCTGAGTCTTGTCGGTCTTGTCGACCTTGTGCGTGACCTCTTCGAGGTCGCGGGTGATGTCGTAACCCGAACTCGTCCGGTCCAGGGTGATCGTATCGCCAGGAGACAACGCGCCGGCTCCGTCCGGGTGGAGGTCGATGTACCGCTGGCCGAGCAACGTCTTCACCTTGATCGCTGCGCGCGTGTGGTCGCCGAGACGCTTGCGTGCATCCTCCTTCACACCGAAATCCACCGCGACGTGCGCACCGTCGATCTCGATCGCCTTCACGGTGCCGACCTCGATACCGCTGAGCTGTACCGGATCTCCGGACTGTAGACCACTCGCGTCCGCGAACTGTGCATGGTAGTCGCGCTCACCAGTGACGAAGGAGAACGAACGCAGATTGAACGCGAGCGCGAGGACGATGATGAGGATGATCGTCCCGATGATCCCGATTTTCACCGGATCACGCTCGACCATTGACTTCCGCCAATCGATCACGGTTGGCACCTCCCCGCGGGAGCGGTGAACATGGGTGTTTGATCTCCTTGCGCTGGACCGTATTTGATGGCCAAACCACACACGAAGAAGTTGACGTAGCTGCCATACCCGGACACGCGACCGATGATCCGATACGCCTCTGGCAGCTTGGTGAGGATCAGCTGTAACGTATCGGTGCTCGCGTTGAGGTTTCCCGATAGCTTGTTCAGACCGCTGACACTCTCGGCGAGGTCGGGCCGCACCGAGGTGACCACATCGGCCAGAGATGCTGTGAGAGCATCGATCTTGGTCAGCGCACCCGAGATCCGTGGACTGTCGGCCGAGAGCGACGCCACCAGTTGCGCCAGACCGGTCACGAGTTGATCCGTCGCATCGTGTCGTGAATTGATCCCCGCGAGAACGATGTTGAAGTTCTCGATGACCTTTCCGATCGCGGCGTCGTGATCGGCGAGCGAGTTCGTGACGACACCGAGTGCAGCCGTGAGTTCGGAAATCGCACTCTCCTGCCCGTTGAGGACTGCCACGAGGGAAGTCGCGACGCGATTGGTCTCCGCCGGATCGAGCCCCTGCAGCAGTGGCTTGAACCCGTTGACGACCTGGTCGACGTCGAGTGCGGGCGTCGTTCGTGACTGAGGAATTGTCGAGCCCTCGGATTCCGGTTGTCCGATCGCTTCTGGCTCCGTCAGCTGCAGATAGCGGTCGCCGATCAGATTCTTGTAACGGATCACGGCATGCGTCGTGTCGCTGAGCGAATGCGCGGTATCGAGCGTGAAATCGACGCGCGCGGCGTCCTTGCCTGCCAACTCGACGCCCGTGACGGTTCCGACGGGCACACCTGCGATCCGAACCTCCGAACCTGTCGTCAACCCTGCAGCCGTACTGAAGATCGCGTGATATTCGCGTGTGGGCCCGAACCTGAGATTGCCTGCGAGGACCGCAACGAACACGGCCGCCAGCGAGGTGACCACCACGAACAACACCGCCTTGACGGCAGTACTCGTCGTTTTCATCAGTGTCCCCCGAACAGTAGGTCCGCCAATGGGTTTCCGATCAGGTCGGCAGGCCCGTTGATCGGGCCGTACGCGTCGCTGCCGTCATCGAAGTCGATGTGCGCTGGCGGTTTCGAGGTCTGCCTGCAGCTCGGCGCTACTCCTTCCAAGCCGACCTTGGGAAGGTTGCGCGAACTCGAGTACGGCGGATTTCCCATCAGCAACGTGCCGACCACGTTGAGTCCCGGCCGATCGCTTCCACCGTTCGCACGCTCGAGGTACTGGTTGGTCAACGCGAGACTCGACAGGAAGCACGGATAGATCGGCGCGAACTCGCCGAGGGTCGACACAGTGGTCCGCAGACTCTTCACCGCACGTTCGAACGGCATGCCCGCGACCGAGAAGAAGTCTCGGCCTGTGGCTCCGAGATTCGAGAAGGACAGCACGAATGCGGAGAAAGCACGTTGTTCGCGGGTCAACGTCGTCGAGGTGACAGAGAGCCTGTCGATCGTGGCCAACAGATCAGGCGCCGCCTCGTCGAGCCGATTCGCGACAGCAGCGCCCGAGACCATATCCCTCTGGAGAGCGCCGAGATTCGGGTTGAACTCCGCCAGATAGTCGTTGAGCTGGTCGACCAACGTCCCCACCTGCTGCCCGTTGTCGGCAAGAGCTTGCGACAACCCGCCGACCGTTGTGGTGACCCGTTGCGGGTCCACCTCGTCGAGAACGTCCACGAGTTTGCTGAGCAGGTCGTCCACCTCGTGGCCAACCCCGGGCGCCCACAAAACATCTCCCGACCTCAGCGCATCCGACCGTGGATTCGCGGGCTGCGTCAGACGCACATACTTGCGTCCGAGCAGTGTCATCGGGTCGACGTCGGCGGTCACATTCGAGGGGATGGCCTGCGCCGCAGTGCTGTCGATACCGAGGGTCAGCTTCGCCCGGTTGTCGGTGAACTCGACATCCTGGACCCGCCCGACGACGACGCCGTTGAGTTCGACGCTCGAATTGCGTTCCAGCAACAGGCCTGCACGATCGGCGTACATCGTGACTCGCTGGGTGTCGCTGAACGTTCCCCGGTAGAGCGCGACCGAGATGGCTGCGGCGCTGACGAGGACGATGACGAGCATCAGGCCGAGCACGATGTTGGCTCTTCGACTGAGCTCTCGCAGGTGCCCCATCAGCCGGCCACCCGAACCGCACCCGAAGGTCCGCCGTAGACCGCAAGCCCCACGAAGAGATCGATCAGCATGACCGCCACCAGTGATGTTCGGACTGCTCGACCGACTGCGACTCCCACGCCTGCTGGGCCACCGTGAGCGTTGTAGCCGTGGTAGCAGTGCACACACATCACCACGATCGCCATCAACAACACTTTGAATGCCGACCACAACACGTCTTTGGGGACGAGGAAGACGTTGAAGTAGTGATGATAGGTACCGCTGGCCTGCCCATAGAGCACGATGGTGACCAACTCTGTTGCCGCATAACCGATGAACAGCGCAACCGCGTAGAGCGGAATCACCGCGATGACGCCTGCGATCAGTCGGGTGGCGACGAGGTAGGGCAACGAGGGGATCGACATCGTCTCCAGCGCGTCGATCTCCTCACTCACACGCATGGCGCCGAGCTGTGCGGTGAAACCAGCGCCGACCGTCGCGGTCAGGGCCACGCCCGCGATACCCGGTATCACTTCACGGGTGTTGAAGAAGGCGGAGATGAAGCCGGCGAACGCACCGAGACCGATTCTTCCAAGTGAGGTCGTACCCTGTTGTCCCACTTCGTATCCGACGGCTGCAGCGAGCATGGCGACCACCATCAGCGTCCCGCCGATGACGGCGAGGGCACCACTTCCCATACTCACTTCGGCAATCAGCCGCACGATCTCCTCGCGATATCGGCGCAGCGTGCGCGGGACCGTGGCAACCGTCTGGCCGTAGAAGGACACTTGCCGGCCGAGTCCGTCGAGAAAGGCCGGTGGTGCAGCCGCCGCACGCCGCGAGGCGCGCAGGACTCCATTCGAACCAGCGGACGTGCTCGGTTCTTTCACAACCATTGACGTGTAATCCTTTTCGGTTTGCCGATGACGTGGGGAGCAGAGCTCACCGAGATCAGCAGGACGGTATACGTGCGTTGTCCGACGTGCGCGAGACCGCTCAGCCCAGGGCGATGGTGGTGATCACCGAGTTCGCGAGGAACAGCAGCAGGAATGCGTAGACCACGGTCTGGTTCACTGCGTCACCGACACCCTTCGGTCCTCCCTTCACGTGCAGTCCGAGGTGGCACGCCACCAGACCCGCCAGCAGTCCGAATACGCCTGCTTTCACTTCACTGACGAAGAAGTCCGGAAGCCCGGTGATGATCGGGATGCTCGTCACGTACTGGCCGGGGGACGCGCCCTGCAGGTATACGGTCGCGAAGAAGCCGCCCGCGATCCCGACCGCCGACACCAGTCCGTTGAGGAACAGTGCAACGATCGTCGAGGCAACAACGCGGGGGACGCACAGGCGCTGGATAGGGTCGATTCCGAGCACGCGCATGGCGTCGATCTCTTCGCGAATCGTCCTCGACCCGAGGTCCGCGCAGATCGCCGTCGACCCCGCGCCTGCAACCACGAGCACGGTGATGATGGGCCCGATCTCACGGATGATCGCGACGCCCGCGCCCGCGCCGCTGAGGTCAACAGCACCGACCTCCGCCAGCAGGATATTGATCTCGTAGACGAACATCATGCAGAACGGGATCGACATCGCCAGGGCCGGGACGATCGAGATCGATGCGATGAACCAGAACTGGTGTAGGAACTCTTTCCACTGGAACCGCGATGTGAACAGGTAGCGGAAAGTCTCGAGACTCGTCGCGTAGAACTGTCCGATCGCTCGCGGCACGATCGGTGCTGCGCGGGCCGTGCCACGGAACCGGGATCGACGCTCTGGAGCAACCGCGACCATCTCTCATCACCTCTACACACTCGAAACCCGATCAGGGCACACGCGTCACCCGACTTCCGCCATGCGGATGTCTCACGCCTCAACTCGGCCATCGATGTGGACTGCATCACATGGCCGCGTTACACGCTAAGGGCCGCCACGGGATAAGTCCCCACCCGTCAGAGGTAGCTTTGTCCCCCCTTGGGGGGAGATTTCACATGACGGATCAGGGGGTCGTGATCCACCTGGAAACCTTCAGATACCCCCGTCGAGCAGTGCAGGACGCACCGACGCCGTGAATCCGACGTTGGCGGTGAGTGCGACGTCGTCACGTTCGTACGCGTCCGACTCGACCGTCCAGTCGAGGTGGCGAACCATGTGGTGCACCATCGTCGCCGCCTCCAGGAAGGAGAAGTTCATCCCGATGCACTGATGCGCGCCGCCGCCGAACGGCGCCCATGCGAGCCGGTGGCGGCCGCTCCGTTTCACGGTGGCAGCGCCTGTTGCGTCGACGAATCGCCTGGGATCGAATTCGTCTGGCTGCGGCCAGATTTCGGGTATCCGGTGGTTACTCGCGGCGATCGCGATGACAAACGCGCCAGCCGGGATGAAATGCCCGCGTATCGCGGTATCCCGAACAGCAGCGCGGGGAATCACCGGAACCGGTGGACGCAGCCGAAGCGACTCCTTGAACACCGCCTGCATGACGGTGGATTCGCGCAGCTCCGCCGCCGTTGGTGTGCTTCCCAACCGAATGGCCTCCGCGGTGACGCGTGAACGCCAGGCGTCGTTTCGACCGAGCCGATACGTCATCGACGTCATGGCGATGGTCGCTGTGTCGTGTGCTGCGAAGAGCATGAATCGCATGTGATCGACGATCTGCTCGTCGGACAGTCGGTTCCCGTCATCGTCGCGTGCCTCGCACAACGCAGACATCAGGTCAGGCCCTGGCGTTGCGCGTCGGAGCGGCACCAACTCGGCGAAGAACTCGTCGACGACTCGGCGCGCTCGATGGCCGCGCGCCCAGGACGTGCCCGGTATCGGCACGCGGACCAGCGCACTACCCGCCTCGATGAGGTCGACGAACGCGGCGTTGATCTCGTCCGCCTCTGCTCGTGGTAGCCGTGCCCCGACGAACAACTCCAGCGCGACGTCGAGTGCCGTTGCCTTGAGTTCAGCACGAATGTCGACCGCGGGGCCCGTGGTGAAACGCCTCGCGGCGTCGGCGGCGAGCGCGTGCAATGGCTTCTGGTACTCCGCGAGGCGGTCAGCGGTGAAGGCCGCCTGCATGATTCGACGATGCGTGCGATGCTCGTCGGAGTCCATCAGAAGTATCCCGCGCTCGAACAGCCGACCGAGCGCGAACCCGTACACCGGCTCGTTGCGGAAGGCCCGATCGGCATCGCGGACCAGTTCGCCCAGTGCTTCCGGCCCCTGTACCACGACCACGTCACGTCCGAGCGCCGAGACGAAAGCCACCTCCCCGTAGTCGACGCGAAGATCGTGTGCCAGGGATGCCGGATCCGAGCGCAGACGCAATACGTTGTGAAGCGGGAGACTCCGCGGTCCCCGCACCGGGCGTAGGGTCGATTCCGCGGAAGGTCGGGCAAGCGTACGGTGGCGCATCGGTGAATCCTTTCGATTGCGACCTGCAATCCTCTCGATGGGAACATCAGGGGCGACGCGGTATCGACCGCCGGGAGAGGACGACAACCGACGTGCGTGTGTTGGTGGTGGACGACGACGTGCGGGCAGCCGAGACGATCCGTCGGGTGCTGGCCAGTGATGGTTGGAACGTGTCTGTCGTGCACGACGGCGCGGAGGGGTTCCGATCCGCCCTGGAGCAGCGATTCGATGCGGTGGTGCTCGACATCATGCTCCCCGGCATGAACGGCTTCGAGATCGTCCGCGAGCTGCGACGACGCTCGGACTGGGTACCGATCATCATGCTCTCGGCAAAAGACGGAGAATACGATCAGGCCGAGGCGCTGGACTTCGGAGCCGACGACTACCTCGTCAAACCGTTTTCCGTCGTCGTACTCAAGGCACATCTGCGTGCTGTCGCGCGGCGTGGTTCGCACGAACGCCCCGCGATTCTCAGCGCGGGATCACTGAGCCTCGACCCGGCGCAACACATCGTCTCGCGGGGGAACACGCCCATCACGCTCACTCCGAAGGAGTTCGCGGTGCTCGCACTGCTACTACGGAATGCGGGTCGGGTCATGTCGAAACATGAGATCCTCCAATCGGTGTGGGACGAGAACTACGAAGGCGACGAGAACATCGTCGAGGTCTACATCGGTTACCTCCGCAAGCGAGTCGACGCGCCGTTCGGCGTCGCGTCGATAGAGACGGTGCGCGGCGCCGGCTATCGACTGATCGCAGTGTGATCATCTCCTGCATGCCCTCTCGGGTCTGTGTCGTCATCATCGTCGCGCTGCTGATCTGCGAAAGTGCCGCTCGCGAGCGGGCCCTGGAAGTGAAGTAGGGGCAGGACGAGTTCGACGGTCGCACCGCCGTGGCGAGAGTCGACCACGGCAACCGCCCCGCCGTGTGCAAGTGCGATCTCGTGCGCGATTGCCAAGCCGAGGCCCGCCCCCGACGTGTCGCGCCGACGGTCGACGTCGATACGGGAGAATCGGTCGAGCACACGGTGCCGCTGGTCTTCCGGGATGCCCGACCCGTCGTCGCTGACCGCGACGACCGCGGTCGACCCCTCGACACTCAGCGAGATCCAGACCGTCGACATGCTGTGTCTGACCGCGTTGTCGGTCAGGTTGCGCACCGCACGCCGCAGCATGTCCGCATCGCCGGAGACGCGTGCGGCAACGACATGGCCCGCTACCTTCGGCGGACTCAGCGCACGCAGACGAACCAGTTCGTCGGACACCACGTCGTCGAGATCCACATCCGACGCCGTCACGGACAGTCCATGTTCATCGGCACGTGCGAGTAGCAGAAGATCTTCCGCCATCCGCTGCATACGCCGCGCCTCCGGAAGAAGTATGGTGCGGACGGTCTCGAGATCGACAGGCGACGAGGTGTGGTCGGCGAGATCGAGCAGCCCCACCACTGTGGTGAGCGGGCTACGCAATTCATGGGACGCATCCCCGACGAACCGCAACTGCGAATCACGCCCCCGCTCGAGGCGCGCGAGCATGCTGTTCATCGTGATCGCCAGAGTGCGGATCTCGTCGTCAGCGGCGGGCACGGTCACGCGGTGCTCGAGTTCGGTCGACGTGATCTCATTGGCTTGTCGGGTGATTCGCGAGACCGGGCGTAACGAGCGGCCGACCAGGAGATACACCGCACCCGCACCGAGCGCGACGATGACGGGGAGTTCGATCGCCATGAGCGTGGCTGTCGTCCACTCGCTTCCCCTCACCCCGGATGCCTTGTCGAGTGCGACAACGGTGTACGTGTGATCGGAGTAGTCGGCAGTCATCGCCGTCGCGCAGTAGTCGTCGCCATAGCCGGGAACGGTCACGTGATCCGCGTATCGGGCTTGCGGCTCCCCGCCCCCACGCGTATGGCCGTCGACCTTGATCGGCACAGTGGGAGCTCCGGGCGACGCGGCTACCACGTGGCCCTGCTCGTCGATCACCTGCGTGATGTCGATACCTGCTCCCGGTGTCAGATCGTCGGGGTCGACGGCGGAGACACCGCCGCGGTTGACCGCCGTGGCGATCTGATACGCCTGCCGCCCTGTCGCTCGGAACATCTGTTCGGTGTTCTCCCTGTGCAACATGAGCAGCATCAGAGCACCACTCAGGAGCAACGCGACGACGAGTACGACCGCCGCGACGATCGTCAGTTGCTTACGCACGCCATAGCGGCCCACTCGCAGGCGAACACGGGTGCGTACGGTCACGAGCTCATCCAATGCGGCGTCGTCCGCCGGTCGGTTGCCGATGGACTGTGATCGCAGAGTCTATTCCGTTCCGCGGCCGATCGACAGGTCACGGATTTCAGCAGACCTTCAGGTAAACGCAGGCACTCTTGCGAGATGACCGCCCGCCGAAACGTCGCAGAGCATCTTCTGGACACCCTGCGGCGTCGTGGCATGACATATGCCTTCGGGGTGCACGGCGCCAACATCGAGGACATGTACGCAGCGGCGGCGCGAGTCGGCATTCCGACGGTCGTGGCCAAGCACGAGTTCGCCGCCGGCGCGATGGCCGACGGCCTGGCACGCATGAGCGGCTCGTCAACACTGGTCTTGACGACTTCCGGTGGCGGCGCGATGAATGTCGTTCCGGCGCTGGCCGAGTCGTTGGACAGTCGAGTTCCGGTACTCGCTGTCATCGGCACCCCACCGACGCCGCTCGTCACCCGCGGAGGCTTTCAGGACATGCTCGATCCACCCGACACCATCGATCTCGTAGGTGTGCTGCGCGCGATCACCGGTCACGTCGAAGTGGTCACGGATGCAACGGGCCTCTCCTCCGCACTGAAGTCGGTCTTCGCGGTTCTCGAGCGTGACCTCCCCTGCGCGTTGATCATCCCCAAGGATGTGCAGTCGCAGCAGATCCCGGGCGACGACTGCGTCGACCACGAGATTCCACCCGACAGAGCCGACCACGCCGTCCAGAGCATGCTGACGACTGCGGCAGACCGACTCGTCGACGCTGCGCGAAGTGGCGAGCCGATCTGCCTGTGGATCGGCGAGGAGGCATCCCGGGAACGGATGGGAACGACACTGCACCGCATGGCTTCTCGGCTATCAGCTACCGTCGTCGCGGCGCCCGGCGGTGCCGATGCCGTCAACCCTCTCACCGGTCACGCGGGTATCACAGGCGTCATGGGTCACCCTTCCGCCCGCACCGCCCTTGCCGCCGCATCGATCTGTGTGGCTGTCGGATGCAGGATGACGCTCACCGACCGTGGTGGACTCGATGACGAACTCGATCACCTCGAGATCGTCCACATCGGGCGCCACAGTCCACGACCACCGCGCGGGACGACGATCCTCGTCGATTCACTCGCCGACGCAGTGCGCTACCTCGACGACACGCTCGCCGACGCCGGACTAGTGCCCCGCACGCTGCCCGACGTCGAAACCACCTACCTCGAGCCGCCAGCCCGGAGAAACGTCGCGCTACCCTCGCTGCGCGAGATCGTCGACACAATCTCCGACGTGATACCAAGCGGCGCACGGATATTTGCGGACGCAGGCAATGTCGGAGCAGCCGCAATCCACTATCTGACCCCGGTCGCAGACCAGCGATTCACGGTCGCACTCGGCATGGGCGGGATGGGTTATGCCATCGCCGCCGGGATCGGCGTGGCCGTCGGACTCGCCGAACGCAGCGTGATCATCGCCGGCGACGGTGCGTTCTTCATGCACGGCATGGAGTTTCACACCGCAGTAGAGCACGACGCTCCCGTAACGCTGGTCATCCTCAACAACGACGCACACGGAATGTGTGTGACCCGCGAAAGCCTGTACTTCCCGGACACCATGGGCGTCAACCGATTCCGGCCCACCGACATCGCCGGCGGGCTCGCGGCGATGTTCGCAGGTCTCGACGTGCGGCATCCCTGCCAGCTCACCGAACTGCGCGCCGACTGCGCAGAACTGTTCTCCGGCACCGGCCCCAACGCAATCGTCGTCGATTGCGACCCGGACGAGGTGCCGCCGTTTCTCCCGTTCCTGGCGAAAGGATCACCACCGACATGACCATCGACACCACACCCTTGGCCGATCTTGGCGAACAGGCAGCCGACCTCGACGGATTGACAAGAGTGGAGACCCATCCCCGTCAGACCGCCACACCGGTGATCCTCGACATGCTCCGCTCTGTGTACCCGCACGACACCATCTACGGCAACTTCTGCACGGTGCAGGGCTACGTGAACGCGCCGGCCCGCGAACTCTACGACTGGCTCGCCGACACGAGATCGCTCGAGGAGTGGACCTACAGCCTCCGCGGTTTCTCGACGACCGATGAGCCCGGACTCTGGGTCGCCCAGGACCGACTGGGCGAGGCGACCGAGATCTACACGCGAACCGTCACGAATCCGGACGCGATGACCGTCGACTATCACTGCGCGTGGGATCAGGGCAAACACCTGTGGATGGTCTATCTGATGCGTGTCGTCGACGCACAGATCGTCCTCGACACACCTGGTTCGGTGGTGCTGTGGACCAACTGCAGACACCCGTTCTACGAGAAGAATCCGTTCCCGGACACCGCACCCGCCGACCGCCCGGTGTGGGTGGGTGACTTCTGGGACATGTTCTCCGCAGGACATCAGCTCGAGCTGAACAACCTCAAAGCGATTGCCGAATACCGCCACGCCAACGATCTTCCCCTCACCCCCAATTGGATGCGCTCATGACCCACTCGCCCACGCTGACGCTCGCCGACGTTGCGGGCTACCTCCCCGACAATCGCGTACCCGCAGCGTTCTTCAGCGAGTACGCGGAAAGTGATGCACTCGCCGACAATGTGATGTTCTCCGCGCCTGCATACCGTCACCACGCAGCAGAGGGAGAGACGTCGGCCGACATGATGATCTCTGCCGCCAGGATTCTCACCGAGAGACATGGCGGGGACTATCTCGACGACGTCACCGTCGTGTTGACCCACAGCCAACTTCCCGAGGTACCGGTTCGCGGATGCGGCGGCGAACTCGCCGATCGGTTGGGCTTGCGACCCCGTACGGTGCTCGACGTCCACAACGGTGGGTGCGCGGCATTCATCCACATGATCGATCTCGCTGCCGCACTGCTCTCCGCGACAGGAGGCGGCAAGGCCCTGGTGGGTCTCGCGCAGAACAGCGCGTCGCAGATCTTCACCCAGGACCAGGTCCGTGGCAAAGCGCAGGCGGCGATACCCGGCGACGGTGCGGCGGCGGCGACCGTGACCCTGGACGGCGAGAACGGCTCTCCGGTATTGGGATTGATCACTCATTCGTACGGCGAGTACTCGGCCGACATGACGTCGGTTGCCGAGCCCGACAGACGGTACTGGGAGGCGGGGCCAGGACAGATACACATCGGTTTCACGGAGGCGAAGATCACGAAGGTCCTCGCGCGCGGCAATCGAATGGTGCCTGCCGCGGCCATCGAGGTTGCCGACTCCATCGGCATCGCACCCGCAGCGCTGGACTGGTTCATCACCAATCAGCCGAACCGGATCTTCCTCCGGAACTGGCGAGAGGCGCTGGAGTTGCCCCCGGAACGACATCCCGACACCTTCGACGAGTGCGGAAACCTCTTCGGGGTCGGGATTCCGATGACTCTCGACGCCGCCGTCACCGACGGGAGAATCCAATCCGGCGACGTGGTCATGATGTCGGCGTTCGCGCATGCGGGCGACTTCGCGGGGGCTGCGGCGCTCCGCTGGTCCGGCAGACGATGACACCCCCGACGACAGCAACTCCGTCGGCTGCATCGCCGACAGCTACACCCCCGGCCATGTCGACACGGGCACATGTGGTTCGGCTCGATCTCAACGAATCCGCTTATCCCCCACTGCCATCCGTCGCCGAAGTACTGCGCGAGCAGGTGGCCCGAACGAATCTCTACCCGGAGTTCCTGCCACACTCGACGCGGCGCGCCGTCGCACGGCATCTCGGGGTCGACGACTCCATGGTCAGCGTGGGCCCGGGGGCGACCGGAGTCGCACTGCAGACCCTGCACGCAGCGGTGCGCAATGGGGCGCGCCGCGGCGTGGACACTCCCGAACTGGTGACCGCCACGCCGACGTTCGACGGGTTCCCGATCCTGGCCGACATGGCGGGTCTGCGTATGCGCGGCATCCCGCTCGACGCCAGGGGCCAGGTTGACCTGACGGCGATACACGGCGCCATCGGCTCGAACACCGTCGCGGTGATCATCTGCTCACCGCACAATCCAACCGGCGCCGTGGTCGACGAGGCCGTCCTGCTTTCCTTCCTGAACGCGCTGCCACCGCACCTCACGGTCATCATCGATGAGGCTTACATAGAGTTCAGCACTGCTGCACCGGATCTGGCCGGACTCCTGCATGCCCACCTCGGGACGGTGGTACTTCGTACATTCAGCAAGGCCTATGGCCTCGCGGCACTGCGAGTCGGCTACGGGGTCGGGAACGCGCGCGTGATGGCGGAGGTCCAGCGACTCGAGGTGCCGTTCGCGGTGGGCGCACCGGCACAGGCTGCGGTCCCCGTGGCACTTGCCGCACACACCGAATTGGCGCAGAGGGTGACTGCGATGCGCACGCAGCGCACGCGACTGGCGCAACAGCTGCATGAGTTGGGGGCTGAAACACTGACCAGCGAGGCCAATTTCGTGTATCTGCAGGGAGACGACGGAATAGCGCTCGGATCGCTGCTCACCACCTCCGGAATCCCGGTGAAGCAGGTGCGCGGACACGGGGCGCGGGTCACGGTCGGTGACGGATGCACCACCGAACACGTTCTGGCTGCGCTCAGGGCAACCGCTGCATCCGCATAGGCGGGAACGTACTAACGTCCCGATGCGAAGATCTGTGCGAGCACCTCGGGCAACTCGGTGTAAGGCCCCGGGAAGAACTGCTCGTTGATGAAGAACGCGGGCGTGCCGTTCACACCGCTGCGGAGGCCGCTGTTGATATGTCCCTGAATGCGATCGGCGAACTCTCCGGCGTTCAGCGCGTTCTCCACGGCCCTCTGCTCGAAACCGAGTTCTGCTGCCAGCTCGCGATAGAAGCTGTCGCCGAGTCGGTCCTGGTTCTCGTAAAGCCGATCGTGCGCTTCCCAGAATCGTCCCTGACTTCCGGCGTACTCGGCGAACTCCGCGGCGCTCAGTGCCTGCGGGTGGATCTCTGGGATGGGAAAGTTGCGAAAGCAGAAGCGAAGTGAGTCCGGGTATGTCCGTTGGAGGTCTTTGACGATCGGGTAGGCCTGCCCGCAGTACGAGCATTCGTAGTCGCCGTACTCGACCAGCGTGATCGCGGCCTCGTCCGGGCCCTGGGTGTAGTCGTCGGATCCGACGGAAGGGGTCAAGGTCATCGCGGGCTCCTCACGAATTCTTCTGCTTGAGCGCTTCGAGTGCGTCGAGCACTCCGTTGACTCCGGGATTGATGGCCATCGGCGACAGGTAGCTCCAGGCGATCACCCCGTCGGCGTCGACGACGAACAGAGCACGCTTGGAGCACCCCGCGTCCTCGTCGTATGCGCCGTACGCTCGTGACACCTCACCCTTGGGGTTGTAGTCGGCGAGCAGGTCGTAGCCGAGCTTGCGGGATTCCTTGAAGGCCTGGTGGCTCCACGCGCTGTCGACCGAGATCCCCAGCAGCGCCGCGCGATAGTCCTGGAGGAGCGGCAGCGACTGGTTGAACACGGCCAGTTCGTCCCCGCACACCTGACTCCAGTCGGCGGGATAGAACACGAGCACCACCGGGTTACCCTTCAGTTCAGACAGGCTGAGGGACTGATCAGGCGTCGCCTTGAGTGTGAAATCGGGGGCCGTGGTTCCGGCCTCCAGGATGCTTTCGGGTGCGGTTGCTGTTTCGGCCATGAATCGATCGTTGCACGACACCGGGCCGCATCGCACCCGAAAGCACCACTGTTGAGCGTGCCGTTTCTCGTCACTCCAGATGCCCCGTCAATCGCATTCGGGCCTATATGCAATGGTGACGTCACAGGTGTAGCAGAAGACCCGAAAACCGTTACCGATCCGGCGTCAGCGGATCGGTGTCAACTCGGCCTCGTTGCCGGTGCCCTGCATGGACACAGGCGGCGTGGACCGCCCGGCGCGGAGGAAGCTGCCTGTCCTCACGGTCCCCACCGCCGACGAGAACCGGCCATCGGCGAAGACGGTCTGTCCGCTCATCAGCACGGCCCGGACCGCGCTGTCGTTGCGGTTCACCATGCGCGACATACCACCGAACTGTTCTATCGGTGCCTCCACATACGCCTCGAGTTGCTCGTAGAGATGCTCGGGATCGATCACCACGAGGTCGGCGCGGTCACCGACGCGCAAGTGCCCGGCGTCGATGTCGTAGAAGTCGGCGACCTCGCCGGTCAGTCTGTGGATCGCGTATTCGCTACTCATGAAGGGCTTTCCGGCCCGCTCGGCATCCCGGACATGGCGCAACAACCGTAGGCCGCTGTTGTAGAAGGCCATGTTGCGCAGGTGGGCGCCGGCGTCGGAGAATCCCATCTGCACCGTCGGCCACGTGGCGATCTTCTTGAGCATCTGCGGCCGGTGGTTGGAAATCGTCGTACGCCAACGCAGTTGTCTGCCATGCTCGACGACGAGGTCGAGGAAGGCGTCGACGGGGTGCACTCCGCCACGGTCGAGTCCCACCTGGCCGAAGGATTTGCCGATCACCGACTCGTCCGGGCAGGCAACGATCTCGGCGTCGAAGAAGTCGCGGTGCCACACCCTGATTCCGAACTTCTGCTCGTAGTCCTTGCGGAACCAGCGCCGGTAGTCCTCATCTTGGATCAGCGCATCCCGCTCTATGTCGTCGCGTAGGTGCAAAGCGGCTGCACCGGAGCCGAATTCCTCGAAGATGACGAGATCGATGCCGTCGGCGTACACCTCGAACGGGACCGGCAGGTGCTGCCACCGGAAGTCGCCACCGAGTCGATTGATCAGCGCTGTCGGGTGATCCATCAGGAGCAGCGCTTTCTCGTTCGACTTCACATCGGCAGCCGAGAGGAGCGAGGTCTTCAGCACCGGCCGGCCGAACCCGATGGACTGCACCATCTGCGACACCAGGTTCAGCGGATTCTGGATGTCGGGACCCGACTGCAGCACGCGCCCGCTGTGACGCAGCATGCTCTTGAGTCTGCGGAGCTCCCTGGGCTTGGCGTAGGTCGACGGCAGGGTGCGTGACCGGCAGGTCAACCCGTCGAGCTTGTCGAACTTCAGTTGCTGCGACGAGAGCCCTACGAATCCCTCGACGAGTGCGTCGCCGAGCATCTCCTCCATGCGCGCCTGCTCGGCCCGGGTCGGTCGCACGTCGGGACGTGTCGCCCGATCGAGCCCCATCACAGCCGTCCGCATGTCCGAGTGTCCGATGAAGGCTGCGAGATTCGCGCCGAGCGGCAGACCCTCCAATCGATCGACGTACTCCTTGGGTGACGTCCAGTCCTTGTGCTCGTCCACCGCTGAGATGACGTGATCACGCGGAATCGCCTCGACACGCCCAAAAAGGTCGCCCGCCTCTTCGCCGTCGACGTAGATCGTCGAGAGCGAGCACGACCCGATGAACACGGTCGTCACCCCGTGCCGGAGCGACTCGGTCAGTTCCGGGGTATCGAGCACCTCGACGTCGTAGTGGGTGTGGATGTCGATGAGTCCCGGTGTCACCCAGGTACCCCCTGCATCGATGACCTGCGCGCCCTCGGTGTCGAGAGGCCCGGCACTGATCGCTGCCACCCGACCGTCGCGAATGCCGATGTCGCGTATCGCCGAGGCCGCTCCCGTCCCGTCGAACCACCGGCCTCCCCGGACGACTGTGTCAAATGTGGACATGCGGCTCCCTTCGCCGCGCCAATCGTGGCACAGATCACAGTTGATGTAGACACTTTTCGATAAATGTATAGTCGCGGCGATGACCACCTCCGATGTCGCGCCCGATCTCCGACGCACTGCCCGCTGGATTCCACACGGGCTCGGACTGCGCCACCTCCCGATCCCTGTCCTGCGCGTTGGCGGACTGAAGCTGTCCAGACTGCGCGGTGTCCCGACCGTCGCGATCGCTCCTGGCGTCACTGTCCGTCTGCACCGATCCGCCGGAGCGCAGGTCACCGGCGCGGCGATGCTGTGGATCCACGGCGGCGGATACGTTCTCGGCTCGGCGGGTCAAGACGACGTCTACTGCCGCGACCTCGCCGACACCACGGGCGTCACGGTGGCTGCCGTGAACTACAGACTTGCACCGGCATTCCCGTATCCGACGCCCTCAGAAGACTGCTACACCGCACTCTCCTGGCTGGCCGAACAGCCGTGGGTCGACCGCGACCGTATCGCGATCGGAGGTGCCAGTGCGGGCGGCGGCCTCGCCGCGGCATTGGCCCTGTTGGCCCGCGATCGCGGTGACATCCCGCTTGCCGCACAGGTTCTCGTGTACCCGATGCTCGACGATCGTACGGCCTCCACACCCAGTGGACGTCGATTCGTACTGTGGTCCGAGCGCGACAATCAGCGGGCATGGGATCTCTATCTCGGCTCCGCGGACAGAAACGTGGCGGTGCCCGCCCGCCGTAGCGACCTCGGCGGCCTCCCGCCGACCTGGCTCGGTGTCGGAACGTGCGACCTGTTTCACGACGAGACACTCGATTACGCTCGACGCCTCCGCGCGGCAGACGTCCCGTGCGAGGTCGAGATCGCGCCGGGCGCCTTCCACGCGTTCGATCAGTTGGCACCGAAAGCGCCGACCACTCAGAGGTTCAACACTTCGCTGCGCACGTTCCTGCGTACGCGACTCGAGACGGTCGTGAGCTGACAGCGCATCGGGTTTCGCCCGTCAGTCGGCCGATGTCGACCCGTTGAGGGTACCGAAATCCTTGTGCGCCAATCCCGCAACCACCCCGCCGTCGACGACGAACTCCGAGCCCGTCGAGTAGCTCGATTCGTCCGACGCCAGGTACACGACGAGCGCTGACACTTCTGACGGTTCAGCGACCCTTCCGAGCGCTGTCTGGAAGATGTCGTCCGGCACCCACTCGGTCATCGGTGTCCTGATCAGTCCCGGATGGATCGAGTTGACCCGGATGCCGCTGGGACCCAGCTCCAGCGCCGCGGACTTGGTGATCCCTCGTACACCGAACTTCGACGCCGTGTAGCCGTGCGACGCCATCGTCCCCGCGAGCCCCTCGATCGACGAGATGTTGATGATCGACCCTGCGCCCTGCTTCTTCATCTGCGGCACAACCGATTTGATTCCGAGGAAGACGCCTGTCAGGTTCACGTCCAGGATGCTGCGCCAGTCCTCGAGCGAGTAATCCTCGAAAAGCCCAAAATTCACGATGCCTGCGTTGTTCACCAGCACGTCGAGTGAACCTAACTCCTGCACCGTCAGGTCGACGGCGGCACGCCAGTCGTCGGGCCGAGTCACGTCGAGGTGGACGTAGCGCACCGCGTCCCCCACCTCGTCGGCGAGCGCCCTTCCCGCGTCGTCGAGGATGTCGCCCGCGACGACCCGCGCGCCCTGCGCGACCATTCCGCGCACGTGCGAGGCACCCATCCCCCGGGCTCCGCCACTGATCAACGCCACTCTTCCGGCCAGTCGCTCGCTCATCTTCTCTCCCTTGTCATCCGGTGGTGGCGCCGAACAGGTCGTAGTCGTCGGGATCGACGCGTCTGGTCCAACGCCAGAGGTCGACGATGCGCGCACCGAACAGTGACGGTACGTTGCCACGCGAGTTCCGGTAGTAGCTCGACACACCCTCGTAGGTGTAGACCATCTCGGCGAGCCAGTGTGGAACGCGGGACCGGGAAAGCTCTCGGCACCCGGTACGTCGGGGATGGTCGCGTTGCTGAACTGGCCGACCGCGCAGATCAGCGCCCGAGCGTCGAGGTTCTCGTGGACGCCGTCCGCGGTACGCACCCGGACATGCCAGACGGAGTGCGTCGTATCCCAATCGGCTGCGATCACCTCGGTGCCGGTGCGCACGTGAGAGGTGACGTCGTAGCGGTCGGCGACCTCGCGGAGGTAAGCCAGGATCTCGGGTTGCGTCGCATAGTGATGAGCCCAGTGGTCGGCCGGCTCGAACGAATACGTGTAGTACTGGCTGGGAATGTCGACCCTGCATCCCGGATAGCGATTGGTCTGCCAGGTTCCGCCGACGCCGTCGTTACGGTCGATGATCGTGAAGGGAATCCCCGCCTGCCGCAGGCGAATACCGGCCAGGATTCCGCTCTCCCCCGCACCCATCACCACGACGGGAAATGCGGCGCGCTGCCGTGGTGTCGATACCGGTTCCGCGACCGGCTGGTCGTCGGGGGTGAATCGCAGGTCGGCGGCGACGTAGTCGAGGAACTCGTCGGGCACCGTTCCCGCGCTCACCACGGCCAGCATCCGACTCAGATCGGTATCGTCCGGGACGAAGGGCGGCGGACACCCGCGGTCGCGGTAGTCGACGATCACCTCGAAAGCGCGGCGTCGAACCCGGTTCTTGTCGTCTTCACTCATGGCCCCCTGTAGATCCATCGCGATGAGCGCGTATGGACCGGGCAGCTCGTCGAGCAGTCCGACATCACCGGTCATGTGGACCATCGACATCAGGAGCGCGGGAACACTGGCTTGCTCGACGGCTGCGCGAACGACGTCATCGGGGTCGTCGAAGGGCAGGCCGATCAATCGGCGCAGTCCCGTGTCGGACTGCCCGCGTTCGGCGGCATCTGCGCTCACACCCGCAGACCATACGCTTCGACTATGGGTGTATGACGTCTCTTCGTGGTTTCGGGTCCGAACCGGTCGCGACTCAGATCAGCTTGTCGATGTCTCCGGTCAGTTTCTCGGGCTTCACGGTGGGCGCGAACCTGTCGACGACCTGCCCGTCGCGGTTCACGAGGAACTTGGTGAAGTTCCACTTGATGCGGTTGCCGAGCACGCCTGATTTCTGTTCCCGCAACCACGCGAACAGCGGGTGTGCGTCCGAGCCGTTGACGTCGACCTTGGCGAACATGGGGAAGCTGACGTCGTAGGTGAGTGAGCAGAAGCTCTTGATCTCCGCTTCGTCACCCGGCTCCTGATGTGTGAATTGATCGCACGGAAAACCCAGCACGACCAACCCGCTGTCGGCGTAGGTCTTGCTGAGCTCTTCGAGCCCCTTGTACTGCGGGGTGAAGCCACACTTCGACGCCGTGTTGACGATCAACAGCGGCCGACCGCGGAACTCGGCGAGGTCGACGGTGTTGCCGTCGATGTCCGTCGCGGTGAAGTCGTATGCACTCGCCATGGCGATACCCCCGGTGTCGATCGGCTTGTCCGCAGCTTATCCGACGACCGAATAGCCTTGAGGAGTGCGCACCGCAGATCAGTTCCGAAGCACATGGCACGCCGTCCGCACGTCGCGGTTCGCACCCGCACTGGTGATCGTGGCCATCCTCGGCATCGCCGCGGCTCTTTTCGTCGGCTCGTATACGTATTCGACGGCCAACCCGAAACCCGAACGCGTACCGATCGCCGTCGTCGGCACACTCCCGGGGTCGCAGTCGGCGGAGGTCGAGGTGAAGCTGGCACACGAACTCGGTAGCTCACTCGACGTCCGTCACGTGGCCACCGATGCCGAAGCGTTCGACCAACTGCAGAACCAGCAGGTCTTCGCCGTCGTCGACATCGACGTCGACACGCGGACTGTCGATGTCGCCGTCTCGAGTGCATCCGGTGCCACCGTGGCGCAATTGTTGGAGCAGGCGACGCCCCAGGCGACCGCGGGACTGGGCTACACGGTCAACGTCCGAGACGTCAACCCACTACAACCGCGAGATCCGCACGGACTCACCATCTTCTACATGATGCTCGCCGCAGTGATCATCGGGTTCGTCGGCGCCATCCAACTCGGCGTGCACGCCAACAAGCTGCGCCCGTGGGAGAGAATCGGCTTCACAGCCCTCTACTCGCTGTTGGGCGACTTTACCATCTGCGCCATGATCGACTGGATCATCGGGGCACTCACCCTGCCGGTGCTCGAGGTGTGGCTCATCCTGGCGTTGACCATGTTCACCTGCGGCATGATCTTCACGATGTTCAGCTCCATGTTCGGCAGGTGGGCGATCCTACCGACCTGGGCAGTCATGGTGCTACTGGGAAATCCGTCGTCGGGCGGCTCGGTGGCGTGGCCGCTACTGCCGCGGGTCATCGCGACCATCGGCGGCTGGCTGCCGCCGGGGGCGTCGGTCAACGCACTACACACCGCGGTGTATTTCCGCGGACACCAACATCTCTGGCCATTCCTCGTGCTCGTCCTGTGGTCCGTGGTGAGCATTGCGGTCTATCTGTTCGAGCGGCGCGTACGCGGCCACGCCCCCTCTCGCACGGCGGCCACAGCCGACATCGGCGCAGCCTGACACCTCACTGGTCCGAGGACGGCACGTCAGAACCCCACGGCGCGTATCTGTCCCGGTGACCACAGCCCGTTGTGGACGTCGGTCGTCACCGTGAGTTGCGCCGGTTTCTGCGGCACGAGCGGCGTGAGTCGCTGGAGCATGCCCCAGTCCTTCGCCCAGTCGTTGCGCAGGTATGAGGGCAACACAGTTGGGCGCAACTGGTTCTCGACGATGCCGAGTGGTCCGCCGGCTGTTCCGGCCATCCAGCGTTGCGAGTTGACGCGCTCCCCCTCGCGGTCCGGGGAGATGCGCCACTCGGGCGTCTCCAGCACACCGTTGTGTACCTGTGCAGGACGCTGGCACGGGAACGCGAGCGCCGCCTCCCAGTCGATCATCACGGGAGCCTCGCTGCCGACGAGATCGTCGAGCGTCACCATTTTCGACACACGCGGCGGTGTGACGGCCAACCACTGGTCGGAGTTCGTCGACGTGTCCTGGGCGAGAACTCGGACTACTGTCGCGCCCTGCGGCGCACCGTCGAGCTGGAAACGCAGGTTGCGCCAAGCCGGGGCACCGCCAATGTCCATCGGGGTCATGATCCCCGCGGGGGTCACGGTTCCGTCCGGACCGACGCGACCGAACTGCAGTCGAACCTGCTGACCCGATCGGGTGACCGCGAGGTCGTCGATGTACTCGATCTGTCCGGCGACCGACATCGTGATGAGTGGCGAATCGGCGCTCCGCTCGGGCAGTTGGTACCAGTCCGATGTCAGATTGCCCGTGCCCGACGCAGACCCGTAGGTTCCCAGCACGGGGGTGCGCTGCGGCGAGAGCCCGAAGGGCAGCTTCACGCTGGAGCCGTTGACACCTGTCGTCGACGTCGTGCCGCCCGCGGTGTCACTCGACGGACTCGACGTGTCCGAACCCGTCTGATCCGTTGCATCCGACTGCGTCCGGTCGATCTCGGCCG
>NZ_BAFB01000212.1 GCF_000248075.1 Gordonia otitidis NBRC 100426 | reverse complement strand
CCCTGGGTGTTGGCGGCGTGGGCGCGGGACTCGGCGCGGATCTGGTCTTCCTGATCCATCGATTCACGGATCGCGCGTTGAGCGTTCTCCGGCAGTGTCGGCAGCAACTCCAACACCCGCTCACGATGGCGGGCGACCGCTTTACGCTCGGGCATCCCCGGATTGGGCTGCACCTGCGGAATGATCTCCGAGAAATCATCCTTCGTACCACCACCACCGATACCGGCGGCCTGCATCGCCTCTTCCTGCTTCTGCACCGCCTCGTCCTTCTCCTCCGACATACCGATCGGACCGAACCGATCACCGGAGAGGAACTGCTTGACCACCGGCTGCTCCGAGGTCAGCAACTGCTCACGCGGACCGAACATCACCAACTCCTTGCGGAACAACATGCCGATGTTGTCCGGAATCGTGCGAGCAATGTTGATGTTGTGCGTCACGATCAGAATCGTCGCGTCGATCTGCGCATTGATATCGATCAACAACTGCGAGATATAAGCAGTACGCACCGGATCCAGACCCGAG
>NZ_BAFB01000213.1 GCF_000248075.1 Gordonia otitidis NBRC 100426 | reverse complement strand
AAGAACTCGCGGATTGCGCTGCCGTCGCATTCCACCACAACGAAAGGTTCTGACATGGTCGTCGCTGCGATCCTCATCGTCATCCTCGTGGCAGTAGTTGTCACCCTGGCCACCTTCGGCCGGAGGAACGACCAGCCCCGCCGCGTACGCGATTCACCGCG
>NZ_BAFB01000214.1 GCF_000248075.1 Gordonia otitidis NBRC 100426 | reverse complement strand
TGACAGTGTCCGCCATCGCCGTAGGTGTTCTGGCGATGACGGTCATGGGACGCATGTTCGGAGACGGGGCTGCCGACAGGGATGACGTCGACTAGCACGCCGGGGGCTGTGGCCGCGACGCTCGTACGAGTCCGCCGGGAACCGGCCCGAGCTACCGTGCAGCGGTCGTGTGCGACGTGAAGTGCAAAGGCTGGCAGCACACCGCAGCTTCGAGTATTCGTTGTGCCTCAGCAGGAGAATCGGCGTCCACAACGCAACTGACTGTCTGCGGCCCGCCGCCGTCGTACGTGACGTCGATCGACCCGGTCCGGTCGCCGACAACGGTATCGACGAGATCTCCGTCGTTGACAGCGAACAGGATGCGTTGATCGTCGTCGGCATCGACGCCCACAAAAAGCACGCCGTCACCTTTGCAGGAGCGGTGTGCGTAGACGAGCGCGTCGATGCCCGCCACCCGTAGGTAGGTCAGCCCCTGGTCTGCGGAGCCGAGTGCGTCGATGACCTGTCCTCCGATGTCGTGACCGGACACATCAACGGTTGCGACGGTGGCGCCGTCGCTGCGAGTGAGCGTGGCAGTGAACTGCTTGTGCCCCATCTGGGTAGCGGTGCGGGCCTGCGCGTGGATGAAGGCGACCGCATCGCATTGGTCGGCAAACGGTGCTGTGGTGGTGACGTTGCCGTGGTTCACGGTTGCTGAAACCGGAAGGTCTGATTTCATGACGATGCCTCTGGGGTGTAAGCGATTTCGATGAACGTTGCAGTGCTGACGACAACATGGTCCCCGTCGGGATGCAGCGCCCACACTGTGTTGTCGAGCGGGCCGTCGCAGAACACCTCCGCGGTGATCAGCGATCCCCCGCGCCGGGGCTGGTAGGTGATGCTGCGTTGCACACTGTTCAACGCTCGGGTTCCTGTCTGATGACCGACGTCGAGTGTGTCGGCGCCAAACAGTGTTCCGTCGGTACGCGCATCGTCGGGGAGGTCGAAGAGGGCGTCCATCATGTAGGTTCCCTCGTGTTGTGCGCCAGGTCGTTCCTGGTGTCGTCTGCGTGAGGTCTGTTGGTGAGCGCGTTGCCGCAGCGCAGCAGTCGGAAGGTGATCGGCATGTCGTTCTCCTGTAGCACGGCTGCGACGTAGATCATGCTGCGCCGAGGACTGTCATCCAGGCTCGTTGATCGCTGCGGATTTGGGTGTTGACCAGTGCGACGCCGTAGTGCACGAACTCGACCAGCAAGTCGGTGAACGAAGCATGCTCGGTGTCGTCGGAGGCGTCGACGCGTAGCGACTCGGGGCTGGTCGTGAAGCGTAGGTGTTCGGCGCCCGAGGTCGAGCGCATCATGATCCAGGCGTCGAAGACAAGACCGTCGAACAGTCCCTCGCCGTCGTAGGCTGCTTCGAGCCAGAAGCTGACGCCGTCTGCATCGATGTCGTCGACCGAGAACAGTGCCTGGCTGGCAGCGTGATTGACGACGTCGTGGTAGGTCGAGATGACGGTCATGTGGCTGTCGGGGTCCACAAGTGACGCGCCGAAGGTGCTGATAGTTGCGTCCTCGACCTCCGGAACCATGCTGGCTGCGTGTCGAAAGTTGTTTTCATTGAACGTGATACGCATTGTGAGACCCCTTGCAGGTGTCAGTCCCGGGATGCGGGTATCTGACTGTTCGGCTTCGATGTATGTGCCGCAATTCTCTCAGATCCGGGTGGCACTCGGCGGCATTTGCGTTCGTGAAGGTCGTTGCGTCGCAGTATCAGTTCGGCATACCAGGGCGTCTATTTGATGGTGTAGAGAGTTGCCCATCTGTCTGTTTCGAACATTTCGACGTATGCCGGTCGCGCGGACGCTGGCACCATGGAACGCACTGTGTGACGGTTGACGTGGCGGGGGAGAACGAGGAATGCTCGCGGGCCGCGAGCAGGGGAGAGCGGGTTGCTGTTCGTGACGAACCCGCCTGAGTGCAGGCGGATACGGACGTCGCCTCCGCTCGGCTGGTACGTGGATCGGCGGATCGCGTTGGCCGCCAGCAAGACGACAGGGATGGCGAGACCGATGAGTACGCCGATGACAACCCACATGTTCATGTCTGCTCTTCCACGTTGCTGGCGGGTGATTGTGCTGTGTCAGAGTGTCAGATCTGTTTCAGGTGGGTGGCAGACGACTGTGGGACGCCACCAGCTTGTGGTGGCGTCCCGCAGGGTAGGAGGGGTTGCGACTAGCGGGGCGGTACGAACACGTACTCGGTGGCGCCGAACCCCTGGGGTGTGCGCACCGGGGAGTTGCTGGCCATGGGGCGGATGCCGAGGATCACGACGCCGGCGCCGGTGCGGATGTCGTGGACAGCTTTCTCGCCGGCTTTGCGGCCGAAGGAGGCAGGGATGAAGTTCTCCCGGGCGATGCCGTTACCGCTGGTGTGCGTGGTCACAAACAGCACTTTGCAGTGCGGGTTGCGTGCCCAGCCTGCGCCGTTGCCGGTGAATCCGAGGGAGGTGAGCGTGACTCGAATTGTCTCTGCTTTTCGGGGAGGTGCGGTCAGGGATACGCGGACTGCGCCGTGACAGTAGTCGTGATCGCCGAATGTGCCGAACGTGTCGCCGGTGGTGCTGATTCGCGGTAGTTCGGGGGCTGCGTCTGCGGTGGCCGTCGTGGCGGTCAGGGCTGCGCCCGTTGCGGCGACCGCGAGAGCGGTGGCGGCGATGCGGCGTCGGAGTGAGCTCACGGTGTGTGTCCTTCTCGGGTGTGGGTGCTTTGGTTCTCGCAGCGTATCGCTGCTGTGGTGCAGCGGAAAACGAGCGTCAGAGGTGGAGCGAAACCGGGATGGGATCGTCGGCGCCATGGCTATCGATGGGGTTGAGGTGAGGGCGACAGATCTTGACCGCTGCGACGTCCTTATCGACGGGCTGACGCCGGCTGTGGTTGTTGCGGTGGAGGCGGTGGAGGGGCGCCCGGACTTGGTTCTCGTGCGGGTGCGCAACTTGGACAGTGAAGGCGGTTGCGCGGAGTACGAGTTCTTCGATGACCGCGGGCATCGTCGGCTGATCGCTGCCGGAAGGTTCGCGGGCTGATTTCGGCACACACTCCTACCTGGCGTTTCGGCTGCCCACAGTGCGCATTACGCGCGTTGTGTGGGTGTTGCGTGCAGTGTGTGGTTGGTGCATAAGGCGCATGACGTAGACATGGCACAGTGTGTGCCACCTATCGACGTGGCACACAGTGTGCCAAGTGTGGGGGTGGCGCATTCGGTGCTGGATGCACAGGTGGCACAGTGTGTGCCATCCCGGCGTCTGAACCTGGGTCGCGAGCCCGCCGGGCGCAGTCGACACCTACATGAGCAGCGAGCGGATGTCGTCATCGGTCAAGGCGGCGGCGAACGACTGCTCACCGCCCAGCGCCGCCTGAGCAAGATGCCTCTTGGTCGATTGCAGGTCAACAACTTTGCCTTCAATGCTGTCGACAGCGACGAGCCGGATCACATTGACTGGCCGCGTCTGGCCAATCCGATGCGCCCGGTCGATGGCTTGGTCCTCTGCGGCCGGATTCCACCAAGGATCGGTCAGGAAAACGTAGTCCGCCTGAGTGAGATTGAGGCCACTACCACCAGCTTTCAGGCTGATCAGGAACACGTCGGCATCGCCACGGGTGAACATGTCGATCTGCTCGGCCCGTTCTCCCGGGGAAAGCTCCCCTGCCAGATAACAGACGCGCAGTCCAACGTCCTCGAGCTGCGGCCTGAGAAGACGCAGAAATGTAGGGAAGGAACTGAATACAAGCGAGCGGTGCCCCTCCTCGGACAGCTGCGGAAGCTGGGTAGTCAGGTAGTCAACCTTTGCTGAACCGACAGCGAGCGCAGCTTCGTCGACAAGCCCCGGGTGCAAACTCAGCTGCCGGAGCCGGGTCAGCGCAGCCAGCATCTGGAACCGTGCATGTTTCGGATCGTCAGCCAGGAGTTCCAGCGACTTCTGCCGTTCCAAATTGAGACGCCGATCGTAGATTGTTCGATGCTTGGAGGAGAGGTCTATGAGGACTACCTGCGCCTGTTTCGACGGCAACTCCTGCAGCACCTCTTCCTTTGTGCGCCGCAGCAGAAATGGACGGACTCGGCGCTTCAACTCGGCGAGCCGGTCAGCGTCCTGCTCTTTGACGATGGGGGTGCGGTAGTGGCTGACGAACGTGGGCCTGTCCGGAAACAGTGCGGGGATGGTGATGCTGAGGAGTGAAGCCAAATCCATGAGATCGTTCTCGATCGGAGTTCCCGTCGCCGCGATCTTCGTTGGCGCCGACAGCGAACGGATCGCCTTATGTGTTTTGGCTGCATCGTTTTTGATGGCTTGCGCTTCGTCAGCCACCACCATCGTCCACACCTGATCGGCGTAGGTCGACGGGTCCAATCGCACCAACGCGTAGGTGGTCACCACGAGAGTTGCTGCTTCGATACGACGACGCATCGGGTTGTCGCCTGGCTTCACCTTCGACCGGACTGCGGCCACCGGCATCGACGGCACAAACTTGTCCGCTTCCGCAGCCCAGTTACCCACCACACTCGTTGGTGCGATCACCAGGAACCGTGCATGCGGCTGAGAGTGCAGTGTGTGAGCCATCGCGGACAGCAGCTGGAGGGTTTTGCCAAGACCCATGTCGTCAGCGAGTATCCCCCCTGTGTTGTTCGCGATAAGGAATGCTAGCCAATCGAATCCGTCCCGCTGGTAGTCGCGCAACTGTGCGTGCACCGTCGCAGGAACCGGCAGCCGCTCAGGGCGGCTGGTCAACGCCAGCGTCTTCTTACTGCCCGCCCACTCAGCTATGTCGTCGTCAACTTCCCCACACTCGAGGATCTCTTGCCACAAAGTGGCGTTGGCGGTGTCGACAGGCACCTTCCCGTCGTCGGACAGTTCGTTGACGGCGCGGGCCTCATGGATGAGGCGGGCGAGCCTACTGATCTCGGGAAGATCAGCGGTGATGTAGACGCCGCTAGGAAGGACGATGTGGTCGGCATCGGTTGCGAGGTCACGTATCAAGGTGTCGATGGGGATTCGGTCGTCGCCGATCTCGACGGTGATCTGCAGATTCAACCAGTCTCTGCCCAGCCCCTCTGCTGCTGCCCCGAACCGGACTACAGGGGCGACGTCGGCGGGCCTGAACTCTGGCACCTGGTCGTCGATATCAATGATCAGGTCGTCGATGTCGGTGAAGGTGGGCAGTACTTCACCGACGATGGGGGCAACGACGTCTGCATCGACGCGCTGCTGCCTCAGCAGTTGCTGGGCGGACAGCCGTGACGTATCCGCGCGCTCTGTGTAGCTGGCCACCGCATGTAGGCATGGGAGCAGTCTCTGCCACAGGTCTTCCTCGACTGCCTGATCACGAAACGAGTCCGCATCGACTGTGCTGGCACTCGCGTCGTGCGATTCTCCGTCGAGCCAATACCGAACCGACCAGCTGATGAGGAACGTTGCTTCATCGTCAGCGAACACCTGCGGTGCGGGTGCTATGTGCAGCACAGCTTTCGGCCCTTCCACGGTGATGGTCGCCAGCACGTTGTGCGGGTCGAGGACCGGGACACCGAGCTCTGTCATTGGGCCCGACGTGAACTCTGAAAGATGGGGGCGTGGAACGACTATCGGTTCGCCTCGTTCGAGGAGTCGCGCGAGAGTCGGTGGCGGCGACTGGTCGAGGCGCCCGATGTGCAGGGTGCCCGTGTCGGCCCAGTAGATTCCGTGCGCGGCGTCGCGTGGGCCTAGTAGCCGAAGTTGCTGTCCGTGAACGGTTGTTTGTTCGTAGTGGACGGTGAAATGTATGTCGGCTGCGTCGCCGCTGTGCCTGCCGTCGCTGGCGGCGGCCACGATCTCGAGGTCGTCGTGCACCTGCACCACTCCTCGTGGCATCACGATCCCGCTGTGTGTGGATGCCGCGTCGAACAGGTGGAGTCCGGCGGCCCGGGCCGCGGCGAGCAGCGGCCACAGCTGGGGGCCGACGTCGGACAGGGACATCCATCCGACAGGCCGCTCGGCCAGCCGGTAGAGGCCGTTCAGCAACACTTGTTGGGCGGGATCGAAACGACCAAGAGGTGCTGACGGCGCGAAGTCTTGCCACTTCACGCCCGTCAACGTCCATTCGCCCTGCCCGTACGGCCCTGGAATGGCGGGAGCTGCCAGCAGGTCATCGGTGGCGGAAAAGGCGACGAATAGTGCTACAGCAGTAGGTGTTTCAGGAACCTGCGAGGCAACCGCAGTGGTGCTGTCTCTGCTAAGTAGTCGTACTGCGACGCGCCATTCGTTGCGCGCTTCCTCACTAGTGGTGACTTCGGCGATGGGAAGAACTTTCCCGGAAACTGCGCAGATGAGGGCGAGGATGTGGTCGCAATGCTCGGTGGCCTCACATCGGCAGCCGGATGCTAGGAGCGCGTCACCGCGGAATCGGAGCACCACAGATCGTGACCCCGACCTGTCGGTTACGTTCCCCACGACACGTTCAGTTGCCGGAAACCACTGCTCACCCACCACGGATATGTCGCGGCGTTGGCTGATGTCGTTGTATCCGTCGCCGTAGGTCGCTCGCAGTTTGGAGGCGGAGACGGTCGGAACACGATGCCAGGCCATCCGATTACGATACGGGTCAACTTTTCATCTGTGCCGCAGCAAGATTGCTGCGGCGTGCGCCGACTGATACCCACACAGGTGTGGTTCAGTCGGCGCACGCACTCGCGTACTGCCGATCAGCAGCCGGGTTCGAGGACGACGGCCGCTGTATGTCCACCCATCCCGAGTGATGTCTTGAGCGTCAAAGCTGGCTGCGCTGCAGTGCAGCCGTCAAGCAACTGGGGGAGCGCCGGCGTTGAAACGTGCGGGCTTGCCGGAATCTGCCCGTGTTCGAAGCCCAGCAACGACGCGGCCATCTCCACCGAGCCCGCCGCGGCCTGGCAGTGCCCGGCCAACGGTTTAATCGCAAACACCGCAGCATCAGGCACAAGGGACGTGGCGATCGCGGCTTCTGCCGCATCACACTGTCGTGTCCCTGGTCCGTGCGTGTTCAGGTACGCGATGTCGGCGCCGGAGACGCCGGCCACGGTGAGAGCATTGTCGACGCAGCCGAACACGTGCGGGAGATTCGGGTCGATGGAGGTGACGTGGTAGCCGTCATGGCTCATTGACCCGCCGCGAATGGTCGCGTACGGGTCAACACCGCGACGACCGGTGACGACTGTCGCCACTGCGGCCTCACCGAAGGTGAAGCCTCGGCTGCCGGATTGGAACGGTCGGCATGCGTCCAACGGGTCGGTGTCGGTGATCGCTACCCCCAGCGTCGTGAACATTCGCACGACTTCCGGAGTGGCCGACAGGTCGGTGGCAACGACCACAACGTCGTCGGCTAAGCCTGCGTCGATCCACATTCTGGCGGTGACGGTTGCTGCGACGCCGGATGTGCACATGGCGGACACGGTGAGTGCTGGCCCGTGGAACCCGAACTCCGACATCAACAATGACACCGGTGTTGAGGGGGTCACAGTCAAATACTCTCGGCCAGTGAACGTGCCGGCGCCGGGCGCGACCTTCGGGTACATGTCGAGGTCGCCGAGCACGCACGCGTGGATGAGGCCGACTCGGGCGCCGGGCACCCAGCCACGCTGTTGCGCATCGGTCACTGCTTCGTGGACAACCGCTCGCATTGCCCGCGCGAAGCGTGTTGTTGTGTGCTGTGGCGTGTGGCCGGCGGACAGGTCTTCATCGGGGACCCGCACAATCCACCCGGACTCGTCGTCGTTGGTTCCGAATCCGTGGTGAAGGCTTGCGGCGGGCTTGCCTGAACTGAGGCCGTCCCACAGTGCGTTGACGCCCCAGCCGTATCCGCTGACTGCGCCGAGGCCTGCAATGTGAGGGTAATGAATGGATCGCATTGTGCTGACTCTTCTGCTCGTGGAGTGATGATCCCTTCAAGTCGAAGGAATCCATATCCACTTTCACCGTTTCTGCTGCTTAAACAAGTCGGACGTGACGTTGCCGTGCTCAACGCGCGCAACACCGAATAGGGTGTGAAGCTGAGTATTCGGGGGGACGCAGACGCAAAGGAGAGCGTGCGTGATGGCCGATGAGGCGTCCCCGTCGCCCGAACGACGGGATCCGGTCGACGTGGCATCATCCGATCCGGGGTTGGCTGAACGATACCGTTTGCTGCTCGAGCTCAGTCCCGACGCCATCGCAGTTCACCAGCTTGGGGTGATTGTGTGGGTGAACTCCGCCGCCCTCAAGTTTGCTCGACTGTCCCATCGTGACGACATGATCGGTGCTCTGATCACCGATTTTGTGCATCCTGATTCTCTTCCAGAGATGGTCAACCGGCTGTCGGAGATGGGGGAGCAGGATGGGGCTTATGCGGGGCCTGACGAGGTCACCATGGTGGATGCCTATGGCGATCCGCGTCCGATGACGGTTACGTCGGTCCGGACGCGATGGGACGGTCAACCCGCCTACCAGGTGATACTCCGCGACATCACCTCGCTCAGACGTCAGGCAGCGCTCATCAATCACGTCAGTGACGCAGTGATCTCAGCCTCTGATGAGTTGGTGATCCGTACCTGGAATCCTGCCGCTGAACAGCTGTATGGCATTCCCGTCTCCGATGCTGTCGGAATGCCACTCAACGCTCTTGGCGTCGTCGACGAATCGCACAGCCCCGAAGACATCGTCGGTGTCGGCGGAGTGATCCACGCCATCCACCGTCGCGCCGACACTGGACACACTTTCGCTGCTCGAGTAGCCGCCAGCGTGATGGACGACGGCTATCTGCTTGTCGTGCAACCGGTTCGCACACCACTAGTACGTCGACTCGGCACGATCCTAGCCGCACTGCAGCAGGCGGTGATCTTGGTGCGTGACAGCCCTGATGGTGGGCGAATCGAGTTGGCGAACCCGAGTGCTGTGCTCATGCTGGGTCTGTCGGCACGCTCGATCCCCGGCACCCCACTGACGGACCTTCCGCTTGAGTTTGCTGAAAGCCCGTCTCCGATTGAGATGGCACTGCGGCTCGGTGACACGTTCAGCGATCAGATCGCCACTGCGAACACGTTGTCGGGCACTAGGTGGCTGTCCTGCAGCGGCAGAAGAATCGACACAGAGGAAAGCGCTGCGGTGGTTCTGGTGTCGGTCACCGACGTCACCGAGCAGCATCATGCGGTGTCGGATCTGACGTGGCAGGCCAAGCACGATCATCTGACTGGTGTCCTCAGTCGTGCCGCATTATCTGAGCAGATCGACCTGAAAATTCGCGAAATGGTCGACGGCGACCGACTCGCTATCTACTTCCTTGACCTCGACGGATTCAAACTCGTCAATGACACCCGCGGTCACTCGGCAGGCGATGAGGTGTTGCGCATCGTCTCGCAACGTCTGCAGGAGGCGGTCGGCACTCACGGATGCGTCGGCAGGATCGGTGGCGACGAGTTCATCGTCGTCTCGTCCCACAACGCCGTGAACCTCGACGCCGCGATACACGCGCAGATCGACGCCATGCGTGACGTCGTAGGCCGGCCGATAGACCTGTCCGGGACAGCTGAATATGTGTCAGCCAGTGTTGGGTTGGCGCTCGCGAAAGCAGGCGAACACACCACTGCCGACGATCTGTTGCGAGACGCCGACATCGCACTGTACGAGGCGAAGAATGCGAACGTCCCGTACGTGTCGTTCAATCCACAGCAACGCGCCAACGTGCTCGAACTACGAAACACCGCCCGCGACCTTCGCAGCGACCTGGAATCTGGTGCTGTGCGACTGGACTACGAACCCATCGTGAGGTGTTGTCCCGATACACCGGTGGTGGCATTCGATGCGGTGCTGCGATGGGAGCGTGAGGGCGTCGGGCATCATGGGCCTCGTGACGCAGTAGTTGCCGCTGAACACTCCCGTCTTGTTCCTGAGCTCAGCGGCTTCGTCATATCAACGGCTACAGCAGCGTTCACCGGCCCCGACTGGCCGCACGGATGCCGTTTGACTGTGCGAATGTCGCGCAATCAGGTGTGCTCTGCTGGGTTCCTTCCGTCGATCGACGCGGCGATTGGTGCTGGGCTTGACCCCGCCCGGCTGTGCATCATCGTCGCCGAGTTTGCGGTCGCTGACGATCCGGCGACGTTGTCCATCGTGTCGCAGCTGAACGCCCGCAGCATCGCTGTCGCGTTAGATGATTTCGGGGCAGGGATGTCGACATTGGCGATACTGCATCGGCTGCCCGTGACGACTGTGCGGATCGCACGCGCCTTCACCGACACCATCGCGGTCGATAGCCGAGCTGCCGCCACGCTAGGCAAACTCGTGGAGCTCACCCACGAGTTGGAGATGAATGTCGCGGTCAAAGGCGTCGACAATCGGCAGCAAGCAGACGTGATCACTCAGCTGGGAGTTGACTTCGCACAAGGCGCCCACTTCGGTGCAGCACGGCGAGCACCCACGTTCACCACGGGCCCGATATTGCCAGCGGATGCGCCCTAACCAGTACTCGATGTGTGGGAGGCAGCGGAGCCCACACGAATGAGTCGGTAAACACTACCGTCGTCTCACCGCGCTCGATGCCTACGATCTTGCGCCATTGACCGGCCACTGGGTCTGTGCAGTCCGGGTCGGGCTGCACCAAACACCATTCGTCGAGATCGGCGACGTCCGACACCTTCCACCAGCGGCCACTGTCGTCGATGTAACATGTGCGTGGCACGTTCGCCTCGAGCACGCTCGCCGGCAACCCGGTCCGCCGTGCTAGTTCTTCGGTGCGGATTCCTGGGTGCAAGAACGCTGAATACTCCACAGACTTCATCTGCTCATCTGTAATCTGCCCGGTGGAATTCGCATGCGAGTGCTGCGTCATATACACAGGGTACGGGATAGGATTCCGCTTATGGACTGCGCAAACTTGACGGCGTCTCACTTGTCCAATTCATTCTTTCCGACCATCTTTGTGATGGGGTGTGCATGCCGCTGAACGGCCTCGGATCGTTGATGACGGTCCACCACCTTAACTGCGGCAGCATCTCCCTCCCCGTCTTAGACGCAGTCACCCATGTTCTGCTGTGCGAGTACCAGCACGGCGCTGTCCTGATCGATGTGGGTTTGGGTCGGGCCGACGTCGATCATCCGGTGTCGCGTATCGGGATCGGCGGAAAACTCACCTTCGGCGCGTTCGATCGTGATGAGCTCGCCGTCAACCAGCTGGCCGCGATGGGGATCGCAGCCAGCGACGTATCCGGCATCGTCGCCACCCACCTCGACTTCGATCACGTTGGCGGAGTCTCCGACTTTCCCAACGTTGCGGTCCTCGTCCACGAACGAGAACGTGATGCCGCATTCGGTCGACGGTCATTCAAAGAGCACGAACGCTACCGGAAGTCGCACCTGGCAGACCTGGCGCCGGTCGTCGAGGGCATTTCCACTCCGGCATGCGAGACGCTGCCATTTGGTATGCGAGGCACCGCTCTCGACGACTCTGAAACGTTGTGGCTGTTACCACTTTCGGGCCATACTCGCGGACACAGTGCGATCGGTGTACGTACAGCCGACGGCTGGCTTGTTCATGCGGGCGACTCGTTCTTTTCCGTCGGCACCGTCCGGCCGGACGCCGCGGTGGAACCGGCACACAGGCGTGCTGAAAAGATCGAACGACTTCTGGCGATGGATAAGACGGCACTCGCCAGCAACCACAGCACCCTGCGGGATGCGGCCGGTCGCGGCGCTGTCGTCATCTGTTCGCACGATCGCACCCAGTACGAGGAGTTGGCGCATCGATAGCGTGCGAGGTCAGAACGCGAGGATGGCGCCGTCGTCACCGGGTGGTGGTGTTGCAGGTGACACGATGATGACACCGTTGCCGTCCTCACCCGAGTTCGACGGGTGAATAGTGACGCGGACCGGAAATCGTTCTCCGGCATCGAAGCTGACGACGGTGGAGAACTCCACTTGCTCTCCGTCCTTCGCTTTCTGCAGGTATTGCAGGTAGCAATCTTCGTTGTCCCATTTCACATTTTGGGTTTCCCATACCGCTAACGGGCCTGGTGGGGCGACGAACCATTCGAGGATGATGCCGGTAGCGAAGTTGACGTGCCCGTAGCCGTGGTCGCCGTCCACGTCGGCGACCATTTTGAAGGACGCCCGAGCGGTCTGCCGGTCAAATCCGCGATGCCCGCGCGGCGGGTACAGGTCAGAAATGTCGTGGATTATCCCACGAATGACGTTGCGGCCGTCGACGTCGACGACACGCATCGTCAGATACACGTGCCGCAGACTTTCGTCGGTGCGGATGATGTCGAGTTCGTCGTCGAACGTGTCGTCTCGGGGGGTCGTGCCCTCCATGATTCCGGCCGCCCAGGGGCCGAGCAGGTGCTCGTTCGGGTAGTGCTGGAAGCGCTTGAACACCTCGGTGGAGACGCGACGCTCTTGTGGGGGGTCGTAGCCGAGGATGACGCCGTCTGTGATCGGGCAGTGCAGAGTTTCGAGCGTCTCCGGATCCCAGAGCATCGTTCCGATGGTGCGGGGCTGCTCGGGAAGTGCGCTGGCATCGTCACCGATCCACAGGCACACCCCGTATACAGCGTGATCCGACGGTGGGCCCATGATCGGGGAGGCCACGACACCGACGTCGCCGAGTTGGCGCACCACAGGCGCGGCGTCACCGGCGTCGATGATCTCACTGACTAGGTCGTTGAGTTCCACCGTGCTCAACGTCGCACCGGTTTTACGGCGAGCGAGACTGGCGTAGGGGCGGGGTCGTGTGCCGTCGAATATGACTGTGTGCTCGTCGCTTGTCGCCTCAATGACGAGCCAGCTGGAGCGTGGCTGGTAGGTCATTCTGCTCATCCCTGTCGTCTGTACAGTCCCTTTTGCGCTGAGTATGCACCATATGCCAGCTTCGGCATGTATAAGGGGTGTCCTGAGTCACTTGAATGACGCCTGATTACCGCACACACACGCGGAATCCTTCACGTCTTCCGGAGAAATGCCATGATATCCGCAGGTCGGCGGACTGTCTCGATGTGAGTTCTACGCCGCCTGCAAGTCATGCAGGATTGAGCATCGGATCTGGTCTTGCACTTCCCGAGACACGTTCGCGTCCGCGTTTCGGCGGGCAGCGCGAGCCAGCCTGTCGGCCGTTTCGTTCAACGGGTCTCCCGCATGCCCTTTGATCCACTCAACAGACACTTCACGATCGGCCGCCAATCGGTGGATGCGCGTCAGAAGACGTCCGGTCCTGCTGCTGGCGGGAGTGCTCTCACCGCGAATCCAGCGGGCCGAAACCAGGCTGTCGGTGACGATCAGCAGCTTCGTCGCCTTGAGGGTGCGTAACGCCATCTCGATCGCTTCGAGTTCGGCGTCATTGATCGAGTGCACAGATTCGAGGTAGGCCTGCCGGCAGCTGCCGTGCTCAGTGACGAACGCGATGCCGGCCCCCGGAGATCCGATGCGTGATGATGCGTCCGTGGCCACGCGTAAGGGCTTGGCTGCTGCATGTCGAGTACGCGCGTGGGCGGCCAGGGTCTGCTGGGCGTCTGCCAACACTTCGTTCATTCGGCTGTCTGAGAGCGCTGCCGGAGACAGATGCCAATGTGTCTGTGCAGCAAACCATCGCCGCGCAACCGTGTTCTGGATGAAGAGGTTCGCGTGGGCCGAACGTGCGGTGAGGTAATCGGCGACATGTTCGTAGGCGTCGGCGACGGCGGTCCCGGAACGCTCACTGCAGAACACTCGCTCATCAAGAAGCTGCCGATCGCCGACGTCGACGATGCGGCACACCGCTAACGTTTCGCCTCGAGGTCCGGCACTGTCTGCGATCGCGGCGAGCGCCTCGATCGCCCGCCCAGTCGACTGCTGCACCGGTCTCATCACGTTGGTGCCGCTGGGATGCCGGCGGGCGAGATCGGCGGGACTGACACTTCGCGCATCTGCTGTTCCGCAAGGAGCGTGCGGCACTTCGGTTCTCATTACAACTCCCTCCTGTGGGTAAGCCACTGCCCAGTCGGGCAGAGACCTTTTCACCGTGCCGCAAGCCCGTCGTGCCTGCGGCAGAGCTGGTCCCGACAGGGTCTAGTGCGCTGGTTGCGAGAACTGGTGCAAGTAGTTGCTGATCCGCTCGGGCTGCTGCTGCCACCACAACAAGTCTGCAGCCTTCTGCTCGCGGATCTCGGCCTGCCGGCGAAGCACTGTCGGCGGCACCGAAGGGGTTGGCTGCTTGTGCGCTGCGCTAGTCACAATGTCCACCTCTCTGCTGCGGTGCCGGTTGCAACGGAATCTACAACCCGGGTTTCACAGGCGACGCGCAACAGCACCCGACCAGGATCGTCAGTGTGCCCGACGTCCAGCCGTTGCGAGCCCGGCGAACGTGATCAGCGTGAGCGCGGCAATCACAACGAAGGCCACCGTTCTTGTCGTGCTGAGTCCGAAGTCGGCGGCGCGATCTGTAGCGATGAGACTGATAGCGGGCCACACCGTCACCGTGATCGCGACGAAGCTGACAACCCCCACTGCGGCGGCGATACGTAGTCGCTTTTCTCCGGACGAACGTGCA
>NZ_BAFB01000215.1 GCF_000248075.1 Gordonia otitidis NBRC 100426 | reverse complement strand
GTCGATTTCTGATGAACATTGACAAGTTCTGCAGCGAAGTTTGATAAGCGATTCCGCGCCTGACCAGCGGAGATGGCTGTCAAAACTATCGCCTTTGAATGTGCAGGTCTTTCAACGATGTTTGTCCGTCCATTCAGTCTGGTTGCGAGCCTTTGGTCCTAGGAGCTGCGGAGCTGGGTGCTGCGTAGTGCTTGACTGCGCACTTGTTCGGAGGGGACTGGATGGGCTGATCTGTGGGGACTGGATGGGATTTGTTGCGGCGCAAGGGAGGTCGTAGACCGACCGATAGGGGACAAAGCACAGTTGGCGGGTT
>NZ_BAFB01000216.1 GCF_000248075.1 Gordonia otitidis NBRC 100426 | reverse complement strand
CTCGGGCCCGTCGTCGCCAATTTCCTGCTCGCCGACGAGATCAACCGCGCGCCCGCGAAGGTGCAGTCGGTGGTGGTGTCCAACGGGTTTCGCCGTCGGCATCGTCTCGTGGTGCCAGTCCACCCGTCGTGGAGGCGTTGTCGCTTTCCGCGGGTTGTTTCGCGGGGAAGGCATACTCGGTGGGACCGAAATCGAGGCGTCGCCGTCGACCGCGTAGGGGGTG
>NZ_BAFB01000217.1 GCF_000248075.1 Gordonia otitidis NBRC 100426 | reverse complement strand
GCGGATCTGCGGCGGCGCAACCACCACCGACGTCGCCCAGACCGCACCGTCGGGCAATGGCAGATCGCGTTGCGGTCCGGCACTGCCGATGCCGCCCAACAGCAATGCGGCTCGACCACCGTCGCCTGTCTTGAGTGCCTGCAGGGCACGGACAGCAGCGAGAGCGTCAACCGTCGCGATGGCGTCGGCAGCCGGTCCGAGGGCGCCTGCGATCGCGGTCTCGTAGCCCGCGTTCACGTCCAACAGCTCCGCAACCTGACCGGTCAGGCCGTCCGGGGCGTTCTCGAGCAGCCAGGCGCCGCCGTCGTTGCGTTCCAACCCGACAGACAGCGCCTCGATACGTGCACTGAGTGACGCGATCCGTTGCTCGGCCTCACGTTCTGCGGCCTGCAGCGAGGCGACCCGCTCGTTGGAGAGGTTCAGCGCGGCGACGCACCGCTCGTGGTGCTCGTCGAGACCCTGTTCGGAGGCTTCCATCTGACTGAGTGACTCGGCAGCCGAATCCTGTTGTTGCCCAGCAGTTTCCGCACGCTCGACGGCGGCGGCGATCGCTGCGGTGAGGCGTGCGGCCTCGGCGTCGACGCCGTCTGCCTTGGTCTGCAGGCTCTCGACCTGGCCCTCGAGCCGTGCCAGTCCCTCGCGTCGGTCGGCGATGGCGCGCACGGCAGCCATGTGGGCGCGTTCGGCCTCGGCGGCGACGCGCTCGTACTCTTCGAGTTCGAGCTTGGCGACCTCGAGCGACTCCGCGGCCAGCGACACGGCCTCGGCCATCTCGGCCTCGGTCAGCGCGGCCTCTTCCGCCTGCCGTTCGAGCTGTTCCGGGTCCGGCCCGCTGGACGTGACCGACGGCTCTGCGAGATACCGACTGCGTTCGCTCGCCACGCGGTTCGTCGCGTCGACCCGCTCGGCGAGCGCCGACAGGCGGAACCAGGCCTGATTGGCCGCAGCGGCCGCGGGAGTCACCTGGGCCAGGTGTTCGGTGTGCTCGGCGACCTCGGCATTGACGGCGTCGAGTTCCGCGGTCACCTCGTCGGATCGACCACGGATCTCCTCCTCGACCGCGGTGTGTTCGGCCATCTCTGCTCGGCGCGTGACGAGGTCGTCGGCGGCCAGCCGCAAGCGTGCGTCGCGCAGGTCGGCCTGCACCGTCTGCGCGCGCCGCGCGACCTCAGCCTGTCGTCCGAGCGGCTTGAGTTGACGACGCAGCTCAGCGGTGAGGTCGGTGAGGCGCGCAAGGTTCGCCTGCATCGAGTCCAGCTTGCGTACTGCCTTCTCTTTGCGTTTGCGGTGCTTGAGGACGCCTGCGGCCTCCTCGATGAAGGCTCGACGATCCTCGGGCCGCGACTCCAGAATCGCGGCGAGACGTCCCTGCCCGACGATGACGTGCATCTCACGGCCGATGCCGGAGTCGGACAACAGCTCCTGCACATCCATGAGGCGGCACGAGCTGCCGTTGATCTCGTACTCTCCTGCGCCGTCACGGAACATGCGGCGGGTGATCGAGACCTCGGAGTACTCGATGGGGAGCGCGCCGTCGGAATTGTCGATGGTCAACGTCACCTCGGCGCGACCGAGAGGTGGTCGGCCCGACGTCCCGGCGAAGATGACGTCTTCCATCTTGCCGCCGCGCAGCGCCTTGGCACCCTGCTCACCCATGACCCACGTCAGCGCGTCGACCACATTCGACTTACCCGAGCCGTTGGGGCCCACCACGCAGGTGATGCCGGGCTCGAATCGCAGCGTCGTGGCCGACGCGAAGGACTTGAAGCCCTTCAGGGTCAGGCTTTTCAGGTGCACGACCGTAAAGCCTACCCATCAGGGCATCCGGGTTGCGCCAACCGGGGACGCCGCCGGTGCAGCACTCAGCGTTCGACGAATCCCTGCAGGTCACCGCGGGGGTCGTCGAAACGCTCGACGACGAGGTCGACCCGACCGGGAGTGTCGCCGGAGCGGAGTCGATCCAGCAGCGCGTGCACCTGCGACTCCGGTCCCTCGGCGACCACCTGTACCCGACCGTCTGCGAGGTTCGTCGCCGAACCGACCAGCCCCAACTCCAGGGCTCGCGCCCGCGTCCACCAACGGAATCCGACGCCTTGGACCTGTCCGTGGACGTGCGCCGTCATCCGAACCGCCGCGTCGGAGCCTGTCATCGGGGACTCACTCGCTCTCGATGACGAGTTCGACCTCGGTACCCGCCTTGAGTGTCCGACCAACGGTGCACACCGAGTCGATCGCACGCGACACGACGACCAGCAACCGCTCGGCGGCAGCCGGGTCGAGCTCCGACAGGTCGACGTCGAGAACCTCGCGTAGGCGCGGATACACCTCGTTCTCGCGATCGGCATCGCCCGACACGTGGATCGTCGCGTCGTAGTCGTCGCCGAGGCGTCGCGCCAGCGGTCGATCCGACGACATGCCCGTGCACGCCGCCAGCGCGATCTTCAACAGCTCACCGGGTGTGAACACGCCGTCGACGTCCTGCGAGCCGATCAGCACCTCTGCTCCACGCGAACTCTTGCCGGTGTAGCGACGCGTCCCGGTCCGCTGCACCCACAACTCGGTGTGTGCGACGGCGTCCGGCTCCTGCGAACCCGAGGCCGCCGTGGCCACGGTCGAATTCTCACTGGTCATCTCGCGATGACTCCCTTCACACTTGTGATCGACGACGCTCCGCTCAGCTGTCTCGGGCGTCGCTCCCCTTGTCGTCTCGTCTGGTGATAGCTCAAACGGTGCCACAGCGTTCGGTATTTCCAGGTGACCACGTCGTATCTCCCAGAGAGTTCCTTTGAACCGCCGACCGAGGTCGTGGTCACCAGACTGCAGCGCCTCGGCGCATGCGACCGCACCGCTAGCGTTTGCGCTGACAGACCGGGCAGTAGAAGCTCGAGCGGTTCATGAACTCCTCCCGTCGCATCGGCGTCCCGCAGCGTCGGCACGGTTGGCCCGCCCTCCCATAGGCGTTCAACGACCGTTCGAAGTACCCTGACTGCCCGTTGACGTTGACGTACAGCGCGTCGAACGACGTGCCGCCGGCGGCCAACGCATCGCTCATCACCTCTGTCGCCGCGTCGAGCAGTTCGGCGAGTTTCGCCTTCGAGATACCGTCGGTCACACGGGTTCCGTTGAGCCGGGCTCTCCACAGCGCCTCGTCGGCGTAGATGTTGCCGACTCCCGAGACCAGCGACTGGTCGAGGAGCGCCCGCTTGACCTCGGTGTGCTTGCCGCGCATCCGCCGCACCACGTCGTCACGGTCGAATGCCGGATCGAACGGGTCGGGCGCGATGTGGGCGATCGAGCGGGGCAGCGCTCCGGAGTCGCCGGGCAGTTCCTCACCGGCGTCGACGTAGTCGTCGAGATGCCAGCCGCCGAAGGTCCGCTGATCGACGAACCTCAGCTCGTTGCCGTCATCGAGTGTCGCGCGCACCCGGAGATGGGTGTGATCGGGTGCGCCGACCCGTGCGACGAGCATCTGACCGCTCATGCCCAGGTGGACGACGAGCGCGAACCGATCATCACCCTGTGGCGCCGCAACGTCGAGCCAGAGGTACTTACCGCGTCGCCGAGCCGCGAGAATCGTTGCGCCACTCAGCCTTCCGACAAGGTCAGGGGCATCGCCGACGTGCCTGCGAACCGCTCGGGGGTGCAGCACCTCGACATCGGTGATGGTTCGGCCGACGACATGCTTCTCGAGACCGGAACGGACGGTTTCGACTTCGGGAAGCTCAGGCATCGCTCGAGGGGCCACGCTCTGCGAGCGCTTGCCACGCCAGTGAGGCGGCCTTCTGTTCGGCTTCCTTCTTGGTGCGCCCCACGCCCTCACCGAGTTCTTCGCCTGCGATCACCGCGCGCGCGGTGAACTCCTTGCTGTGATCCGGTCCCGTAGAACTGATCTGGTACTGCGGCGGCCCGTAGCCGCGCTCGGCAGCCAACTCCTGCAGCGAGGTCTTCCAATCGAGGCCGGCACCGAGTTGACCCGCGCGGTCGAGGATCTCGTCGAAGAGATTGAGGATGATTTGTTGCGACGTCTCCAGGCCATGGTCGAGATACATTGCGCCGAACAATGATTCGAGCCCGTCGGCGAGGATCGAATCCTTGTCTCGTCCACCCGTCATCTCTTCGCCACGCCCGAGGTAGAGGTGTCGCCCGAGGCCGCCCTCCCCCAGTCCGCGCGCGACGTCGGCCAGGGCGTGCATGTTGACGACGCTGGCCCGGATCTTCGCGAGCTCGCCCTCGGGTCGATCCGGGTAACGCAGGTAGAGCCGCTCGGTGATGACGACGCCCAGCACCGAATCGCCGAGGAACTCCAACCGTTCGTTGGTCGGCAGGCCACCGTTCTCGTAGGCGTAGGAGCGGTGGGTCAGGGCCAGCGTGAGCAGCTCGTCGGAGATCGGCGTACCGAGCGCGGCCAACAACGAGCCGACGCCTTCCGACGACGCCCCTATCTCATGCGCGTGACCCTCCGTGGCAGACGACGCGTCGTCGAGACCACTCACGCCGAGCCCCGCTCACCGGCGTCCCCGGCAGTCGAGTCCGCGTCACCGACATCCTCGGGACTCGTCGGAGCCGAATCCGACGCCCCATCCTGCGGCAGGGATCCGAACTTGTCGGCCAGCCCCGCCCACCGCGGATCGATGATCTCGTGGGAGTGCCCCGGTTCCGCAACCGCCAACCGCACTCCACATTCACTACAGAGTCCCGCGCAGTCGTCGCTACACAGCGGAGACATCGGCAACTCCAGTGCGACGGCGTCGATGACGGCCTGCTCGAGGTCGAGTCGATCGTCGACGATGCGGTGGATGTCCTCGGAGTCGGTGGTCTGCTCCGTCTCGCTGTCGGGGTAGGCGTAGAGCTCCGTGAGGAACACCGTGACCGTGCCGTCGACAGGTTCCAGACAGCGCGCACACTGCCCCTCGGTCTCACCCGAGACGGTGCCCGTCACCAAGACCCCCTCGGACACCGATTCCAACCGGAGGTCGAGGTCGACGTCGGAACCCGCGGGAATCGCGATCATCTCGACGCCGATGCGCTCGGGCGTGACGACCGTGCGATGTACCTCTTCCATCGTTCCCGGACGCCTGCCCATCGAGCGGATGTCGAGCACGAACGGATCCTGCTGTGACGGTGCGCTTTGATTCACTGCATTCTCGGCCACATCTGCACCATACGCTGGGGTGGCGCTTTCATCGAACCACCCGACACGGCCGTCAGACGGCCAGCGGCGAGCTGTGGTCGTGTACGTCCGCAGAAGCCGATCGGGCCTGCTCAGAGCTGTTCCGACGCGCCGACGCATCGTCGACGCTGCGCGGGTACTCGACGTAGTCGTGCATGCCTGCGCCGGTGCGCAGCTGGTGACGACCACGGTTCACCGAACGCAGTGTCCCGGTGAGGATCTCCTCGAACTCGGCGAGCTTCTCGTCGACATAGATGTCGCAGTCACCGCGCAGACGGTCGGCCTCGGCGTGTGCGGCGTCGATGATCCGCTCGGCCTCCGACTTCGCTGCAGCGACGATCTCGGTCTCCGACACAAGCCGCTGCTGCTCGGCGATACCGTCCGCCACGGACTTGTCGTAGGTGTTGTTCGCCGAATCGATGGTCCGCTGAGCCTCGGCGCGGGCACGACCGGTGACCGCGTCGAACTCGCGTGCGGCACTCGTCGAGAGCCGATGGGCCTCGGCGGTCGCCTCGTCGACGAGGTTCTTGCCGTGCGCGCTTGCCTCGTCGACCATCCGATCCGCCTGCGCTTTGGCATCGGCGAGGAGGCGGTCGGCCTCGGCACGGGCATGCGCGAGCATCGCGTCGGATTCCGACTCGGCGGTGGTGACCACCTTGTCGGCGTGGTCGGCAGCGTCACCGAGCATGTTCTCGCGCTGGTCGAGCACGTCCTGCGCGTCGTCGAGTTCGCCTGGGATCGAGTCCTTGATGTCGTCGAGGAGTTCGAGGACATCGCCACGCGGCACGACGCAGCCCGCGGTCATGGGAACGCTTCGTGCCTCCTCGACGATGGCTACGAGTTCGTCGAGAGCTTCAAATACCCGGTACACAGCTACCCCAATCCGGCTCATGCCATTGCTTGTGTCAGTCAGACCTGTGTCCTGTGACGCAGCCCCGCGTGAAACTGATGTGACTATTGTGCCGAATGGGGTCGCTGTGATTGAGGAGCTGAATGATATGGGCGTGTCGCCAGTGGCATTTGTGGCACCAGAGATCAGGCGGTGCGCTCCCCCGCCAGCACGGCCTCGAGGCGTTGGTGAATGTGCGGTGCCAGGTACGGCGACGCATCGCCGCCGAGCTTCGCCACCTCTTTGACCAGCGAACTCGAGACGTGCGCGAACCGCGGATCGGTGAGCATGAAGACGGTCTCGACGTCGGCGAGCTCCCGGTTCATCTGCGCCATCGGCAGTTCGTAGTCGAAGTCGACGCCCGAGCGGAGCCCCTTCACGAGGACCCGGATGTGTTGTTCGTTCAAATAATCGACGAGCAGACCGGTCCAGCGGTCGACCCGCACGTTGGGGAGGTCGGCACAGTCCTGCTCGATGAGCGCAATGCGTTCGTCGATGCTGAACAGTCCGTGCTTGTTGGGATTGACCACCACGAGGACCACGATCTCGTCGAAGGCAAGTGCTGCACGTTCGACGATGTACCGATGCCCCCTGGTGAACGGATCGAAGGAGCCTGGAATCACTGCGCTGCTCATGGCGTAAACCTACCGACCTGCACCCGGGTCTCCCCGTAGACCTTCTCGACGATCACCTCGAACTCCTCCGGCCACGTCGGCGACGGCGACCGCACATCACGCTCGACGACGACGAGAGCGTCATCGGCCAGCCACCCGGACGCCAGTCGCCGCAGGTCGACCTCGACCTCGGCGGTCTCGAGCGCGTAGGGCGGATCGGAGAAGACGAGATCGAACTGTTCCGGCTGCGCGCCGTCGAGGTACGACGCCACACCTGCGGTCACCACCTGCGACCGGGCCGAGAGACCCAGCGACCGCGCATTCGCAGCGATGATCGACGTGGCTCGTTTACGGCTGTCCACCATCGTCGCCCGTTCCGCGCCCCGCGACATCGCCTCGATGGCGAGCGCCCCCGAACCCGCGTACAGATCGAGGACGCGGGCGTCGTCGAAATCGATCCGCGCGTCGAGCACGTTGAACACCGCCTCACGTACCCTGTCGGAAGTGGGCCGAGTCCCGTCGTCCGGGACCTTGAGTCGACGCCCGCCGAACTCACCGGCGATGATTCTCGTCATTGGTCGTATTCTGCTCGATGATCCCCCGGCCTGGCACCCGACTCCTCGGCACGGCAGGATCGCGAACAACAACGTTGTGACCCCTATCACATTGGGTGGTTGAACAGCGCCGACGCCCCGCTTTCAATGTCCGATTTCTGCAGCAGCATGACTTCACCGACACACGTTGTTAACCTTTAAAACGTTATGAGCCCTTCCTCAACGAGAACGGCCCCATCAACTGTCCTGACGATCGAATATCGGACGCCGACGGTGTCCGACGGAACCAGACTCTGGGAAATCGCCTCGGATTCACAGGTTCTCGACGTCAACTCGAGTTACGCCTATGTGCTGTGGTGCCACGACTACGCCGACACATCAATTGTCGCCGAAGTCGACGGCCGCGCAGTAGGTTTCGTCACCGGGTACCGACGTCCGTCGGATCCGTCGACGATCATGGTCTGGCAGGTCGCCGTAGACGACGACTTCCGCGGACATGGGATCGCAGCAAAGATGCTGCACCACCTGTTCGATCGTGTTCGACGCAGTTCGGTGGTGGCCATGCACACCACAATCAGTCCCGACAATGTTGCGTCGCAACGCCTGTTCGCGTCAGTGGCACGCGATCGTGGCCTCGACTTCGTCCGGCGAGACCTCTTCGCCGTCGGCGACTTCCCCGACGCACACGAGCCCGAGGATCTCTACATGCTCGAGCCGAAGGTCGGCGAACCCTAACCCGACCGCCGGACGCGCCGTCGTCGCTCCGGCTCTCACCTCGCGGCTCGCCGCTCTGCGCGTTCCCGATGCGGACAACGTCACCCGTCCGACAACGGCGCACCAGGCGCGCTGACGCGCAGATGCGCGTCCCCACAGTGCTTGTGGACGGCTTCGCGTCCGGACAGCGCTGCGGCACACAGATTTCCCACTATGGAGGATGCACGATGCAACTTCTCGAAACCACCATCGACGACTCGGTGTTCACTCAGAACGAGTCCGAGGTCCGCAGCTACTGCCGCAACTGGCCCACCGTGTTCGGCCGTGCGCGTGGCTCGTGGATCACCGATACCGAAGGCCGCGAATACCTCGACTTCTTCGCGGGCGCGGGTGCCCTGAACTACGGGCACAATCACCCGATCCTCAAAGAGGCTCTCCTCGAGTACATCTCGGCGGACGGCATCACCCACGGCCTCGACATGGCGACCGTGGCGAAGGGCCAGTTCCTCGAGACCTTCCAGAACAAGATCCTCTCGCCGCGTGGACTCGACTACAAGGTCCAGTTCCCCGGCCCCACCGGCACCAACGCCGTCGAGTCGGCACTCAAGCTGGCCCGTAAGGTCACCGGCCGCGAGTCGATCGTGAGCTTCACCAACGCCTTCCACGGCATGACGCTCGGATCGCTGTCTGTGACAGGCAATTCCATGAAGCGTGCGGGGGCAGGAATCCCGCTGGTGCATGCCACCCCGATGCCCTTCGACAACTACCTCGACGGCACGGTCGAGGACTTCAGTTGGTTCGAGCGCGTGCTCGAGGATTCCGGCAGCGGCCTCAACACCCCTGCCGCGGTCATCGTCGAGACGGTGCAGGGCGAAGGCGGCGTCAACGTCGCACGCGCCGAGTGGCTGCGCGGACTTGCCGACCTGTGCAAGCGTCGCGACATCCTGCTGATCGTCGACGACGTCCAGATGGGCTGCGGACGCACGGGCGAGTTCTTCTCGTTCGAGGAGGCAGGCATCAAGCCCGACATCGTCACCATGTCGAAGTCGATCAGCGGTTACGGCCTGCCCATGGCCCTGACGCTGATCCGTCGTGATCTCGATGTCTGGGCGCCAGGTGAACACAACGGCACCTTCCGCGGCAACAACCCCGCGTTCATCACCGCGACGAAGGCGATCGAGGAATTCTGGTCCGACGACCAGCTCACCCGCGACGTCCACCGCAAGGGCCGGCAGATCGACGAGGTGTTCTCTGCGCTGTCGGATCGCCACGAAGGTCTGTCGACGCGCGGACGTGGCATGGTCCGCGGACTCGTCTTCGACGAGCCGACGCTCGCCGCCAAGGCGTGCGCACGTGCATTCGGGGCCGGACTGCTCGCAGAAACGTCCGGCCCGTCGGATGAGGTTGTGAAACTTCTTCCGCCGCTGAACATTTCCACCGAAGAACTTGACCGCGGACTCGGCATCCTCGTCGACTCCGTGGAGGAGGTGATCGCATGATCGTCCGTACCACCCAGGAAATCACCGGAACCGACCGCGAGGTCGCCGACCCCAAGGGCAATTGGGTGTCCAAGCGCATCGTCCTCGGCGGCGACGGCGTCGGCTTCTCGTTCCACGAGACCACCATCAAGGCCGGCAGCGTCAACGACTTCCACTACGCCAACCACATCGAGGCAGTGTGGCTCGTTGAGGGCGAGGGCACTCTGCTCAACCGCGACACCGGTGAGACCTATCCCCTGGCGGCAGGCTCGATGTATCTGCTCAACGATCACGATCGTCACACGGTGACGGCCGAGACCGAGATGCGCATGCTGTGCGTCTTCAACCCACCGGTCGTCGGCACCGAGGTGCACGACGAGAACGGGATCTACCCACTCGTGACCGTCCCCGAGCAGGCTAGCGGCAAACACGCCAACGCCTGACCCTTCTCGGGCGGTTCATCGACAACGACTCTGCCGCGGCCTCGACCTCTCGAGGCCGCGGCAGAGTCGTTTCAGGGGTCTATCCTGGACAGGGTGCGCACGCGGCTACAGATCGGCTGGACGCCGGCCGAACCGACCCAGATCGACGACGATCTCGATTCCCGCCTCGAGCAGCTGTACGGCCTCCTCGACGGTCGACGTGTCGTCGTACTCACCGGGGCAGGTGTCTCCACCGACTCCGGTATCCCCGACTATCGCAGTCCCGGTGCACCTGTACGTACCCCGATGACGCTCGAGATGTTCCTGTCCTCAGCCGAGTTCCGACGCCACTACTGGGCGCGTAATCATCTCGGCTGGCGACACATGGATGCCGCTCGGCCCAATGCCTCCCATCACGCGCTCACCGACCTGCAGCGCGACGGGCGGCTCACCACGGTGATCACCCAGAACGTCGACATGCTGCACACGAAGGCGGGCACGCGCGGGGTGATCGAACTGCACGGCTGTTACGGCCGCGTCCGGTGTCTCGACTGCGGAGAAATTATCTCACGACGACGCCTCGCCGACGCGCTCGACGCGTTGAATCCCGGCTTCGCCGAACGCGTGGCGAGTCGCGGCGCGATCGAGGTGGCACCCGACGCGGACGCGACACTCGATGACACGAGCGACTTCGTCGTCGCCGACTGCGCGGCGTGCGGGGGAACCCTCAAGCCCGACATCGTCTACTTCGGTGAGAACGCGTCGAAAACGACCGTGCAGCAGGCATTCTCAGCGGTTGACGACGCCGATGCAATGATCGTCGTCGGCTCGTCATTGACGGTGATGTCCGGCCTGAGATTCGCGCGGCACGCACATCGCACGGGAAAACCGCTCGTGGTGATCAACCGCGGTACGACGCGGGCCGACGACATCGCGGACCTCAAGATCGACCACTTCTGCGGCCAGGTGCTCCCCGCCCTCACGCGCGACGTAGCGGCCTGACCGCGCGACGTCGTAGAAGACAGCGTCCGAGCGGGACTCGACCTGTACCGATACGTCCCCACTCCTCGGCGAACGCACTCCCGTCAGTCTGCGCCAACAGATTCAGACGGCAACCAGATCGTCGGCGTGAATGACGGGTCGTTGCAACTCATTCGGCAGCTCCGACGTCGACCGGCCCACCATGCGGGCGACCTCGTCGGAGTCGTAACTGCTCACCCCGCGCGCACGTAGATTGCCCGCGATGTCGACGAGTTCCACCACGTCGCCGTCGTAGAAGCGACCCCTCACCCCCACCACGCCGGCCGCGAGCAGCGACCGCCGCCTGCGGGCGACAGCCGCGACAGCGCCGTCGTCGAGCACGATCTGCCCCCGCGCGTCGGCTGCGTGCCTGACCCAGAAACGTTTGGCGGAGAGACGTTCCGGTCGCGCGGCGAACACGGTGCCGACCGACGCGTCCGAGAGCGCACGGTCGGCATCGGACGCCGCGGCCAGCAGCACGGGAACCCCCGCATCCGCCGACAACCGTGCCGCTGCGAGCTTCGACGCCATCCCGCCGGTCCCCAGGGTTCCGCCGGAACCGGCGATCACACCGTCGAGATCCTCGGGGCCGTTCACCTCGTCGATGAAGCGCGCACGTTGACCGTCGGGACCGACCTTGCGGGGATCACCGTCATACAGGCCGTCGACGTCGGAGAGCAGCATGAGCGCGTCGGCACCTGCGAGATGCGCCACCAAGGCAGCGAGACGGTCGTTGTCACCGAAGCGGATCTCGTTGGTGGCCACGGTGTCGTTCTCGTTGACCACCGGGACGGCGTGCAATGCCACGAGTCGGTTGAGCGTGCGCTGGGCATTCGCGTGGTGCGCGCGGTTCGAGATGTCGTCTGCGGTCAGCAGCACCTGCCCGACGGTGCGCCCGTACCGGTGAAACGACGTCCCCCAGGCATGCGCGAGAGCCAACTGCCCGACGCTCGCGGCAGCCTGCTTGGTGGCGAGATCGGTCGGACGCTTCTTCAGTCCGAGCGGTGCGATTCCCGCACCGATCGCCCCCGACGAGACGACGATGACGTCCGAACCGGCCCGCATCCGCGCTTCGAGGGCATCTGTCAGTCGACCGAGCCGTTCACGATCGAGGCCGCTGTCGAGGTCGGTGATCGCCGATGACCCGATCTTGACGACGACGCTGCGCGCTGCGGCGATGGATTCGCGTACGTCACTCACCGTCGGTCTCATCCTGCAGTCCGCGGCGCAGACGACGTGCCTCCTTGCGCTCCGCCGCGCCCACGCGCTCGGAACGATCGAGCCGGATGTCGGTGCCGCGGCCGGTGATCGGGACGTCGTCGCCCATCGGTGTCGTCGGCTCCCAGTCGAAGCTGACGTCGCCGATGGTGACCGGAGCGCCCGGTTCTGCGCCCAGCCGGACGAGTTCGTCCTCGACACCGAGCCGGTTGAGACGGTCGGCGAGGTAACCGACGGCTTCGTCGTTGTCGAACTGGGTCTGCGCGATCCAGCGCTCGGGCCTGGTACCCCGCACGATGAAACCGCCGGGCGTCGCGGGGTCGGCGACCACCGTGAATCCACTGTCGTCCACGGCCTTCGGGCGGATGACGGGACGACGGGCCGCAGGCTTGGGATGTGCTCGGCGATACTCCTCGACCATCGTGGCGAGCGCGTCGGTCAGCTCCTTGAGACCCTGGTGTGCAACTGCAGAGATACGGAACACGGGCCAACCGCGTTCTGCGAGTTCGGGTTCGACGAGATCCGCGAGCTCGTTGGCCTCAGGCACGTCCGTCTTGTTCAGGATCACCACCCGCGGGCGTTCGGCGAGGTCGCCGAGCCCGTGATCGGAGTGAAGTGCGGGCTCGTACGCGGCGAGTTCTGCTTCGAGCGCGTCGATGTCGGACACGGGATCACGGCCGGGTTCCAGCGTCGCCAGGTCGACGACGTGGGCGAGAACCGCACACCGCTCCAGGTGCCGCAGGAACTCCAGTCCGAGACCGCGACCGGTCGACGCACCGGGAATCAGTCCGGGGACGTCGGCGATGGTGAATACGCCGCCTGCGGTCTGCACCACGCCCAGGTTGGGCTGCAGCGTGGTGAACGGATAGTCGGCGATCTTCGGCTTGGCCGCCGACAGCACCGACACCAATGACGACTTGCCCGCGGATGGGAACCCCACGAGACCGACGTCGGCGACCGACTTCAGTTCCAGGACGAGATCGCGATGCTGCCCCTCCTCACCGAGAAGTGCGAAGCCGGGAGCCTTGCGCGCCTTCGACGCCAGCGCGGCGTTGCCGAGTCCGCCACGTCCACCCGACGCGGCGTCGAACGTCGTCCCCTCCCCGACCAGATCGGCGAGAATGGTGCCCTTCTCATCGAGCACGACGGTGCCGTCGGGTACGTGGAGAATCAGGTCGTCGCCGGTGGCGCCGTTGCGGTGGTCTCCCATACCCGGCGTCCCGTTGCCGGCCTTCGCGTGCGGCCGGAAGTGGAAGTCGAGCAGTGTGTGCACCTGCGGGTCGACGACGAGCCGCACGGAGCCGCCGTTACCCCCGTTGCCGCCGTCCGGGCCGCCGAGGGGCTTGAACTTCTCCCGATGCACCGACGAACAGCCGTGGCCACCATTGCCCGCGGCGACGTGAATCGTCACCCGGTCGACGAACCGCGACATGACGTCCTTTCTCGTTCGATGATCTCCGCACCTACCGCGGACGCCTCGTCGAACCTGATCTCTACTTGACGAACCGTGTACTTATGAAACAAACCGCGTACTTCTCAAACAAACCGCGTACTTCTGAAACAAACAACAGGGCGGGCCGGGTGCATATGCCCCTGGCCCGCCCTGTGATGAGAGCTGTGCTCGAAAACCGCTCGGTCAGGCCTGCGCGGTCTCCGGAACGATGTTCACGGTCTTGCGGCCGCGCTTGGTGCCGAACTGCACGGCGCCCGACTCGAGAGCGAACAGGGTGTCGTCGCCGCCGCGGCCGACGTTGACGCCCGGGTGGAACTTGGTGCCGCGCTGGCGGACCAGGATCTCACCGGCGCTGACCTGCTGGCCGCCGAAGCGCTTCACACCGAGGCGCTGGGCGTTGGAATCGCGACCGTTGCGCGAGCTGGACGCGCCCTTCTTGTGTGCCATTTTCTCGTCCTCCTGGCTACCTGGATGTCTGGGTGGGGATCAGGGCCGTGGCCCCGGAAATTACTTGATACCGGTGACCTTGAGGACCGTCAGCTTCTGACGGTGGCCCTGGCGCTTGTGGTAGCCGGTCTTGTTCTTGAACTTGTGGATGCGGATCTTCGGGCCCTTGACGTGCTCGACCACCTCGCCGGTGACCGAGATCTTCGCGAGCTTGTCCGCGTCGGTGGTCAGGGTCGAGCCGTCGACGACCAGCGCCACGGGCAGGCTCACGCTGCTGCCTGGCTCGCTGTCGATCTTCTCGACCTTCACAATGTCGCCCTCAGCGACCTTGTACTGCTTACCGCCGGTCTTGACGATCGCGTACGTTGCCATCGAAGCTGTCCTCTTACTCATCATCGGGCTCGTTGCGCGTCCGTCGCGCACGAGCGTTGTGGGTGTGTGCGTCCCGGTGCGGGCCGCACGGCATCGGGCATTACTGCCCGGGATGCTCACGGATCACACCAGAGGGCCTGTCCGCGGGTCTCGTCAGCGGTGTCCATGGCATAACCGGCACAGCTCGAACCCGCCGCGGAAGGCGACCAATCAAGATTACGGGACGCCTCGCCGCTGGGTCAAACTCGCCATACCACGTCAGCACAGCCGCCGATCAGGTCAGTCCTCGACCGGCGGACCTGCAGGCCGTCCAGCCGTCCGCCGCCGCGGCCTGCGGCGCACCGCGACGGTCGTCGGGGCCGACGACACCGGACCGAACGTGGTCAGCGGTTCACTGGCGGGCGCCTCGTCGGTGAGAACCACCGGCTCGGCAGTCCCGGTCGGCGACGCTGCCCGGCGAACCGCGCGGCGTCGACGTTTCGCCGACTGTGCGCTCTCGTCCGCTGACTGGGCGCTCCCGTCTGCCGACTGGGCGCTCCCGTCTGCCGACTGGGCGCTCCCGTCCACCGACCGTGCGCCCTCGTCCTCCGACCGTGCGCCCTCGTCCGCCGACTGGGCGCTCCCGTCCCCCGACTGTGCGCTCTCGTCCGCCGACCGTGCGGCCGTCGCATCGGTCGGGGACGTCACGGCCTCGTCGACGACCGTCTCGACGTCGATGACCTCGCCGTCTTCGTCGTGGGCGTGTGCTGCCATGGCGCGGAACATCGGGTGTTCTGCCGGGTTGTGCGCGGGCTTCTGCTCGACCGGTTCGGTCTTCTTCTTGTTACGCCGCGACCGCTTGGTCCCGGAGTTCTCCGACTTCGCGCCGTCGTCGGAGGTCACCTCGACCGGGCTCGAATGCACGATGATTCCGCGGCCACCGCAGGTCGTACAGGTCGTCGAGAACGCCTCGAGCAGACCGGTACCGAGTCGCTTGCGTGTCATCTGCACCAGGCCGAGGGATGTGACCTCGGAGACCTGGTGGCGGGTGCGGTCACGCGAAAGCGCCTCGGTGAGCCGACGCAGCACCAGGTCACGGTTGGATTCGAGCACCATGTCGATGAAGTCGACGATGATCATGCCGCCGATGTCGCGCAGCCGCATCTGGCGCACGATCTCCTCGGCGGCCTCGAGGTTGTTGCGCGTCACCGTTTCCTCGAGGTTGCCCCCCGAGCCGGTGAACTTGCCGGTGTTGACGTCGACGACGGTCATCGCCTCGGTGTGCTCGATGATCAGCGTGCCGCCCGACGGGAGCCACACCTTCCGGTCGAGTGCCTTCGCCAGCTGCTCGTCGATGCGATGCACCACGAAGGAGTCGGGAGCGTCGGCGTGCGGTCGTTCGAACCGCTCGACGCGTTCCATGAGGTCGGGTGCGACAGAGCTGACGTAGCCCTCGACCAGGTTCCACGCCTTGTCGCCTTCGACCACGAGCTTCTTGAAATCCTCGTTGAACAGGTCACGCACGACGCGAACCAGCAGGTCGGGTTCCTCGTAGAGCGGGCGAGGCGAGACCGATCCCTTGTTGGCCTTGCCGAATGCCTCGTCGATCGACTTCCACTGCTTCTCGAGGCGTTCGATGTCGGCGGCGAGATCGTCTGCGCTGACACCTTCCGATGCCGTGCGGATGATGACTCCGGCGTCGTCGGGAACCAGCTTCGCCAGGATCTGCTTGAGGCGCTTGCGCTCGACGTCGGGCAACTTGCGACTGATTCCGGTCGACGTCCCGCCGGGCACGTAGACCAGGTAGCGACCGGCCAGTGAGATCTGCGTGGTGAGTCGGGCGCCCTTGTGGCCCACCGGGTCCTTGCTGACCTGCACGAGCACGGGGTCGCCCGGTTTGAGAGCCTGCTCGATCTTGCGCGAACCGCCGTCGAGGCCCGCCGCGTCCCAGTTGACCTCACCGGCATAGAGCACGCCGTTGCGTCCCCGGCCGATATCGACGAACGCCGCTTCCATGCCGGGCAGGACGTTCTGCACCCGGCCGATGTAGATGTTGCCGACCATCGACGACGACGTCTCCGTGGTGACGAAGTGCTCGACGAGCACACCGTCCTCGAGCACTGCGACCTGTGTGTAGTCCTCGACGGGCGTGACGTGCTCGTGTTCGTCGGACTGCGCGAGCCGCACGTTGGCACTGCGCTCGCGCACCACCATCACGCGGTCGACGGCCTCACGACGCGCGAGGAACTCAGACTCGCTCAGGATCGGCGGACGGCGACGCCCCGCGTCGCGTCCGTCACGACGGCGTTGGCGCTTGGCCTCCAGTCGCGTCGAGCCCGAGATTCCCTGCACCTCGTCGCGGGCGCGCTTGCTGCGCGGCTCGCGCTCGTGGACGACGGTGTTCGGCGGATCGTCGGGCGAGACGTCGTCTCCTTCGCCGCCTCCCTTGCGACGACGGCGACGGCGACGGCGCTTGGTCGACGAACCGTCTGAGTCGGCATCCTCGGACCCGTTGTCGGCATCGTCGGCGTCAGTCGTGTCCGCGTCCGCCTCGTCGTCGGAGCCGGTGTCGTCCGAGGAGCTTCCGGTCCCCTTGCCCTCGGCCGCTTTGCCCTTGCCGGACTTCTTACGCTTCTTTCCTGACGGACGGCCATCTTCGGCGTCGGACTCCGCGGCTTCGGACCCCGCGGTGTCGGTCTGGTCCGACCCGACTGTGTCCGTCGAGTCAGCAGAGCTCGTGCCCTCGCCCTGGTCGCGATCATTCTGATCACCACGGCCGCGGCCACGGCCACGACGGCCACGACGACGCCGACGATTGCGGCCGCCTTCGTCGCCGGAGCCCTCGGAGTCGTCGGTGTCGGCCGAATCCACGGTGTTCGCGTCTGTCCGCGCAGCGTCATCGGAACGGTCGTCGTCGGGCGCGCTGTCGGAGGCGGCAGGCGCGCCGGCCTTATCCGAGCCCGCCTTGTCAGTGCCGTCCCTATCCGCATCCGCGTTCTTGCGGTGACGGCCGGCGGAGGTCTCGGTGACGGTCGCAGGCTGAGGCGGGAGAAACAGCGGGCTTGCTGCGACGGCTTCTGCAGCCGCCGGCGCTTGTGGGCTCTCTGTCTCTATCGCGGAGAACAGCGTCGCCGACCCGGTCGGCTCTGGTTCCCCCTCTGTGGCCGACCCGGTCGGCTCCGGGTTCCCCTCTTGTGAACCCTCCGCGCCTGCGATCGCGACGTCGGCGGTGGTGCCCTCGGGAGCCGCGGCCTCCGAGGTTTGCGCGGGCGTCGCCGCCGGAGCTTCGGCCCCGGCCGCCGCGGCTGCAGGCTCATCGGCCGCCTGCGGCTCTTCGGCGGCTGTGGGGGCCTCGGTCGGCTCTGCCACCCCTGCGGGCTCGGAATCCGCGACAGTCGAGTCGGAGGTGCCCGGCTGCTCGGCTACCGGCGCTGGTGCGTCGACGGCTAGTCCGGCGTCGTCGACCTCCACATGGTTGCGCACGCGGTCGGCGACGGCCTGCGCCATGCTTCGCTCGACGCTCGACTGGGCACTACGACTGTGCCAGCCCAATTCGGCGAGATGCGCGAGCACCTGCCTGCTCGTGAGGCCGAGAGTGCGCGCCAGCGCGTGCACCCGGAGCTTGCTGGGAAAATCCTCCGCCGAGCCTGACGCAGCGTTCGCGTCGATCGGCGACCCGTTGTCGGTCACTGATGTCTCCTTGAACCCCCGGGCGCGACATTGTCGGCGGCCACGCGGGGGTCTCTCGTGTGTCCCGGTCCTCCCGGACCGGTGTTATATGGTCTCCGCGCTCCTGGTGTTCCGTTGTCCGGAGTCCGCAGGTTGCGCTCTTGCTGGGTGATGAGGTCCGTCATGCCTTCCACGCCATGCGCGGCGGCCTGGGCCGCCCGTCGAGTCTCTTCTCGACGTCCATGGGGAAAGCGATCTGTCGCACGCGAGCCGTGTGGACCGCTACCACTGGCAACGATCTCCACTGCTGCGTCCGACGCCGAACGCCATCGTCGTCATCACGAGCAGAGTGTGTTCGCGATAACCAAGCAAGTATCCCATACGGTGCGTCGTATCCCGCAAACTATGCGCGAAAGCGCGCGTCAACGGGGTGTACTGCCGTCGACGCGCGCTCGGATACGCGGGGATCTGTCAGACGGTCAGGTCGGGAAACCAGAGTGCGATCTCGCGCTCGGCCGATTCCGGCGAGTCCGAACCGTGGACGAGGTTGTACTGCGTGCTCAATGCGAAATCGCCGCGGATCGTGCCCGGTACGGCCTTCTCAACCGGATCGGTCCCGCCGGCGATCTGCCGAAACGCCGCGACGGCACGCGGGCCTTCGAGAACGGCCGCGACGAGCGGGCCCGAGGTGATGAATTCCACCAGCGACGGGTAGAAGGGCTTGCCCTCGTGCTCCGCGTAATGCTTGGCGGCGAGGTCGTCGCTGACGTTCTTGAGTTCGAGCGCGGCAAAGGTGAGACCCTTGCGCTCGATGCGGGCGAGGATGTCGCCGACCAGCGCACGGGAGACGCCGTCGGGCTTGATGAGTACCAGAGTCCGTTCAGTCACGAGCACACTGTAGCGACCCGACGCCGCTTCTCCATGCGCACCGCCGGTTCTCCGCCCGGACCGACGGTTCGGCACGCACGATCACGGGCAGTACTTGGGTTCGATCGGGAAGAATCCGTAGTCGAAGAGGTTGCCCGCCGCGGTGTGCGAATTGATGATCACCTGGACGCACCCGCCGGGCGCGGCCAGCGCCGCTGTCACCGCCCGGTCGAACTGGCCCGCGAAAGCGAGGTTCGCGGGTCGATAGGAGTCCGGCACCGGAAGTGCGGCCACTGCCTGCGGCAGATTCATCGCGTTCATTCTCACGGTGAGATCGTGTGTCGCGAGGTAACCGTATGCGTCGTCCGGAACGGGCATGGGTGGACCCGGTGTCGGGAGCGGGATGTCCGACTCTGACGATCCACGAGCTCCCGGCGTATGTGGCTGCCCGGATTGTGGTGCGGTCGAGTGCGGTGCGGTCGAGTGCGGCGCCGACGGCGCGGGTACGGCCGAGGCCTCCGGCGCGCTCATCGCACCAAGCGGCACCAGCGCGATCGATGCTGCCGCGGTGAGCGCGACTCGAAGACGTCGCGAGGTGGCGGTCGCCGGGGAGTGGATGGGGCTGGTCGGGGCGCGAAAGGTCACGCGGCTCCTCTCGGGTGGATGTGCGTCTGACGCCGTACTGGGCACCCGCTGCGCGACGGGATGTCCCGCCGTCGGTGTGCGTGCGGCACGGGAGGCCTCGCTCGCATGCCCCCGGTGCGTGCGCCATTGTCACAGAGCACTCACCGAATGGAAAGATGACTACATCACATATGCCGTATCGGCCGCAGTGCGATACGGGTCGATGCAGCTCAGGCGAACCGCACGATGCTGATGGCACCGGCGACGAGGCAGTAGACCACGAAGGGATAGAGCGTTCGCGTGTGAAAGTACTTCGCCAGGAATGCCACCGCGGCGAATGCGGCGACGAAGGCGCACACCGAACCCACGACCACCTGCCCTCCGATGCCCTGACCATCGGGGCCGAACAACTCGGGAATCTTCAGGACACCCGCAGCGAGAATGACCGGCGTGGCAAGCAAGAATGCGAAGTGCGCGGCGTCCTCGTGATCGAGTCCACGCAGTAGCCCAGCCGAAATCGTCGACCCCGACCGGGAGATCCCGGGGAAGAGCGCCAGGATCTGCGCCGACCCTATCGCCGCCCCCTCCTTCATCGACAACGAGGCGACCGACCGGGCAGGTGCCTCACGAGCGACTGCATGGCGACCGATCCGACGCTGCCTTCTGCGGAGTAGCTCCGTCGTGAGCAGCACCAGTCCGTTGAGGAACAGCAGGATGGCCGCGGCGATGGGTGTCGCGAAGAGCACGCGCAGCGGCTTCTCGGCGATCAGGCCCACAACGCCCACCGGAATCGTGCCCGCGATGAGAAGCCACGCCAGCCGACCGTCGTTGTCGTCGACGACGCTGCGACGCCGAATGGACCGGATGAGTCCGGTGACGATACGCACCCAGTCACGCCAGTAGAAAAGGATCAAGGCGAGCGCGGTCGCCACGTGCAGCGCGACGACGAATGCCAGGAAGGGAGTGTGACCGGAGCTTTTCGACTCGGTGACCAGCGAAGCCCAGTCGCCGCCGAGCCACGCAGGCACCAGGATCGAATGCCCGAGACTCGATACCGGGAACAGTTCGGTGACACCCTGCAACAATCCGAGCACGACGGCTTGCGGGTAGGACAGATCACTCACGTCGGTGGCCCCCTCAACTCGGACGACGAACGTCGTCCCGGGAGGCCACAGTAGCGAAATCCGTTGCGCCGCGCGCTAATCGGACAATTGCGGCGACGCCCTCACCCCTCGATCGGCTCCTGACCGTAGAGCAGTCCGCGGTCGATCCGTTTCTGGACGTCACCCTTGATGTAGCGGATGTAGAGCCACACGCAACCGAAGATCACACCGATCACCGCGATGGACCAGTGGAAGACACCACCGATGATGACAAGCACCTGCAGTGCCAGATCGATGTTCAGTGCCTGAGGTCGCTTCTGCATTCCGACGGCGAGCACCATGAGCAGCGTCACCACACCCAGGTACGTTCCGGAAACCCACGTCAGGCCGTTTCCCACCCGCGCCACGATCGGGAAGGTCAGGATCATCACGATGATCTCGAGCACCATCGTGCCCGCCATGACACCGCGCAGGCCCTTCCACGGATCGTTTGTCGGTGGAGTGAACTTCGGTGCCTCACTTGCGGATTCGCTCATGACGGGTCCTTCCCGAACAGGGTACGTCCCGCACCTGCGGTCACGACCGACCCGGTGATCACCACGCCCGCTCCGGAGACCGGTTCGCCGTCGGATTCCTCTGCGAGTCCGATCGCCATCTCGACGGCGTCGGGCAGGAACGGCTCCACGTGGACCCGTTCCTCGCCGAACACCTCGCGTGCGGTCTCGGCGAGAGCCTCGGTCTCGACCGCCCGGGGTGATCCGTTGTTGGTGACGACCACCGCGTCGAGCACCGGCTCGAGCTCGGTGAGGAATCCCTCGGCGTCCTTGTCGCCGAGCATCCCGATGACGCCGACGAGACGTCGGAAGTCGAACTCGTCGGTCAGTGCGTGTGCCAAGGCGTGCGCCCCGTGCGGGTTGTGCGCGGCGTCGACGAACACCGTCGGCGCGCTGCGCACACGTTCGAGCCTTCCGGGACTGCTGACCGCGGCGAAACCGGCACGGACGGCGTCGATGTCGAGCTGTCGATCGGGGCCGGCACCGAAGAACGCTTCGACGGCAGCAAGCGCGATCGAGGCATTCTGCGCCTGGTGCTCGCCGTGCAGTGGCAGGAAGACCTCGTCGTACACGCCGCCGAGTCCCTGCAGCCGCAGCATCTGGCCGCCGACCGCGGTGATCGAATCGAGCACGGCGAACTCCGAGTTCTGCCGTGCGACGACGGTGTCCTGTGCAACGGCCTCGCGTAGCAGAACGTCCATCACCTCGGGCTCCTGCGGCGCGATCACCGTCACGGGATCGGTCACCACCAGATCGTCCTTGGCCGGCTTGATGATCCCGGCCTTCTCCCCTGCGATCGCGGCGAGCGAATCGCCGAGGTAGTCGGCGTGATCCATCGCGATCGGGGTGATGACGGCGACCGTCGCATCGACGACGTTGGTTGCGTCCCAACGCCCGCCCATCCCCGTCTCGACCACTGCGACGTCGACGGGCGCCTCGGCGAAGTAGGCGAACGCGATGGCGGTGAGGACCTCGAACTTACTCATCCGCGGACCGTCGGCCGCCGTCGACGAATCGTCGACCATGGTGATGTAGGGCTCGATGTCGCGATAGGTGTCGATGAAGTCGCGCGCCGAGATCGGCCGGCCGTCGACGGCGATGCGTTCGGTGACCCGCTGCAGGTGCGGGCTCGTGTAGCGGCCGGATCGACGATGCAACGCGACCATCAGTGCATCGACCATCCGCGTGACAGACGTCTTGCCGTTGGTACCGGCGATGTGGATAGCCGGATAGGCGTGCTGCGGCGAACCCAGGAGATCCATCAACGCCGCAATGCGCGTGAGCGACGGCTCGATTCGCGTTTCCGGCCACCGCGTGTCGAGTTCGTTCTCCAGATCCGCGAGCTCGGCGAGATCCGACGGGCTGTCGACGACGATGATCGGTGTGTCGTCGATGTCGTCACCGAGGAGCGAGCCCAGGTTCATCGGGTCCGGTTCGACGTCGCCGTCCTCGTATCCCGCGAAGTCGGCGGATGTGAAGATCGGCTCGTCGTCCCCGTCGACTGATTCGGGAACGTAGTCGTCGTCCGACCGGTCGGACCGGCCGTCGCGCGGGCTCATGACCCGCCCAGCGATGCCAGTTTCGCCGTGAGCCGCTCGACTTCTTCGGTCGCAACCTGCTGCCGTTGTCGGATCTTGGCGACGACGTTGTCGGGCGCCTTGGCGAGAAACTGCTCGTTGCCGAGCTTTCCGGTCGTCTGGGCCAGTTCCTTTTCGGCGGCGGCGAGATCCTTGGCCGCGCGTTTGCGCTCGGCGTCGATGTCGACGGTTCCCGAGGTGTCGATGCGCACGGTGACCGTCGCCGACGACAGACGCACATCGATGGTCGCCGTCGCCGCGAAGCCGTCGCCCGCGGGATCAAGACGGGCAAGCGAATCCAGGTAGGGCCGCGTATCCCCCAGCCCCGCGACGTCGAGACCGTCGATCTCGGCCGCGACCCGCTGCCCGGGACGGAGCCCCTGATCGCTGCGGAAGCGTCGGACCTCGGTGATCAGGCGCTGCAGGTCATCGATCTCGGTGGCCGCGGCGGTGTCCAGTTCACGCGTGGATCGTGTCGGCCACGAGGCGATCACGACGGACTCGCCCCCGGTCAGCGTCTTCCACAACACTTCGGTGACGAACGGCATGACCGGCGACAGCGCACGCAATAGCGGATCGAGAACCGCGCCGAGCACCAGGGCCGTCGACCTCGAGCGTTTCGGATCCTCTTCGGCAAACTGCACCTTGGCGAGCTCGAGGTACCAGTCGCAGACCTCGTCCCACGCGAAGTGGTACAACGCCTCGCAGGCCTTCGAGAACTCGTAGGAGTCGAACCCCGCGTCGACCTCCGCGAGCACTTCATCCAGGCGTCCGAGAATCCAGCGGTCGGCGACGGTCAGGTCCGCGGCGTCGGGCAGTTCGCCATCGGCAGGCACCTGTGCGCCGTTCATCAGCGCGAACTTCGTGGCGTTGTACAGCTTGGTCGCGAAGTTGCGCGACGATTGCGCGTGGTCCTCGCCGACGGAGATGTCCGAACCCGGGTTGGCGCCGCGGGCGAGCGTGAAACGCAGGGCGTCGGCTCCGAAGCGGTCGACCCAGTCGAGCGGGTCGATGCCGTTACCGCGCGACTTCGACATCTTCTTCCCGTGCTCGTCGCGCACCAGGCCATGGAGGAACAGGTTGTGGAACGGCACCTTCTTGTCGGCGTCGAGATCCTTGCCGACGTACGTGCCGAACATCATCATCCTCGCCACCCAGAAGAACAGGATGTCGTACCCGGTGACGAGAACCGATGTGGGATAGAACTTCTCGAAATCCGGGGTGTCCTCGGGCCAGCCGAGGGTGGAGAACGGCCACAGGCCCGAGGAGAACCACGTGTCGAGCACGTCGGTCTCCTGGACGTATCCCTCGGGGGCCTGCTCGTCGGGTCCGACGCACACGACCTCACCGTCGGGGCCGTACCAGATCGGGATGCGGTGTCCCCACCACAACTGCCGCGAGATGGTCCAGTCGTGCATGTCGTCGACCCATGCGAACCACCGTGGCTCCATCGACGTCGGGTGGATCACCGTCGACCCGTCCCGCACGGCGTCACCAGCGGCCTTGGCCAGCGATTCCACCTTGACCCACCACTGCATGGACAGACGGGGCTCGATCGGCTCGCCCGTGCGCTCCGAGTGCCCGACGCTGTGCAGGTACGGCCGAACTTCTTTCACGATCCGACCCTGTGTGGCGAGCGCCTCGCGAATCTTGACCCTGGCCTCGAAGCGGTCCATGCCGTCGAACTCGGTTCCGGTGCCGGCGATGTGCGCTTCCTCATCCATGATCGTCGGCATCGGCAGCCCGTGTCGCGTCCCGACCGCGAAGTCGTTCGGGTCGTGTGCCGGGGTGATCTTGACGGCGCCGGTACCGAAATCCGGATCGACGTAGTCGTCGGCGATGACCGGGATCTTTCGATCGACGAACGGGTGGTCGAGTTCGGTGCCGACGAGATCGGCGTACCGCTCGTCGTCGGGATGCACTGCGATCGCCGTGTCGCCGAGCATCGTCTCCATTCGCGTGGTCGCGACGACGATGTGGGGCTGTGAATCGTCGAGGGACCCGTAGCGGAAACTGACGAGTTCGCCCTCGACGTCGGCGTAGCTGACCTCGATATCGCTGACGGCGGTCTTGAGCACCGGCGACCAGTTGACGAGGCGCTCCGCCTGGTAGATCAGCCCGTCGTCGTACATCTTCTTGAAGACCGTCTGGACCGCGCGCGAGAGTCCCTCGTCCATCGTGAAACGCTCGCGGGTCCAGTCGACGCCATCACCGAGTCGGCGCATCTGCTCACCGATGTTGCCGCTGATCTCGGCCTTCTCCTGCCAGACACGCTCGATGAAGGCGTCGCGGCCGAGGTCGTCGCGGGTCAAACCCTCGGCGGCGAGCTTGCGCTCGACCATCGTCTGCATCGCGATGGCTGCGTGATCCATACCTGGCAGCCACAGCGTCTCGTAGCCCTGCATCCGGGCACGCCGGGTCAGCGCGTCCATCAGGACATGCTCGTAGGCATGCCCCATGTGCAGCGACCCGTTGACGTTGGGCGGTGGGATGACGATGGAGTAGGCAGGCTTGTCGCTGGAGGCATCCGGGGTGAAGTATCCGGCGTCAACCCAGCCCTGGTAGAGCTTCGACTCGTGGTCGGCAGGGTCCCAGGACTTCGGCAGCGCAGGCGTCGAGTCGGTCACCCCTCAATCTTAGGGAACCGCTCCGACGACACTCACACCCTCTCCGCGGAGCGCTCAGCCGATGGCCTCGGCACGCGCGGCATCGGCCGAAACACGGACACGATGAACATCCTCGGGCGAGTTCACGTTGGTCAGCCAGAGAGGGTCGGAGACGGTCACCCGATAGGTTCCGATCGCTTCGAGGGCCGCGGTCATCCGACGCTCCCCTGCTGAGACGAGTTCGGCGATGGCGTCGGCGGCGTCGGTGCGGTAGATCGCCGCCATGGGATGGTCGCGCTCGTTGTCGTGAGCGACCACGGCTCCCGCCGAGTCGGTCACCGCGACCAGCAGTTCGTCGATCAGGCCGGGTTCGATGAGCGGCATGTCGGTGGCCGAGACGAACGCGTGTGAGCATCCCGCGTCACGCGCCGCCGCAAGGCCGACCGCGAGTCCCGCGAGCGGACCGGCACCGGGCTCCTCATCGGTCACCCACACGGCTTCCGGGCCGCCTGTGCCGTGCAGCAACCGGTAGGCTCCCGAGTCCTCGGTCGCGACCACGAACACCGGATCGCAGCGCTGCGAGATGGTGCGGACCACCCCGGCGAGCATCGGCTCGCCGTTCCAGTCGAGCGCCGCCTTGTCGCTGCCCATCCTGCGTGAACGGCCGCCCGCCAACACAATGCCCGCGGTCTTTTCTTCGCTGCGTGTCATCTGCCCAGTCTGTACCAGCCGCGGCGTCGAAATCAGCAAGACGACGAAACGCGGGTCACCGTCCGGAGACGATGACCCGCGTTTCAAGGATCAGAGGTGTCAGGCGCTCTTGTCCCGACGCTCCTCGGAGTTGCTCGACCGCGGCACGATGGTCGGCAGCACGTTGTCGTTGACGGTCTCGGCGGTCACGACGACCTTCTCGACGTCGTCGCGGCTGGGGATGTCGTACATGACGGGAAGCAGTACTTCCTCCATGATGGCGCGCAGGCCGCGAGCCCCGGTGCCGCGATGGATCGCCTGGTCGGCGACGGCTTCCAAGGCGTCCTGGGTGAACTCGAGTTCGACGTCGTCCATGTCGAAGAGCTTGGTGTACTGCTTGACCAGCGCGTTCTTGGGTTCCGACAGGATCGACACAAGCGATTCCTTGTCGAGATTGGTCACTGAAGCGATCATCGGCAGACGACCGATGAACTCGGGGATCAGACCGAACTTGATGAGGTCCTCAGGCATGACGTCGGCGAAGTGATCGGTGGTGTCGACGTCTTCGCGACTGGCGACCTCGTTGCCGAAACCGATCCCCCGCTTGCCGATGCGCTCCGAGATGATCTTCTCGAGACCCGCGAACGCACCGGCGACGATGAACAGCACGTTGGTCGTGTCGATCTGGATGAACTCCTGGTGCGGATGCTTGCGCCCACCCTGCGGCGGTACGGAGGCCTGCGTGCCCTCGAGGATCTTCAGCAATGCTTGTTGCACGCCCTCGCCGGAGACATCGCGCGTGATCGACGGGTTCTCGCTCTTGCGGGCGATCTTGTCGACCTCGTCGATGTAGATGATGCCCGTCTCGGCGCGCTTGACGTCGTAGTCGGCGGCCTGGATCAGTTTGAGAAGAATGTTCTCGACGTCCTCGCCCACGTAGCCGGCCTCGGTGAGCGCCGTTGCATCGGCGATCGCGAACGGCACGTTGAGCATCTTGGCCAGGGTCTGCGCGAGGTAGGTCTTGCCGCAGCCGGTCGGTCCCAGCATCAGGATGTTCGACTTGGCGAGTTCGACGACCTCACCGCTGCGCGAGTCCTTCTTCTCCCCGGCCTGGATGCGCTTGTAGTGGTTGTAGACGGCGACCGCGAGCGTGCGCTTGGCTGTGTCCTGTCCGATGACGTAGTTCTCGAGGAAGTCGCGGATCTCTGCCGGTTTGGGCAGCTCGTCGAGCTTCACGTCGCCGTTCTCGGCGAGCTCTTCTTCGATGATCTCGTTGCAGAGGTCGATGCACTCGTCACAGATGTACACGCCGGGTCCGGCAATGAGCTTCTTGACCTGCTTCTGACTCTTGCCACAGAACGAGCACTTCAGCAGATCGCCGCCGTCTCCGATTCGTGCCATCGCGCGCTGTACCTACTTCCCTTGCTTGCCGTGCTGCCGTGTCGTCGTGTCGTCTCGAAAGAACCCGTTGCAGAGGCAGTCGGACGCGGACTATCGCTTCACGCAGGATCGCCCGATATCACGACGGTACCCGCGCGTGGACATAACTTCGACCGATAAGAGCAAATGTCGTCGACGACTTTTCGACGTCTCCGACCACCTGCCCGCCCGAGCGGTGCGGCACTCAAGCATGCCCCTTGTCCCGCACCGCCCCGGGGAACCTCGCGGGTGTGTCGCTACTTCTTGAGCGACTTCTTCCGATACTCGAACACCTCGTCCACGATCCCGTATTCCTTCGCCTGGTCGGCGGTCAGGATGTTGTCGCGGTCGGTGTCCTTACGAATCTTCTCCTTGGTCTGCCCGGTGTGTCCGGCAAGGATCTCGTCGAGCCGATTGCGGATGCGCTCGATCTCGGCAGCCTGGATCTCGAGGTCGGACACCTGACCCTGGAACGCTCCACCGGTGCGTGGCTGGTGGATGAGGATAGTCGCGTTCGGCAGTGCGGCCCGCTTGCCGGGACTGCCGCCTGCGAGCAGGATCGCCGCCGCCGACGCCGCCTCGCCGAGGCACACGGTCACGATGTCGCAGTGGACGTACTGCATCGTGTCGTAGATGGCGAGCATGTCCGGGACGCTGCCGCCGGGCGAATTGATGTACATCGTGATGTCGCGGTCGGGATCCTGCGACTCGAGCACGAGGAGCTGCGCCATCACGTCGTTGGCGACCGTCTGGTCGATAGGGGTGCCGACGAACACGATGCGCTCCTCGAAGAGCTTTGCGTACGGGTCGTACTGACGCTGCCCGTTCGGGGTGTGCTCGATGAATTGCGGGAGGATGTACCGCATTTCGATGTTCTTCAGCGCGAGGGCCGATGCGGGGATCCCTGCGGCGACGTCAGCCGGCAGCGAGTCGTACATGTTCGTCATGATCTGCTCCGTGAAAGTGTGGGTGGCGAATGAACTCGACGGTGGTCGTTCTCGGTTCCTGGGGACGAAAACGGATCTACGAGACCGCCCTGGCACGCGAGATCACGCGGTCGACCAGGCCGTAGTCCTTGGCCGCGTCCGCGGTGAACCACTTGTCGCGATCGGCGTCGATCTCGATCTGCTCGACCGTCTGCCCGGTGTGTTCGGCGTTGAGCTCGTTCATCTGCTTCTTGATGGTTGCGAACTGCTCGGCCTGGATGGCGATGTCGGCGGCGGTACCACCGATACCCGCGGACGGCTGGTGCATCATGATGCGCGCATGCGGCAGCGCGTAGCGCTTGCCCTTGGCACCCGCGGTGAGCAGGAACTGACCCATCGATGCTGCGAGGCCCATCGCGTAGGTGGCGATGTCGCACTCGGCGAGTTCCATCGTGTCGAAGATCGCCATGCCGGCGGTGACCGAACCGCCCGGCGAGTTGATGTACATGTGGATGTCGCGCGTCGGGTCTTCGGCCGAGAGCAGCAGGATCTGCGCACACAGCTTGTTCGCGATGTCGTCGTCGACCTGAGTGCCCAGGAAGATGATCCGCTCGCGCAGCAGCCGTTCGAACACCGAGTCGCTCAGGTTCAGCCCCGCGACTCCTGAACTCATCGATGGTGTGTAAATGGTCGGCTTGCTCACGGTTCCCACCTTGTCTGTCGTTTGTGGTCTGTCATCGGCGCCCCAGCGAAGCCGGGGCCCGTGTGCTCGTTGATCCCGAATACTCGAAGAACTCGAATCCCGTTCGACCTCTGGTCTTCTGGGATCTCGCGTTCGGTGCGATCGCGAGTGCTCGGGATCGTCTTCTCCGACAGTAGTCAATCGGCGGGTTCCGATACCGCCGATGACACCCCTATTCGCTGAGAGCAGAACAGCCGGACCCGGGCATTGCCCAGAATCCGGCTGTCGCGTCCTGCGTCGTGATGTCAGGCGTCCTCGCCCTTGTCGTCGGTCTTCGCATCGTCGGCTGTGTCCGAGGCGTCGGCATCGGCTTCGTCGGCATCGGCCCCGCCGAAGAACTCGGCGGTGTCGACGGTCTTGCCGTCGGAGTCGGTCACGGTCACCTCGTCGACGATCCCGGCCAGGGCCTTGCCGCGGCGTACGTCGGCGTACACGGCGCCGACCTGGTTCGCCTGGGTCAGCTGCTGGATGAACTCCTGCGGAGCCATTCCGTAACGCTGCGCCTGGAACAGGATCTGCTGGGTCAACTCGTCCTGGCTGACCTCGGTCTCCTGCTGCTCGGCGATCGCGTCGAGCAGCAGCTGGGTACGGACTGACTTCTCCGCAGACTCGCGGGCGTTGTTCTCGAATTCCTCACGCGTGGTGCCCTGCGCCTCGAGCAACTGCTCGAAGACAGCGTCGTCGTGGCCGATGCTGTGCAGCACCTGCTCGAGCTGTCCGTCGACCTCGGCCTGCACGACGTTCTCCGGCAGCGGGATCTCGACGGTCTCGATCAGCTTGTCGAGGACGGCATCGCGAATGGCGTTGGCCTGCTCGAAGCGCTTCGACTGTTCGACGCGTTCGACGATGGACTCACGCAGCTCGTCGACGGTGTCGAACTCGGACGCCATCTGCGCGAACTCGTCGTCGAGTTCGGGGAGCTCGCGCTCCTTGACCGAGTTCACCTTGACTGTCACCTCGGCGTCGGCGCCGGCATGCTCTCCCGCCACCAGCTTGGTCGTGAAGGTGGTCGACTCACCGGCATTGAGACCGACGAGCGCCTCGTCGAGGCCGTCGATCAGCTGCCCGGAGCCGACTTCGTGTGACAGTCCCTCGGTGGACGCGTCCTCGACCTTCTCACCGTCGACGGTCGCCGACAGGTCGATCGACACGTGATCACCGTTCTCGACGGGACGATCGACGCCCTTGAGCGTGCCGAACCGACCGCGCAGGCCCTCGAGCTGTTCGTTGACTGCGTCCTCGTCGTCGGCGATGGCGTCGACCTCGACCGCAAGCGTCGAGTAGTCGGGCAACTCGATCTCCGGACGGACATCGACCTCGGCGGTGAAACTGATGCTCTCGCCGTACTTCAGCTCGGACAGGTCGATCTCCGGCTGCCCGATCGCCTTGGTCTCGGTTTCTGCCACGGCCTCCGAGTACTTACCCGGCAGTGCGTCGTTGACGACCTGAGCCAGGATCGAGTCGCGGCCCACGCGCGCCTCGATCAGCTTGGCCGGGGCCTTTCCCGGGCGAAAGCCCGGAATGCGGATCTGCTGTGCCAGCGAGCGGTACGCCCTGTCGAAGTCGCCCGAGAGTTCCTCGAACGGCACCTCGACATTGAGCTTGACTCGGGTCGGGCTCAGTTGCTCGACAGTGCTCTTCACGCCTGAATGCTCCTCATATATACGTCTCGTACGCTGTCGTCACGGATCGTGCCCCGCGGTGCGTGTCCGGTGGGCCGTGTCCTGATCGGTCGGGATGACAGGATTCGAACCTGCGACCCTCCGCTCCCAAAGCGGATGCGCTACCAAGCTGCGCCACATCCCGGTGGCCTCGGTACGCGGACCGCGGCCTCGATGAACCCGCCTCGCTGGGTCATCTGTCCCCGACGAGCAGGGCCAACAGACGATAGTACGTGGCCCTCGGACAGTAACCGAATCCGGTCCTGGCGAATCGGCGCCGTCGGCGCACCCCGGCGCGCCCGCGGCGTGGACGGTACCGGTCAGACGGCGGGTCCGACCGGTACGTCGAGCCCACGATCGACGGGTCGATTTCTGATCCGAGCCCACCATTGGGTACAGTCACATGCGCTGCCGATGTCGGCAGCACGCGGGTGTAGCTCAATGGTAGAGCCCTAGTCTTCCAAACTAGCTACGCGGGTTCGATTCCCGTCACCCGCTCCGACGCAGGCCAGAGGGTTTTTCCCTCTGGCCTTTCTCGTGCCGCGAGCAGCCCGTCGGCGTGTGATCCACGCCACAAGCGGGTGTAGCCTTGACTCATGTCCTCCAGTTACTCGAAGACCCCGCGCAGATGTTCGAGCTGCGGCGCACCATTGTTTTTCCGACGTGATGTGACGACGTCCGACAGTGGCACCCCGCGCGTCGACGCCATGCTCATATGCCGAAATGAATCGTGCGCAGAGCCCGCCGTTCATTTACGGACCGAGCATCCCGACATCCAGGGCCTGCGCGCGTAACGCGCGGCAGCACAGCCGGTTCGAGCCGAACCCGAAACCCGGCGCACATATTGTGACCGGTGTCACATATTCGTGACGGTCGTGCGACGACCTCGCCTTTTGGCTTCACGAACCGTCGATCCGACACAACAACGAGGCCGTCCGACGCTTTGCCTTTGAACGAAAGACAACGGTTGTGTAACGATGGTCGCGGCGCCTCGGGGGGGTGCGTCTACATTGTCCCAAGAGCGAAGGTTTGCGAACTCCCGTGCTGAACTCAACTCCGTCCCATCGTCGCCGTCGCGGCGTCGTCCGCGGACTACTCGCCGCGGTGATCGGTGTGATCGCCGTTGCGCTCGCCGCACCGGCTCTTGCCCAGGCAACGCCTGTCACCGTGGTGCCAGGGCTTCCGCCGGTCGAGGTTCCCGACAACATCCCGGGACTGCCGACTCCGCCGAAGCAGACCACTCCCGCGCCTGCGCCTGCGCCGTCCACCACCACTCCTCCTCCCGCGACAACGCAGGAGGCTCCGGGCGTCCCGGGCATCCCCAACGTCAAGACCTCGACGGGATGGATCGCCCTGGCCACCGACGGTGACCACACCATCTATTGGTGGAAGGACGGCAAGTTCGTCAAGAAGATGCCGATCTCGATGGGCTCGAACGCGCACCCGACGCCCAACGGCGTCTACCACACCCGTGAGAAGTACCAGCACATCGTGATGGACTCGTCCACCTACGGCGTGCCGGTCGACTCGCCGGAGGGCTACCGCACCGACGTCTACTGGGCCACCCGTATGTCGAGCGACGGCATCTTCATCCACGCCGCACCGTGGTCGGTCGCCCAGCAGGGCAACAGCAACGTGAGCCACGGCTGCATCAACATCAGCACCGAGAACGGCAAGTGGGTCTACGACACGATCCCGCAGGGAACCCCGATCGTCGTCCGCGGCACCGTCGGCGGCCAGTACGACGGCAACTGATCAAACGGTCTGACGTCTGATCTCACAGACATACGGGAGAGGCCCGGGTCCGATACGGACCCGGGCCTCTCCCGTCTTCTGAATTCGGGCGCCGACGCGCCGCGTCACCGCGGTTCAGACGAGACTTCCGCTGCCGACGTCGAGATCCATCCTGTTGCCCTCCGCCCGCACCCGGGCGATCGCGCGCATCTTGTTCGACGCATCGAGAGCCGCCACCTTGTAGCCCTCCGCCAGGGTCGGGTAGTTGAACACGGCGTCGACGAGGTAGTCGACCTTTCCGCCCAACCCCGTCACCGTCTGACCGATGTGAACCAACTCTGCGGCATTGGTGCCGAACGCATGTACGCCGAGCAGGGTGCGTTCCTCCGCGTGCACGAGCAGCTTGAGCAGCCCGTATGAATCGCCCATGATCGCGCCCCTCGCCAGTTCCCGATATCGCGCAACACCGACCTCGAACGGCACATTGGCCGCGGTCAACTGGTCTTCGGTCCTGCCGACGAAGCTGATCTCCGGAATCGCATAGATGCCGATGGGTTGCAGGTTGTCGTCGGTTGCCCCGACCGGTTCGTCGAACGCGTGATAGGTCGCACGTCTTCCCTGCTCCATCGACGTTGCCGCCAGTGCCGGGAAGCCGATGATGTCACCGACGGCATAGATGTGGTCGACCTCGGTACGGAAGTCGGCGTCCACGGCGAGCCTGCCGCGCTTGTCCGCGGTCAGACCGGCCGCATCGACCCTCAGCTCGTCGGACACGCCCTGGCGGCCCGCGGAGTACAGCACGGTGTCGGCGGGGATCTTCTTTCCCGACGCCAGGATCGTCAACGTTCCCGAGGGATGGGTCTCGACGGTCTGCACGTGCTCGCCGAACCGGAACGTCACGCCGCGTTCGCGCAGCTGGTACTGCAATGCCTCCACGATCTCGCGATCACAGAAGTCGAGCATCGTGGGACGCTGCTCGATGACGGTCACCTTTGTGCCGAGCGCCGCGAACATCGAGGCGTACTCGATGCCGATGACGCCGGCGCCGACCACGACCATCGACCGCGGAACCCGATCGAGTGCCAGGATCTGGTCGGAGTCGACGACGGTCGTGCCGTCGAAGTCGACAGACGGCGGGCGGGCAGGCCTCGTGCCGACCGCGATCACGAACTTGTCGGCGCTGACGTGTTTGAGATCGCCGGTGGCATCCTCGATCGCGATCTCGTTCGGACTGGTGAAGTACGCGCTGCCGAGCAACATGGTCACGCCGTTGCGAGCGAGCTGGCTCTGGATGACGTCGATCTCCTTGCCCACGACATGGGTGGTCCGAGCCGAGAGATCAGTGACCGTTATATCCGACTTCAGTCGATACGATTCGCCGTACATCTCCCGCTGGCTGAGGCCGGTCAGATACAGGACCGCCTCACGTAACGTCTTGGAGGGGATCGTGCCGGTGTTGATACACACACCGCCAACCATGTTGCGGCGCTCCACGATTGCCGCCCGCTTGCCGAGCTTCGCCGCTGCGATGGCGGCCTTCTGTCCGGCCGGCCCGGACCCGATGACAACGATGTCGAAATGATCCACGCGCCCAGTCTTTCGCTCGTCTCTCGCCTGACGACCCGTCGTGGGCCTGTGATCAGTGTCGCTCAGCGGCGGGGTTCGCACGACTCGAGGCGCGCATCGGCGCAAAGGTTGCGCCGACCTGTAACCACTGGGCCAACTCCTGGCAGCCTGTCGTGTCCGGCGCGGTCGCGAGACGGCGATACGGCTCCCGGCAATACGCCGTGTGCCTGCCCCCGTCACGGTTCGTGATCACGAGGCTGTGCCAGACGATGAGTGCAGGTAGATATCTGCGCACCGCCCGCCACGCCGCGCGCAGGCGGTGCACATCCCGGCCCCACTGTGCGGGACGCAGCGACGTGCGCGCTGCGTTCTGAAACGCATTGTCCCGCAACACGACCAGCATGTCGCGAATCCAGTTGAGGGGTCGACTGAACTCGAGCGAGGCGGTGAGGTCGGCGATGTCGCGGATCAACGAATCCGGCTCGGCGTTGCAGATCATGTCGGTCGGGGCGCCCACCCACCACGCGGGGATACGGTCGGGCAGGGGTGGCCCCTCCCCCGCAACGCCCCATCCCGAACAACCGGTCACCACGCCGGGCGGCTGGTGGGGATCCGCCACGAAACCGAGGCCGATCACCCGATCGATCGACAGATCAGCGTCGAGTTCGAGTTCGTGCACACATCGACGGACGACAACGGCACCCTGCGAGTAGCCGACGATCACAACCTGCCCGTCGGTGTCGGTCAATGCCTGCCGCAGGGAACGGACACCTTCGGCAACGCTGTCGGCGTAACTGATACCGCGCCTGCCCGTCGCGGGCCCGTAGCTCGCCGGATACCCGACCCAACGCGGCACGAAACGCTCGTCGAGATCATCGACGACCGCCGCCAACATCCCGCTGACCGCCGTCCGCCTGTCACCCCTATAGGACTCCCCGGTCCCACCCACGGCCAGCACCGTGATCAGACCGACCGGGTGCGGCTGCGACGTCGGAGCCGCACATGGCTGCGCACCGCGGCTGTTCATGGTCTCCATGTCATCGATGCTCCGTGTCGCCCATGAGAGAAGCGCTGCGCGACACTGAGCTTTTGCTGTGAGGGTGTCGCGCCGAGATGTTGGCTGCGCGTGCCGTGCTGCACCCCGGTCCACGCCGCTGACATCGAGTGCCCAGGTCAGACGTAGTCCAGATCACGTCGAAGCAGGTTGATTTACATGAAATTGACGCGAACAATTGAGTGAGCAGCTTCTGGTGCGACACTTCCGAGCGAGGGCCACCACCACCCGATGCACACTCAGGTGATCCGACCTCGCGTCCATCACCACCGAACACGACCACCGATACGAGAAAGCAGCGTTACCAATGTCTTTCGCACGATTCCGTGCACAGCTCCACAACTCCTCCGATCGCCGTAGGCTCTACGACCGGATCCAGCGCGTCAGCGCCGCATCTCAGCGCGACGAACTTCTGATCATGGCGCAGCGGGCCGAAGAGCGCACGCACTGAAATCCGGCTGCATCGGCGAGCCCGGTCGCTGAGTCCGATCCCTGCGCCGAGGCTTTAGGTCACGTCTGACAGGTCGGGCACCAGAACAGGTTTCGACCGTCGAGTTCACCGTGTGCGATCGGAGTTCCGCAGATTCTGCACTTCTCACCGGCCCGCCGGTACACGTAGGTGCGCGGGCGGTCCGTGGCATACGAGGGCGCACCGTGATCGTCCTCGGCACGCACCACGTGTATTCGTCCGCGTCTGACGCCGATCCTCATCAACGCGACCAGATCGGCCCACAGCGCGTCGAACTCGTCGGCGGTGATGGAGGTCCCCGGCCGCATGGGATCGATTCCGTTGCGGAACAGCACTTCTGCGCGGTAGACGTTTCCCACGCCAGCGATGACCTTCTGATCCATGAGCAGTGCGCCGATCGGTCGACGCGACCGCGTGATCGCCGCGTACGCGCGCGCCGGGTCGGCATCGGGTCGCAACGGGTCGGGACCGAGCCGGGCGACGAGCGCCTCCAGATCAGCGGGCGTGTACAACTCGCAGGCGGTAGGACCACGAAGGTCGACGCCGACCTTCTCCCCGACGATTCTCATCCGCACCTGGCCGACGGGCTCGCCCATCGGAACAGGCAGCTCGGTGAAGGAACCGTAGAGCCCGAGGTGCACGTGCAGCAGTTGCTCACGTCGTCCGTCGCGATAGCGCTGGACGAGGTGTTTTCCCCAGGCCTGGGCGTCGTCGAACACCATGCCGTCGACGACGGCGGCTCCTTCTGCGAAGCGTCCCTGAGGTGAACTCACCGCAACGCGGAGACCGTCGAACAGCTTTCGTTGGCGCCGCGCGATGCGGTGCAGCGTATGACCTTCGGGCACAGGCTCTGAACGACCGGCGAGGAGCAGGCGTTCTCAGCGATCAGGACTCGGGCAGCGCAGGTGCGACGCCCGTCTCCTCGTACTCGGTGAGGATGTCGATGCGCCGCTGATGCCGCGGCTCCTGCGAGAACGGCGTGTTGACGAAGGCGTCGACGATGGCCAATGCCTCTTCGGTCGTGTGCATACGGCCACCGATGCCGATGAGCTGTGCGTTGTTGTGCTGGCGCGCGAGCTGGGCGATCTCGACATTCCACGCGAGTGCGCATCGTGCGCCCTTGACCTTGTTCGCCGCGATCTGCTCGCCGTTGCCGCTGCCGCCGAGCACGATGCCGAGGCTGCCGGGATCGTCGACGGTCTTCTGGGCCGTTGCGATACAGAATGCCGGGTAATCGTCTTGCGCGTCGTAGACATGGGCCCCGGAGTCGATCACTTCGTGCCCGTTCGCCTGCAGGTACTCGGAGATCTTGGCCTTGAGTTCGAATCCGGCATGGTCGCCACCGACGTATACGCGCATAGCGACCACTATAGATTGAACGCCGTGGACGATTCATCGCCTATTCCCAATGTTCCCGGACTCGCCGACCCGGAGCCGACGGAAAGCCGCTACGACCCCAACCGCCGCTGGCTCACGCCGGCGAAGTACGCAGGCACACCACGACTGCATCCGTGGGAGATCCCGACGCTCGTCGTCCTGATCCTCATCTCCGCCCTCGGCTACGGGGCGGTGTTGGTCCTCGTCATGCTCGGCGTCTTCAACCAGTTCGCGCTTCTGGCCCTTGCGCTCCCGTTGCTGCTGTTCCTCATCCGCGGCATCACCTACGCCACTCCCCGCGTGAACGGAGTCCAGATGACTCCGACGCAGTTCGTCGAGGGGTATCGGATGGTCGTGGAAGCGGCAGCACGCTACGGACTCGAGTACGTCCCGGACGCCTACGTGGTGCTGGGAAACGGCCAGATCAACGCTTTCGCATCCGGCCACGGCTTCAGGCGGTATGTGGTCATCTACTCCGATCTGTTCGAGATCGGAGGCCGCGCACGCGACCCGGAGGCATTGCGCTTCATCATCGGACACGAGGTCGGCCACATCGCCGCAGGCCACACCTCATACTGGCGCCAGCTCGCGACGAGTATCGGCATGCAGGTGCCGATACTCGGGTCACTGCTGTCGCGGGCACAGGAGTACTCCGCCGACAACTTCGGGTACTACACGCAGCCGGCAGGTGCGCCCAGAGCGATGGGCGTGCTCTCTGCGGGCAAGTACATGCTGCGTGCCGTCGACTTCGATCAATTGGCCGACCGCGCAACCCACGAGAAAGGCTTCTTCGTCTTCCTGGTGAACCTGCTCGCTTCGCACCCGGTTCTCACATGGCGCGCGGCGGCGCTGCGTGACCGTACCCGCGCGGGAGCCATACTGTTCCGCCCGAAGACCATCGTCCGGGGCGTCGGCAGTGGCAACGCGATTCCGGTCACACCGCCGCCACACCCTGCCCTCGTCGCCGAGGGATCGTTGCCGAATGGTTTGGAGACGCCACCCAGACTGTGACCGCTGCCGGGCCGCATCGGCCCGGTTGCGCGGGCGAGCTCAGTCGAACTGCGGGTCCTCGTCTCGGCTGCGCTTGAGTTCGAAGAAGTGCGGATACGACGCGAGCGCGACCGCTCCGTCCCATACGGTCCCGGCGGTCTCACCGCGCGGAATCCGTGACAGCACCGGGCCGAAGAACGCGACCCCGTTGACGTGGATGGTCGGCGTGCCGACATCGTCACCGACCTTGTCCATACCCTCGTGGTGGCTGGTGCGAATCCACTCGTCGTACTCGGTCGAGTCGGCGGCCTTGGCCAGTTCGGGATCGAGACCGAGCTCGTCGAGCGACTCCCGGATGACCACGTCGAAATCCTTGTTGCCCTGGTTGTGGATTCGGGTCCCCATGGCCGTGTACAGCGGCCCGAGGATGTCGTCGCCCTTCGCTGCGACGGCTGCCGCGATCACGCGGACCGGACGCCACGCGTTCTTGAGCCCCTCGCGGTAGTCGTCGGAGATGTCCTTACCCTCGTTCAGCACGGCAAGACTCATGAGATGGAAGTGCACGTCGATGTCGCGGACCTGCTCGGTCTCGAGGATCCACCGGGAGGTGATCCAACACCACGGGCACAGGGGGTCGAACCAGAAATCAACACGATCCTTCTGCGACATCCGCGCATTCCCTTCGAGTCATCACGTCATGAGCACTGCTCGACGCGTCGGTTGGGTGACGTGTCTTCCAACCGTTGACGGTCCACATCGATTCCACGCCGACGTTACGCGGCTAAGCTGGCGATTGTGACTGCCCCGAACCTCACCCGCGACCAGGCGCGCGAGCGCGCCACCACCATCGACGTATCCCATTACGACGTGGAACTCGATCTCACCGACGGTAACGGCAAGCCCGGAGAGAAGACGTTCCGGTCGACGAGCACCGTCACATTCACCGCGACCCCCGGTTCGCAGACCTTCATCGATCTGGTCGCCCCGACACTCCGCTCGGTGACCCTGAACGGAAAAGCGCTCGAGGTGAGCGACTTCGACGAATCGGTGGGCATCCCGCTTCTCGATCTCGCCGCCGACAACGAACTGGTCGTCGTCGCCGACTGCGCCTATTCACACACCGGCGAGGGTCTACATCGCTTCGTCGACCCCACCGACGACTCCGTGTACCTGTACTCACAGTTCGAAACCGCCGACGCCAAACGGATGTTCGCCTGCTTCGACCAGCCCGACCTCAAGGCGACGTACACGATCACGGTGACCGCTCCGGACGACTGGAAGGTCATCTCGAACGCACCGACCGAGTCCGTCGACGGCGGAGTGCACCGTTTCGCCGAAACCCCTGTCATGAGTACCTATCTCGTTGCACTCATCGCGGGGCCGTATGCGGAATGGACGGACACCTACACCGACGAGCACGGGTCCATCCCACTCGGGATCTATTGCAGGGCGTCGCTGGCGGAATACATGGACGCTGAGCGCCTGTTCACCGAGACCAAACAGGGATTCGCGTTCTACCACAAGAACTTCGGCATCCCGTACGCGTTCGGAAAGTACGACCAGCTCTTCGTTCCCGAGTTCAACGCCGGTGCCATGGAGAACGCGGGCGCCGTCACGTTCCTCGAGGACTACGTGTTCCGGTCACGCGTGACGAACTACAACTACGAGCGACGTGCCGAGACCGTGCTACACGAGATGGCCCACATGTGGTTCGGCGACCTCGTCACCATGAAGTGGTGGGACGACCTGTGGCTCAACGAGTCGTTCGCCACCTTCGCCTCGGTGCTGTGTCAGTCGGAGGCCACCGAGTACACGAGCGCATGGACGACGTTCGCCAACGTCGAGAAGTCGTGGGCCTACCGCCAGGATCAGCTGCCCTCGACGCATCCCGTGGCCGCCGACATCCCCGACATCGCCGCGGTCGAGGTCAACTTCGACGGCATCACGTACGCCAAGGGCGCATCCGTACTCAAGCAGTTGGTTGCCTACGTCGGCGTCGACGACTTCCTCGCCGGCCTGCGCGATTACTTCACCGCGCACAAGTTCTCCAACGCGACGTTCTCGGACCTGCTTGCCGCACTGGAGAAGTCATCGGGACGCGACCTCTCCGACTGGGGTAGCCAGTGGCTCAAGACCACCGGCATCAACGTCATCCGCCCCGACTTCGACGTCGACGACTCGGGCGCGTTCACGCGTTTCGCCATCGTCCAGGACGGCGCGGCGCCCGGCGCGGGCGAGACGCGCGTGCACCGCATGCGCGTAGGCATCTACGACGACACCACGCAGGGAAAGCTCGAACGCGTGCAGAGCGTCGAACTCGACGTCGAGGGGTCGGTCACCGAGGTGCCTGATCTCGTGGGCGTTCCGCGCGGCAAGCTGATCCTGCTCAACGACGACGATCTGACCTACGCGTCCGTGCGTCTCGATCCCGAGTCATTCGCGACGGCAACCGCGCGTATCGGCGACATCACCGACTCGATGCCGCGCACACTGGTGTGGTCGGCGGCGTGGGAGATGACCCGGCAGGCGGAGATGAAAGCCCGTGATTTCGTCGCGCTCGTCGAGCACGGCATCGCCGCCGAGACCGAAATCGGTGTCGTGCAGCGAGTACTGCTTCAGGCCACGACCGCGATCGAGTCCTACGCCGATCCGGGGTGGGCGCAGACCGTCGGATGGCCCGGGTTCAGCTCGCGCCTCCTCGAACTCGCCCGCGCTGCCGAGTCGGGGTCCGATCATCAGCTCGCGTTCGTGAACACACTGCTCTCGGGCAGGCTGTTCGACGAACAGATCGCGGTGGTGCGGGCGCTCCTCGACGGCGACGACCCGGCCGAGCACGGTCTTGCCGGGCTGACCGTCGACGCGGACCTGCGCTGGAAGCTCGTACTCGCGCTGGCGACTGCGGGAGCCATCGACGGCGATCCGGCGTCGACTCCTGTGATCGACGCCGAAGCTCAGCGCGACAACACCGCGGCGGGCACACGCCAGGCCGCGACCGCACGTGCAGCCCGCCCGCTCGCCGAAGCGAAGGCAGACGCGTGGTCGGCCTTCGACGACGACACCCTCTCGAACATCTACACCAGAGCGGTCGTGGCGGGGTTCGCTCGGCCCGGCCAGTCGGAGCTGTTGGCGCCCTACGTCGACAAATACTTCGCGGCGGTCCCCGAGGTATGGAAGCGGCGCTCGAGCGAGGTCGCACAGACCGTGGTCAACGGACTGTATCCCTCGTGGGAGATCACGCCCGAGGCGCTCGACAAGGCAGACGCCTTCCTCGCCGAGGACCATCCGACGGCGCTCAAAAGGCTGATCGTCGAGGGCCGCGCGGGCGTCGAACGGTCATTGCGCGCCAGGGTCTTCGACGCCGAGTGACGTCGTTGGATCACCCGGCCCAGACGTAGCGGATCTGGGGGCGGCCCGCCCCGCCGTACTCGGTGACCCTGCGCACCGTGCCGGCGTCGGCGAGCCGCTCCAGGTAGCGCCAAGCGGTGACCCGCGAACTGCCGACCCGTGCAGCGACTTCCGAGGCGGTCAGCCCGCCCGGTGCATCGCGCACCGCTCTGCCGACGGCATCTGTGGTCTCGGGAGCCATGCCCTTCGGCGCACCGCGCCGCGGGTCGGCGGTGCGCAGCGCGGCGAGGGCACGGTCGACGTCTCGCTGGCTCACCGCATCACCGTCGCCGGCGACGGTCTCGCGGTAGCGCAGGTAATGCTCGATCTTCTCAGCGAAAGCGGCGTATGAGAACGGTTTCAACAGGTAGAGCAGCGCACCGTGCGTGAGCGCCCGGCGAACCGTCGGCAGATCGCGGGCCGCTGTGATGGCGATGATGTCCGGGTCGGGCCGCAGACCCGACAGCGCGGACGCGAGTTCGATGCCACTTGCGTCGGGCAGTCCGAGATCGAGCAACACGAGTTCGACAGGCGCACCGCCCGCCGCCGCAGCCATCGCCGCGCGGTGCGCCTCCCGCGCAGTACCGGCCGTCGCCACCACGTCGAAGCCACCGATCCGAGCCAGGTAGTCGCGGTGCGCCTGGATCAGAAGCGGTTCGTCGTCGACGATCATCACGCGGATCACACTTGCCCCCTGCTCGGGATCTCCACGGTGATGACCGAACCGTAGGTGTGTTCGCTTCGCACGGTGCCGCCATGTCGGCTGACCACGTTTGCAACCAGGGCGAGACCGAGTCCTCTGCCCGTGGCGTCGCCGCCGGGCTTCGTCGAGTATCCCCGACCGCACGCTCTCTCGAATTCGTCGTCGGTCATCCCCGGGCCGCTGTCGGCGACGACGATCAGCAGTGATCCGTCGTCCACGGCAACCGTGACCTCCACCCATGCGTCCGCCGGATCGCAGGCGTCCAACGCGTTGTCGATCAGGTTCCCGACGACGGTGATGGTCTCGTCAGTGGTCAGCGGCGACGTGTCGTCGTCGTCGAGCGCGGACTCCTCCGTGAGGGTCATCGAGATCCCGCGTTCGGCTGCCTGCGCCGACTTCCCGAGTAACAACGCGCTCAGGGTGGGATCGCTGATCATCTCCGAGACACGGTCGACCAATCTCTGTGACACGACAAGATCTGCGGTGGCGAGGGCGGCCGCGCGCTCCGCGTGCCCCGTCTCGATGAGCGCGACCATCGTGTGCAGCCGGTTGGCCGACTCGTGTGCCTGCGACCGGAGCGCTTCGGCGAAGCGTGAGAGCGAATCCAATTCGCCTATTGCGGAGGATAATTCAGTTCTGTCTCGGATCGTGACGACCGCGCTACCCTGCCGCGACGTCACGGGAGCACGATTGACCACCAGTACCCGGCCCTGATCGACGTAGAGGACGTCCGTGAGGGGTTCTGTGCCGAGTAGGAAGTCGGGCATGTCGTCGAATTCCACGCTCTCGCCAGCCGGGTTGCCCGCCAGCAGTCGTCGCGCTTCGTCGTTGCACAGCACGATCCGGCCGTCGTCGATCACCACGAGCCCTTCCGTGACCGAATGCAGCACGGCGTCGTGGTGGTCGTACATCACCCGTAGTTCTCCCGGCGCCAGACCGCCGGTGAGACGCAACAATCGTCGCCGGATCAGCCAGAGACCGCCCAGCGCCGCGACGATGGCCACCAGACCGATCGACGCGATCAGCGGCAGTTGCTCCAACCACTCGTCGGTGAGGGTGGCCTGCGTGATCCCCGCGGCAACCATCCCGACGATCACGCCGTTGCCGTTCCGGACCGGAGCGATGGAACGGATCGACGGACCGAGCGTCCCCGTGTAGGTCTCGGTGTAGACCTCACCGCGGAGCGCCTGGCTTGTCGATCTTAGATATCGCTGCCCGATCAGTGAGGGCGTCGTGTGGGTGTAGCGCACGCCGGCGGTGTTCATGATGGTGATGAATGAGACGCCGGTGACGGGTCGGATCTCCTCGGTCACCGGTTGCAGACTCGTGCTCGGGTCAGGAGACTCCAGCGCACGGGCGGTGGAGGGCGCGTCAGCGATGCTCACCGCCACCGATCTCACCTGATCGCGAGCGGCACGTAGTCCATCGAATCGAGCATCCAGTAAAGCGAGCGCCGCGGCGGACACCACGATCACCAGGACGACGGCCAATTGCAGCGCCACGGCCTGACCCGCAAGGGTCCGAGGACGCCATCGGAGCATGTAGACACCACCCTTCCAGGATCGCGCGGTACGCGATCGACATCGAGTTCATCACGGTGACCCCATGAACGAAATGAACTCAATGGTGACTCACATCACGAGGTCGTCCGACAATCTTCCACAGCGGGTGCGCGTCAACGTCGGCCTGCAGGACAGGAAGGACAGCACGATGAATGTGAGACGACGATCCCACGACGCCGAGGTCGCGTCGACGAGCGACGAGACCCTGAACTCAACGCCCAAGAAGCGAGACAAGACGCACTGGCTGTACCTGGCGGTCATCGTCGCCGTGGTCGGCGGCGTTGCGGTCGGACTCATCGCCCCGGGAATCGGCAAGGACCTTGGCGTACTGGGGACCATCTTCGTCAGCCTCATCAAGATGATGATCGCGCCCGTCATCTTCTGCACCATCGTGCTCGGTATCGGGTCGGTCAGAAAGGCCGCGACCGTCGGCAAGGTCGGCGGTCTCGCGTTCGTCTACTTCCTGGTGATGTCGACCATCGCACTCGCTATCGGGCTCGTCGTCGGAAATCTGATCAAACCCGGTGAGGGTCTCAACGTCAGCGCCTCCGCAGGCAAGGGCTCGGAACTGGCCGAGAAGGCCCACGAGTCCGGCGGGATGATGGCATTCATCCAGGGGATCGTTCCCGACTCGCTCCTGTCTGCATTGACGTCGGGCAACGTCTTGCAGGCGCTGTTCGTCGCGCTTCTCGTCGGCTTCGCACTGCAGGCAATGGGTTCGAGCGGTGAGCCGATCCTCGTCGCTGTCGGTTACATCCAGAAGCTCGTGTTCAAGATCCTGAGCATGATTTTGTGGCTGGCACCGATCGGAGCATTCGGCGCGATCGCCAACGTCGTCGGCCAGACGGGGTGGGCGGCGGTCGGACAGCTGTTGATCCTGATGATCGCCTTCTATCTGACGTGCATCGTGTTCGTCTTCGGTGTACTCGGGGCGATCCTGCGGGCGGTCGCGGGCGTCTCCATTTTCCGACTCGTCCGCTATCTGGCTCGCGAATACCTACTCATCTTCGCCACCTCGTCCTCCGAGTCTGCCCTGCCGCGGCTCATCGCCAAGATGGAGCACCTCGGTGTGGAGAAGTCCACCGTCGGCGTCGTCGTTCCGACGGGATACTCCTTCAACCTCGACGGCACCGCCATATACCTGACGATGGCATCGATCTTCATCGCGGACGCCATGGGCGCTCCCCTGTCGATCGGAGCACAGATCAGCCTGCTCGTCTTCATGATCATCGCGTCGAAGGGTGCCGCGGGCGTGAGCGGCGCAGGCCTGGCCACACTGGCCGGCGGCCTACAGGCCCATCAACCGGCGATGCTGAACGGAGTCGGACTCATCGTGGGCATCGACCGTTTCATGTCGGAGGCTCGCGCTGTCACCAACTTCTCAGGCAACGCGGTCGCGACGCTGCTCGTCGGGTCGTGGACAGGGACCGTCGACAAGGATCGGGTCGACGACGTGCTCACGGGTCGCGTCCCGTTCGACGAGAAGGACATGGTGGACGACGGTATCGGCAAGACGCCCGTCAGAAGCGACGAGGCGCACGACGGACCGACCGCGACCGGGCCGGCGGAGAAGGCACCGGCTACCCGAGACCTGGTTGCCCCATAGCTGATGCCGGCTGGCTGGTCGCCTATGGGACCAACTGCACACACGAGAATGGCCCGGGAGTTGCTCCCGGGCCATTCTCGTGTGTGCAGTTCGGTTCGTTACGAGTTCAGATCGGTGCGGCGGCGGTCGCCATCACGTGCAGTGCGGAGACCAGTCCGTCGATGAGTTCGTTCTGGCGGAAGCTTCCGATTGCCGCGGTCACGCCCAGGTCGGCAACGCGGTCGTTGACGCGATCGGCGACCTCGCTACCCGACACCACGACGACGTCGTGGGTGTTGGGCGACACTGCCAGCAGGGCTCCGTATGCGGGCTCTGGTGCTGACTTGAGCAGCACCTCGCGTGCGTCTGCGACCGGGTCGGGGCCGAGCTCGCCGATGTAGACAGAGAAGCGCACGAGTGCCTTCTCGCTGGCAGCCTGCAGCGCGTCGTCGAGTGCGATCAGTTCGTCACGCGAGAACGGCGGAGTCGTCGCGGTCTGGCCCGGAAACCGGGTGGCCGAGACACGCCCGCTGTTCGTGATGACCGTGCCGACCGGAAGCGCGGAGGTCGCGGCGACCTCCGGTGTCCGCTCGGTACCGGTCGACTGCGAAATCTCACCACTTGGCACTGGCCGAGCCTCCATCCACATCGTTGGGTTCCGCGTGACGCGGCAACGCAATCGGTTCCATGTCCGTTGCCGACAGCAGCAGCGGAGCCCGGTCCCACTCTTGGTCGAGCGTGTATTCCTGCTGTTTGGGGTACTTGACGCCGCTTGAGAATGCCATCGACACCACGCACGCCGCAGCGAAGAAAATCACCAGGACCGTGACCGGCATTCCGATGTAGACAATCCAGTTGTCCATGAGACCCTTCCGATCGGTAAACCTCTTGCGCACGGCCGGTGAACACGCGCTCGCACATTCACGCCGCACAGGTCGTGTGATCAATTTAGCCCACACCACCGCCCTTCGGGCACCGACCCCTACAGACTGTCGTAGACAATCTGCGGCGCCGATGTTGAGACCACACCCGGCCGTGGGGACAATGGATCCGGTGAGCGGCAACATCCCCGTCGGCGGTCAGCCGGCCAGCACCGAAGTCCACCGGTCGTTCTACGACGAGGTCGGTGGTCACGAGACCTTCGAGAAGCTGACGAGAGTCTTCTACCGCGAGGTCGCCGCCGACGAGATCCTCCGGCCTATGTATCCCGAGGAAGACCTCGGGCCCGCCGAGCGTCGACTCCGAATGTTCCTCGAGCAGTACTGGGGCGGCCCGCGCACGTACTCCGAAGAACGTGGCCACCCGCGACTGCGCATGCGCCATCAGCCCTTCACCATCGGTCCCCTGGCCCGCGACGCCTGGTTGCGCTGCATGCACACCGCCATCGCGTCGATCGACGACGACACACTCGACGCACCGCACAGGCAGGCTCTCGTCGACTACATGGAGATGGCCGCACAGTCGATGGTCAATTCGCCGTTCTGATCCGATCGAGGTCAGTCGGGCACATCGGACACGACGCGCCGACGTCACCTGGTCTTCTACGGGAAAACACAGGTAGGGCAGAATTGTCGCGGTGAGCGACGAGACACCCGACGATGTCAACGAGGCCGCGCTCGGCGCGCAAAAGCAACCCGACAGCGCGCCGGACACCGTCGACGACACATCCGACACCGTCGACGACGCGCCCGACACCGCCACCGATGAGCCCCGTGTCGTCGAGGTCGACAGCCCGGAAGTCGACACCGTGGAGGCCGACAGCGCGGAAGTCGACACCGTGGAGCCCGGCGTCGTCGGGACCGCAGATGACGAGAGCGTGACCACGGCTGACAGTGTCGCCGGGTTCGCCGCAGCACAACTGGACCCTGCCGACGACACCTGGTGGCGGTCGGCGATCTTCTATCAGATCTATCCTCGGTCGTTCTCCGATCTCAACGGTGACGGCGTCGGCGACCTCGCCGGCGTGATCGACAAACTCGGTTACCTCGAACTCCTCGGCGTCGACGCACTGTGGCTGAGCCCGATCATGCGCTCCCCCATGGCCGACCACGGATACGACGTCTCCGATCCGCGAGACATCGACCCGCTCTTCGGCGACCTGGAGGTGTTCGACGAGTTGATCGAAGAGGCCCATGCACGCGAGATACGCGTGACCATGGATCTCGTTCCCAACCACACCAGCGATCAGCACCAGTGGTTCATCGACGCTCTCGCAGCCGGGCCGGACAGTCCCGAGCGCGCGCGTTACATCTTCCGCGACGGTCGTGGCGAGAACGGCGACGAGCCACCCAACAACTGGGTGAGTATCTTCGGCGGGTCCGCCTGGGAGAGGGTCACCGAGGCCGACGGCACTCCCGGCCAGTGGTATCTGCACATCTTCGCGCGTGAGCAGCCCGATCTGAATTGGGAGAACCCCGAGGTCTTCGAGGATCTCGAGAAGACGCTGCGCTTCTGGCTCGATCGCGGCGTCGACGGCTTCCGTATCGACGTCGCGCACGGCATGGCCAAACCCGCAGACCTCCCCGACATGGATGTCGAGGCCGCAGGACTACTCGTCAATCGCGATGACGACCCGCGTTTCAACAACTACGCAGTCCATGACATCCACAGGAAGATCCGCGCGGTCATCGACGAATACCCCGGCGCCGCGAACGTCGGTGAGATCTGGGTCGACGACAACGAGCGGTTCGCCGAGTATCTCCGCCCCGACGAGTTGCATCTCGGCTTCAACTTCCGCCTCGCCAAGGCACCTTTCGACGCCGACGCCATCCGCGACGCCATCGAGAACTCGCTCGATGCTGTGCACAGCGTCAACGGGACGCCGACGTGGACGTTGTCGAATCACGACGTCGACCGCGAGGTGACGCGCTACGGCCGTGACACACGAGAAGATGACGCCGAGACATCCGACATCGGCGACATCGCACTGGGCACTGCGCGTGCACGAGCCATGGCGCTCGTCGAATTCGCCCTTCCCGGTTCGATTTTCATCTACAACGGCGCAGAGCTCGGGCTACCCAACGCCGATCTCCCCGACGAGGCACTCCAGGACCCGGTGTGGGAGCGCTCGGGTCATACCGAACGCGGGCGCGACGCCTCGCGTGTCCCGCTTCCGTGGGAGGGCACCGAACCGCCGTTCGGCTTCTCGACCAACCCCGACACGTGGCTTCCGATGCCCGAGTCGTGGACGCAGTACACGGTCGAGCGTGAACTCGAGGACGTGAACTCGACCCTCTCGCTGTACCGCACTGCAATCGAGTTACGCAGCGAGAGAACTGAGTTCGCCGGAGATGGCATCGAGTGGTACGGCGCACCCGCGGGGTGTCTGGCGTTCCGCCGTTCGGAGGGACACCTCGTGTGCGCGCTCAACACCACAAGCGAGCCGGTCGGTCTGCCGCCGGGCGAACTCATCGTGACGAGCTCGCCCCTGGTCGATGGCATGCTGGCACCCAACGCCGCGGCCTGGCTCATCTGATCGGCCCCATCTGATCCTGACCATCTGATCGGCGGCGAGCCGGTGCTGTCGGCCGCGATCACACGGTCAGAGCACAGTGACCTCGAGGTCGCGATGCCTGCGCTGATAAACGGCGCCATAGCGCGCATCGATGCGGATCCACGCTGCCGACATCCGCACCCGCACGGGCTCGGTCTCCCCGATCGCGTCGATCGGCGACGTCTCGGTGATCTCGTGTCCGTCGGCATCCCGGACGAAGCCCATCGCGGTGAGCGCGAACAGCGATCGCAGCGATACCGTCGCCGTCAGCGTTCCGTCTCCGGAGGAGACGTCGAGGACGCCCTGATCGAGGAGGCCGGTCGCGGGGCCAAAGTTGCTTCCCTCGTCGCGTGCGAGGCGAGCGCCCTCGCGGGTCAGCTCGACCACGGTGCGTGCGGGGACGTCGTCGAGGTGGCGATAACCGGTACGGATCGGGAGGGCACCGCGCCACGCAGAATCCAGCGACATCCCGGGATCGACCGGTTCGCCCGGCCGCCCCTCCGCGAGCCGGCTGGCCAAGGTCGCGGCATCGGCGACGAGATCGGCCGGCGCGACACTCCCGAAGATCGAGCGGGTGACGAGGACGTCGAATCCGGTGTGCGCCCACAGGGCGAGTAGGCCGTCTGAGCGCTCGACCACCCGGATCACCGCCGCGTCGTCGAGCCGCATGGCCCGCGAGACGAAAGCCGTGGCGTCGGTCCGGTCGCCGGGTCCCGCGGCGATGACGAAGCGTTCGGGTAGTGCCGTCACGCGTCGACGCTCGGGGTTCGGCGGAAACTCTCGAGATACTCACGTTCTCCTGTGGTGAGCCGTCGCAGTCGTTGTGCGTCGACATCGAACGCGACGAGTTGCGTTGTCGCCGTGACCGCGGGCCTGTCGCTGGGCGACGCGGCATCAGGACGCACCTCGTACCCGACGACGAAGTCGACCGCGCGCACCTTCTCGACGAACATGGTGACCGCGATCGGCCCCTCGTCGTGGCGCACCTGTTGGCGGTACTTCACGTGCAGGTCGGCCACGACGCACCCCGTGCGCAGGTGCGCGGTCGGCCGTTCGTCGTAGAACAGCCAGGGAATGCGCGCTTCCTCGAGCAGGGTCACCATGCGCGCATGGTTGATGTGTGCGAACACGTCCATGTCAGACCACCGGACGGGAACCTTGACCACGTATCCGTCGTCGGTCCTGATTCCTTCGTCCTCGTGGAGCACGACATTCCTTTCGTCTTCGGGCGTCGATCTTCGTGCTGGTCTGAGATTCGCTACCTGATGAGGCTGCGGAGTTGTCGGGCGGCAACCGACAGTGTGGCGAGGTCGAGGTCGGGGCCGTGCTCGATGTCGGAGAGCATGGTTCGCACCCGCGCCAACCGTGACGAATGCGACGACTCCCACTCGGAGATCTTCTCGCCCGCGGCTTCGTCGGGTTCGCTGCTCTGCAGGATCGTGAGCGTGAGGGCACGGAGCGCTCCGTGCATGTCATCACGAAGAGCCAAGCGCGCCAACGCATGCCAGCGGTCGCCGTATTCGAGTGTCGACACGGCGGTGAGTAGTTCCTCCAGGCCGAAGTGCTCCATGATCGCGAAGTACAGCTCGCCGACCTCCACGGGATCCCGATCGGCGATCTCGGCGGTATCGACGATGTCGAGCAGGCAGAACCGATGAAGACTGATCGCGACATCGTGAGCGAGATCGGTCTCGACACCGAGCTCACGGTAGTGCGTCACACGGTGCTCGACGTCGGCAGCCGATTGCGGCCCGAACCAACTGTCGATCAGAGCGGTCAGGTCTGCCACCTGTTGGCCGTATCGGGTGACCTCTGCGGCCATCGCCAGGGGTTGCGGGCGGAAGGCGAGCAACCACCGCGACGCCCGGAACAGCAGGCGCCGCGCATACAGCATCATCTCGTCGATGGCCTCCACCGGAGCATCGGCGTGCACGATACGCGCGAACAGCTCCGAGAGACCGAAGACACGATCGGCGACGACGTAGGCGCGCACCGCCTCCTCGGTCGTGGCTCCGGTCGATTCACCCAGCCGGAACAGGTGTGTGATGCCCGCACGGTCGACCACTTCGTTGACGAGGACCGTGGTGACGATCTCGCGGTGTAGACGGTGGGCGTGGATGCCGTCGGCGAACCGTTCACGAAGCGGGACCGGGAAGTAGTCCGCCAGAAGGCCTTCGAACACATCGTTCTCCGGCAGATCCCCGCCGAGGAGGTCCTCCTTCGCGATGAGTTTCACATGGGACATCAGTGTCGCCAGCTCGGGCGAGGTGAGCCCGCGGTGCACGTCGGAGTGCAGACGCTTGATCAGCTCCTGCGGTGTCGGTAGTGCTTCGAGTTTCAGATCCACGCCGCGCGCGGCGATCTCGTGCAGGAGACGAGCGTGGACGTCGACCCGGTCGAGCGAATAGGCGCGGCAGAACCCCAGTTCGGAGTTCTGCGACACGTTGTCCGCCAGCACGAGGTCGCCGACCTCGTCCGTCATCGACTCCAGGAGCGGATCGCGGTCGGCGTGCTCGAGTTGGCCCGCAGAGACCGCGGCATCGAGCAGGATCTTGATGTTGACCTCGTGGTCGGAACAGTCGACGCCGGCCGAGTTGTCCATCGCATCGGTGTTGATCCGACCTCCGGCGAGATCGAATTCGATCCGCCCCCGCTCGGTGACGCCGAGGTTGCCGCCTTCTCCGACAACCTTGGCGCGCAATTGATCTCCGTCGACGCGGATCGCATCGTTTGCCTTGTCGCCCACCTGGGCATCGGACTCCGACGACGACTTGATGTACGTACCGATGCCGCCGTTCCACAGCAGGTCGACCGGGGCCAGGAGGATCGCGTGGATCAGTTCGGGCGGCGACAATGCATCGACCTCGGCACCGAGTCCGAGGGCTGTGCGCATCTGAGCACTGACCGGGATCGACTTCGTCTCGCGCGACCAGACACCGCCCCCCTCACTGATCAGCGAGGTGTCGTAGTCCGCCCACGATGAGCGCGGCAACGAGAAGAGCCGTGCGCGTTCGGCATACGACGACGCAGCGTCGGGATTCGGATCGACGAACACGTGCCGGTGATCGAACGCCGCGACGAGTCGGATGTGCTCGGACAAGAGCATGCCGTTGCCGAAGACATCGCCACTCATGTCGCCGATGCCCGCCACGGTGAAGTCCTGCGACTGGGTGTCGACACCCATCTCACGGAAGTGCCGCTTGACCGACTCCCACGCACCCCGCGCCGTGATACCCATCGCCTTGTGGTCGTAACCTGCGGACCCACCGGAGGCGAACGCATCGCCGAGCCAGAAGTCGTACCGGGCGGCGACGTCGTTGGCGATGTCGGAGAACGTGGCCGTTCCCTTGTCCGCCGCGACGACGAGATAGGAGTCGTCTCCGTCACGACGGATCACCGAGCGCGCGGGGATGACAGTGCCGGTCTGACGGTCGAGGTTGTCGGTGACGTCGAGCAGGCCAGAGATGAAATCCCGATAGCGCGCAACGCCTTCGGCGCGCGTGGCGTCGCGATCGGCGGCGGCATCGCCGGTCGCCGCGGGCGGACGCTTCACGACGAAACCACCCTTCGCACCCACGGGCACGATCACGGCGTTCTTCACGGCCTGGGCCTTCACCAAGCCGAGGATCTCCGTGCGGAAGTCCTCACGTCGATCCGACCACCGCAGGCCGCCACGCGCCACCGCCCCGAAACGCAGGTGGACTCCCTCGACGCGCGGTGAGTACACGAAGATCTCGTGCAGTGGGCGCGGCTCGGGAGTCTGCGGGATCTCCCTGGGCCGCACCTTGAACGACATGACCGGCCGGTCGGAGTCGTCGTCTCGGACATAGAAATTGGTACGCGAGGTGGCACGGATGACCGCCGAGAACGCCGAGACGATGCGGTCGGCCTCGAGACCGAGGACTTTGCCGATGTCCTGACCCAGCCGAGCCACTGCGTTCTCGCGCTGTAGCTCGTCGGCGCGCGCCGGATCGAAGGACGTCTCGAACAAGGTGACCAGACCCCGTGTGACGTCGCGGTGTTCGCCGAGTGTCCTGGCAACGAGTGTGTTGCTGTACGAGAACCCGCACTGTCGCAGATATCGCCCGTACGCGCGGAGCATTGCCGCGTAACGCCAGTCGAGACCACACCGGATGACCAACTCGTTGTACGCGTCGATCTCGGCGCGCTGCCGCCAGATCTCGACGAACGCGTCGGTGAACCGGTCGGCGAGATCCGACGTCGACTCGGAATCGACGGACATCCCGTCGGCGAGCGTGACGCTGAACTCGTAGACGTGACAGACCTGGCCGTCCGGACGGACCAGACGGTACGGGTGTTCGTCGACGACGTCGAGACCGAGGCTGTGCAGCACCGGAAGTACATCGGTGAGCGTCGCCGCCTCGCCGCACAGATAGAGCGTGAAGTTCCAGACTGCACCGGGTTCGGTGTCTGTAGGCCCGAGCGCGACGGTGAGGTCACCTGCGCCGAGGTCGGCGACGCGGATCAGGTCGGCAACGGCCGCGGCGGGCGCGCGCTGGTCCTTGTACTCGTCGGGCAACGCGGGAAGCAATCGCAGAAGTGCGTCGACTCCGCCCGTAGGGAGCCGAGTCGACCCGGCGTCGAGTCCACCCGCTGCCTCGCGGAATCGTTCATCCCAGGTGCGGATCGCGCTCGAGAGTGCACTCTGGATATCGCGCTGCTCCGTCGTCCCGAAGTCGAACGTTCCCAGCCCAGCCGCCTCGTCCCGGTCGACGCGCACCATGACCTGGAGTAGGGCGAGCGGCATCTCGCTGACACGCGCCGAGTACTCGAGCGCGGTGCCGTGCAACTTCTCGGACACGACGCTCTGCAGTGCCAGTCGGTTCTGCGTGTTGTAGCGGTCACGCGGCAGATAGATCAGAGCGGTGGCGGTGCTGCCCTGCGGATTGACGCGGACGAAAGCGCGAAGCGTCCGCGTGGCGGCGGCGTCGAGCATCTCCGCGATCCGTTTGCTCAACTCAGCGTCGGACGAGGCGAACATCTCCACAAGTGGATAGTTCTGCAGCAGTTCGATCATCGACTGCCCGGCGAACGAATCCTCCTCGACGCCGGCGCGACGGATCACTTCGTGCACCTTGCCGCGCAGCACCGGGACGTCGAGGATCGTCTGATGCAGGCCCGACGACGTGAATGTGCCCAGGAACCGGTGCTCTCCCACGTGGGCACCCGAGGCGTCGAACTCCGGCACCTGGATCAGGATCGGATAATTGGATCGCTGCACGCCGGTTTCGAGATAGACCCGCGACACCCGCGGCAGCAGCGGCGGATCGGTGAGCACGGGGAACCCGTTGGCCAGCGAGCCGGCTCGCCACAGGCCGCGCCCCTGCGTCGTCTGCCTGTCAATGCTGACCCTGCAGTAGCCGAGCGGCACGAAATGGTTGCCGGCGAACCAGTCGAGCAACCGCGAGTACTCGTAGCGGTCGACGGCCGCGATTCCCGACTGTGTCGTGGTCGGTGCAACGGCGCAGTCGGCGCCACACGATGAGAGGCGTCCGCGCATGTCGAGGGCATCTCGGTCGACGTCGCCGACGCGCGCGATGACATCGACCAGTGCACTGCGCAGGGCGTCGACGTCGACGTCGCCTCTGCTGGACACCGCAACCACGTAGATCCACGACTCGGTGCTGCGGTCAGGTCCCGCGCCGATCTCGGTGAGCGTGCCGGAGTCGTCGCGCGAGACCGACATGACCGGATGGTCGATACGACTGACGGTGAGCCCATGCGCCTCGACGACGGTCAACACCGCTTCGACGAGCAGCGGCATGTCGTCGTTGACGACGACGATCTCGGTGCCCGCCGCCCCGGCGCTGACGTCGACGAGGCACTGTCCCGGTGCGCGTGTGCTCGCCAACCCGACGTGCCGACGCACACGCTCGAGATCGGCCTCGTCGATTCCGGGGAAGGCCCCGGAGTCGACGGCGGAACCGGTCCCCGTCGCGGCCGTCTGGGCGTGTGCATTGCCAGGAGAATTGCTTGCGTTCAGATAGCAACCCACCGCTGCAGGCAGCAGAGCACTCACTTGAGACACCGCACTCACCTTCTCTTGAGGAGGCCGGGGCCGACCTCCATGACACGCCCTACAGCGATGGTAGTGACGTGCCTCAGTCGCGAGTGAGTTTCCGATGAGTCACCCGGTGAGGCCGCGCGGCGTCGGGCCCGAGGCGCTCGACCTTGTTCGCCTCGTACGCCTCGAAGTTGCCCTCGAACCAGAACCATTGGCCCTCTTCGACATTGCCCTCCCACGCGAGAATGTGGGTGCAGGTCCGGTCCAGGAACCACCGATCGTGGCTGATGACCACGGCGCAGCCCGGAAAGGACTCGAGCGCGTTCTCGAGAGAGCCGAGCGTTTCGACGTCCAGGTCGTTGGTCGGCTCGTCGAGCAGGATCAGGTTGCCGCCCTCCTTGAGCGTCAACGCCAGATTGAGGCGATTACGCTCACCGCCGGAGAGAACCTCCGCGCGCTTCTGCTGATCCGGCCCCTTGAATCCGAACGCACTGACGTACGCGCGTGAGGGCATCTCGTTCTGGCCGACCTCGATGTAGTCGTTGCCGTCGGACACGACCTCCCAGACGTTCTTCTTCGGGTCGATGTTGGCGCGGTTCTGATCGACATAGCTGAGCTTGACCGTTTCGCCGACCTTGACCGAACCCGAATCGGGTTCCTCGAGGCCGACGATGGTCTTGAACAGCGTCGTCTTACCCACACCGTTCGGTCCGATCACACCCACGATTCCGTTGCGCGGCAACGTGAACGACAGATCCTTGATCAGCACCCGGCCGTCGAATCCCTTGTCGAGGTTGGAGACCTCGACCACCACGTCACCCAGGCGTGGCGGGGTGGGGATCTGGATCTCCTCGAAGTCGAGCTTGCGCGTCTTCTCGGCCTCGGCAGCCATCTCCTCGTAGCGCGACAGGCGTGCCTTGTTCTTCGTCTGCCGGGCCTTGGCGCCGGAGCGCACCCACGCCAACTCTTCCTTCAGGCGCTTCTGCAGCTTCTGATCCTTCTTGCCCTGCACCTCGAGACGCTCGGCCTTCTTCTCCAGATAGGTCGAGTAGTTGCCCTCGTACGGATGGAGCTTGCCGCGATCGACCTCACAGATCCATTCGGCGACGTGATCGAGGAAGTAGCGATCGTGCGTCACGGCGAGCACTGCGCCGGGGTACGACGCCAGGAACTGCTCGAGCCACAACACGCTTTCGGCGTCGAGATGGTTGGTCGGCTCGTCGAGCAGCAGCAGATCGGGCTTGGAGAGCAGCAGCTTGCACAGTGCGACGCGGCGACGCTCACCACCTGACAGATGTGTGACCGGCGAATCGCCCGGCGGGCACCGGAGCGCGTCCATGGCCTGGTCGATCTGGGAGTCGAGATCCCAGGCATCGGCGTTGTCGAGGTCCTCCTGGAGCTTGCCCATCTCCTCCATGAGTTCGTCGGAGTAGTCGGTGGCGAGCTGCTCGGCGATCTCGTTGAACCGGTCGAGCTTCTCCTTGATCTCACCCATGCCTTCTTCGACGTTCTGCTTGACCGTCTTCTCTTCGTTGAGGGGCGGTTCCTGCAGGAGGATGCCGACCGTGGCCTCGGGATCGAGGAATGCCTCTCCGTTCGACGGCTGGTCGATACCGGCCATGATCTTGAGAATCGACGACTTGCCGGCACCGTTGGGACCGACGACGCCGATCTTGGCTCCGGGATAGAAGGACATGGTGACGTCATCGAGGATGACCTTGTCACCGTGCGCCTTGCGCACCTTCTTCATCGTGTATATGAACTCGCCAGCCACGTATTGTCCTCACCTGCGGTTTTGTGGTCATCTGCGCCGGAGCCCCGATCCCGTGAACCTCGTGCGGGGTGGCGCACTCCGATGACAGGACAGGCTCTGGGCGCAACGTCGCGTACCACTCTATCGACGTGACGCGCCACGCTCCCACACGGTCGAGGACGATCTGCTGCGAACCGGGGCTGCGGACATGTCGCTGTGAGACTGGCACCATCGAGAGGGTGACCGATTCACCGCAGCCGACCGAGCTCGTCGCACTCGACGGTGGTCTGTTCTGTATGGGGTCGGATCGGTTCTATCCCGAGGAGCGCCCCGCGCACGAGCGTCGAATAGGCGCTTTCTCCATCGAACGTCATCCCGTGACCAACGCCCAATACGCGGCATTCGTCGCCGCCACCGGCTACGTGACGGTCGCCGAACGCGAGATCGACCCGGCCGATTTTCCGGGCGCCGACCCAGTCAGCCTCGTACCCGGTGCACTCGTGTTCACGCCGACGTCTGGACCCGTCGACCTCGCCGACTGGCGACAGTGGTGGCGGTGGGAACCGGGCGCATCGTGGAAGCACCCACTCGGACCCCGCAGCGACCTCGTCGGCTACGAGGACCACCCCGTCACCCAGATCGCCTATGCAGACGCGGTCGCCTATGCCGACTGGATCGGGCGACGACTCCCGACCGAGGCCGAGTGGGAGTTCGCCGCGCGAGGAGGCGTCGCGGGACACGAATACGCGTGGGGCGACGAGTTGCACCCCGACGGCGAGATCCTCGCCAACACGTGGATCGGCGATTTCCCGTACGCCAGCGACGGGTGGGCCGGGACGTCGAAAATCGGCAGCTATCCACCCAATGGCTTCGGCCTTCTCGACATGATCGGCAACGTCTGGGAACGCACGTCGAATGTGTTCGCACCGCGCCATATCCCGCCCGGACTATCGACCGTCTCCCCCGACGGCAGACAGGACCTCCTCGCCCCGACCACGTCACCACGCGTACGCCGTGTCACCAAAGGCGGCTCCCACCTGTGCTCGCCGCAGTACTGTCGACGCTACCGGCCCGCTGCCCGCTCACCACAATCCGACGACTCAGCGACCTCTCATCTCGGATTCCGCTGTGCGGCAGACAGTGTCGCGCAACCGTGACCGGCTACTGCCGCTGACCCCGTCGCGGCGAGCGAACCCCTCTGTCGCTCGCCGCAACGGGATTCCCGGTCACGCCGCAGCATCTGACTCCTCGACCGTGGTCGTGCCGGACTGTTCCGCGCCTGCCGTCGCGTTACCACCGCCGTCGCCGCGACCGCGGTAGTCGACGACGCACCGCGCGAGGTCGAGCCCGACCGAGTCGGCAACCATCTCCAACTCGGTGCGTGCCTCACCGTCACTGGTCGTGTAGTTGTTCGTGTGGATCGCCCCGTGCACGATCACCGGTCGCCCCTTGTCGATGGCCCCGGCGACACCGGCGACCAGACGCCGCCAGCAGGAGACCGTCACATAGAGGCTGTGGCCGTCGATCCACTCGCCCGTCGCCCGGTCACGTCGTCGCGAGTTGCTCGCCACCCGGAACGAGATCACCTCGTCGCCTGCAGCCGTCCGGTTACGCCTGGGCTCGGAGATCACGCGCCCGATGATCGTCGAATACGTTTCGTACATTGGTCTGCTCCTGCCGTGATGAGCCATACCTCTGCAGAAGCCGGGCTCGAACCCGGCTGAGGTGGCTGCAGGTGAGCATTCCGCAGAATCACAGGCAGAAACGGCCGCGACAGCGATCTGTGGACAACTTCCCCGTGGGATGCGCGTGCAGGAAGTCTGTGGACAACCCGCCACGTGGATCAGCACCGGGAGCTGCGACAGTAACGGGCGGCCAGCGGCGCAGAACACGGCTCATCGCATTCGCTGACACCGGCCGGAGGCCGGCAAGAATGTCGACACCGGCCGGAGGCCGGCAAAGGTGTCACAGTGCGCCCGCGTGAATCTCCTTCAAACACAGTGGGCGCACACCGGCCGGAGGCCGGCGAAGGTGTCACAGTGCCCCCGGCAGGACTCGAACCTGCGACCTAGGGATTAGAAGGCCCTTGCTCTATCCACCTGAGCTACGGAGGCGAAAACCGACACGCAGAGTGTACGTGGCCATGTCGATGGGGTTGCGATCGGTCTGGCTGAGCGTGACTGATCGCAACCGCAACACGAGGAGGCGTTGGTCCGGATCGGCAGCGGTCGGTCTGCAGTATCCCAACCATGGCGACGGCGTGTGGCGTCGACACATCCGCGGTAGCGGCCGTCAGGAGCCTCGAACTCCGGCCGTCCCACGCCAGCCACCGATGAGCCGGATCGTGTGATAGATCAGCAGCGCACAGACCGCGCCGATCGCGATGCCACCGAAGCTCACATCACCGATGCTCCACGAGAAGTCGGCGATCGCGATGATGAGCGGAATGGCCGCGGTGAACTGGTTGATCGGCCTGGAGAAGTCGACGCGGTTGGTCACCCAGATGTGCACACCGATGATGGCGACGAGTCCGTACAGCGCGGTCGTGATGCCACCGAGCACTCCGGGCGGCACCGAGGCGATCACCGCACCGATCTTCGGACAGAGTCCCAGCAGGATGGCCGCTGCGCCCGCAACCCAGTAGGCCGCCGTCGAGTACACCTTGGTGGCCGCCATGACCCCGATGTTCTCGGCGTAGGTCGTGGTCGCCGACCCTCCGCCCGACCCGGCGATCATCGTCGACAGACCGTCGGCGAACAGCGCCCTGCCCATCCGGTCGTCGAAGTTCGAACCGGTCATCATCGCAACGGATTTCACGTGTCCGATGTTCTCGACGACCAGCACCAGCACCACCGGCAGGAACGTCGGTATCACCGAGATGTGGAATGTCGGGGTCTGGAAATCGGGGAGCCCGATCCAACTCGCGGTGTGGATCGCGCTGGTGTCGACCTCGTTGCGGATCAGTGCCAGCACGTATCCGATCACCACACTGAGCACGATCGCAAGCCGTCCGAGCAGTCCTCGAAGCAGCGCTATCGACACGACGAGAAGCACGAGCACCACGGTGGCGGTCACCGGCTGTTTCTCGAAGTTCGTCTTCGCCGACGGCGCGAGATTCAACCCGATCAACGCCACGATCGTGCCGGTGACTATCGGCGGCATCACCAGGTCGATCCACCTGATGCCCGCGAAGTGCACGATGACGCCGATCACCGCGAGCAACGCACCCACCACGACGATCCCGCCGAGCGCCGACGACTGACCGTTCGACGCCGTCGCAGCCAGCACCGGGGCGATGATCGCAAAGCTCGAGCCGAGGTAGCTCGGCAGGCGGTTGCCGGTGATGATCAGGAACAGCAGTGTGCCGATTCCCGAGAA
>NZ_BAFB01000218.1 GCF_000248075.1 Gordonia otitidis NBRC 100426 | reverse complement strand
GTCCATCGACGGTGGAGTCGAACTGAAAGTCCAATGCCCACACCACTTTCGGCGCATCAGCGACCACGACCGGCACCGACGACTGGCCCGCCCGCTTGCGGCGAGGCGCCCGGCGTACCTGCAGCCCTTCCTCCTTCCACAACCGGTGCACCTTCTTCTTGTTGACGGTGTCGCCCTCGTCGAAACGCAACCACGCCCACGCCCGACGGAACCCATGACGAGGGTTCTTGCGGGCATAGGTCCGTAGCTGCTCACGCAGGCCAGCGTCGGAATCTGCAGGTGTCTGAGCTTGCGGCAGCTGCCGATAGGCGGAGCGGGCGAGCCCAACAACCCTGCACGCCTTACGTTCTGACATGTTCATGCGAGCTTTGAGCATGTCTATGGCGGCGCGTTTGGCAGTTGGGCTCAGAATTTTCCCCGCGCAATCTCCCGCAGCGCGTCCTTCTCCAACTCGGCGTCGGCGAGCAGTCGCTTGAGCCGACTGTTCTGATCGCGCAACTCTTTGAGTTCCTTGGC
>NZ_BAFB01000219.1 GCF_000248075.1 Gordonia otitidis NBRC 100426 | reverse complement strand
CCTGGTCGCCATCGCACTGACCACAGTTGGCTGTAGCGACAGCGAGGACACTGCATCGAGTGGCTCCAGTTCGTCGCCGACCCAGGCGCCCACCACTATCGTCACTCCCCCGCCGCCGGCATGGATCAGGGACCGTAGCTGCGGGGTGGCCTGGGGACCAGACGGCATCCTGGACATTGTGGCGTTGACTCCCGGCGTTGATTGTGGGGCCGCCAAGCGGGCCACCGACACCTACATGTCCGACGTTGACGGGTTCATGTCTAGCAACCCTCTCGAGGTCGGTGACGGCTGGACTTGCCAGATACCGCACCTGCCGCTGGGCAGTCGATGCATCACCTGTCCGAACGGAATCGACCGGCCCCACGCTGATCACTGCTCCCACACCGCCGAAGCACTTTAACCGATCCGTCACTGCAGCATCATCGAGAAGCCGTCCTCGACACCGGCAGGTGCCGGGCCCGCTGGCTGTGATGTCTTCGCGCTGGCGGCGTCGGCGGGGAGAGGATTTCGCAGTGAGCAGCACCGCTCTTTCCGGGATCGAGGCGACCACCGAATCCGGCCCGCGGTGCTGCGCGAAACCTTGGGGGCTCCATCGAGCCAGTGGCAATCCGACCGTGGTTGCCTCACCATGGAGGGGTGACTGCTGAGCGTTGCCGATCCACCGCCGATCCTGCCGAACCCCTTTCCGATGCCGAGCTGCTCATCGGCCTGGTGGTCTCACCATCCCTGAGTGCGGTGCTCGGCCCCGAGGTCACCACCTCGGTGCGCAAGATTTTGGTGCAGCGGTATCCGGGAGTGCGCTGGCAACTGAAGATGGCCGAAGACCGGCTGGTCGATCCACCCACCGAGACCTTGGACCTGCTGGAGGCGGCCCGAAACCGCGTGCTGGAGGAGAACTGGGATTTGGCCGTGGTGCTCACCGAGATCCCCCTGAAGACCGGCCGACGTCCGGTGCTCACCCAGCTCAGCCCCGTGCACGGGGTAGGACTGGTCTCCGTCCCAACCCTGGGACCCGTGCACGTGCGGCAGAAGGTGCAAGAGACCACCGTGCACGTGGTCGGGCAGCTCCTGGGCTACGACGCCGAAGACCCCAACGCCCAGCGGGATCTTGCTCGAAGAGCCCACCAGCTGTCCACCGATCTCGACGAACGCCCGGACGCCAACGTCGTGCAGTTCACGGCCCGAGTGCTGAGCGGCAACGTGCGGTTGCTGCTGGGCATGATCCGCGCCAACCAGCCTTGGGCCTTCGTGGCCCGGCTCTCCCGGGCGCTGGTCGGGGCAGCGGCCACCGGCATGCTGACATTGGTGGCCTCGGACCTATGGGTACTGGCCATGGCCTACGGGCCGGTGCGCCTGGTCCTGCTGGCGGTGATGGCGATCGGGGCGGTGGGTGCCACCCTGATCCTGGGAGCCGACTTGTGGGAGCGCCCACGGCGGCGAGCCCAACGTGAGCAGGTGATCCTGTTCAATTTGGCCACCACCGCGACCGTGGCCATCGGGGTTGTGGTGTTCTACCTCGGCTTATTCATCCTGTCCTGGGTCGGCGCGCTGCTGCTCATCGACGAGCAGGTACTGGCCGGTATCGCCGGTCACCCAGTGAACGCTTTGGACTACGCGAAGATCAGCTGGCTCACCGCCAGCCTGGCCACCGTGGGCGGAGCAATAGGAGCTGGACTGGAGGACGACGATGTGGTGCGCGCCGCTGCCTACGCCCGGTCCAGCACCTGACACAGCCCCAGCACAGAAGAAACTGAAACATCTACGCGTTGATGCCACGTCTATGCAGGTGTCATTGCCGGTCGCGATGACTTGGTGGGCTCAGCGCAGTGCGCTGCCTCGTACTCGGCGGGTGGGGCGTTGCCGAGGCGGGTGTGCGGGCGGGCGCTGTTGTACCTGTCGATCCGGGATCCGGCATGAAGCGGACCCGCGCGTAGGCCTCGAACTCAGGAGGGCCGAACAGTGCTAGTGACTTCCATGCCTGGCCCGACGCGACGTCGTCGGTCGCGTCACGACTTCGCGTGATCCAGTCCGCGGCCGAGACATCAGCACAGAAGCGCAGCATGCCACGACTATGCGCCGGACCGGGTTGCCACAGCAATCCTTTTACAGATCGCCGGGGCGTCTCATCTGATGCATCATTGATTTCATCCAATGCATCATCAACGCCACTCCGCAGGTCATCGGGTTGACTTCCTGGCAACGCAGCCCGGCCTCAAGCGCCCAGCCTCGCGTCAAAGCCGTGTTGCTTGCTCGAATGCCGCTGCTAAGCAACGGGATTCGTGACCGCGGTCAGGACCAGGAGGAGTGGCGAGGTGATGCATCTGATGCAATATGCAGTGGTTTACCTGACATAAGGTAAACTATCGGCTAAACATATGGCTAGATTCTGGCCAGTCTAGCGGCTAGGCTGAATGCATGACGACAGTGCCTCTCGGTGAAGCCAAGGACAAGCTCTCCGCGCTCATCGACAGCGCCGAGAGCACGCACGACATCATCACGATCACCAAGCACGGCAAACCTGCCGCGGTGCTGATGTCGGCTGACGACCTCGAATCGCTGCACGACACGATCTACTGGCTCTCACGCGCCGGCATCCGCGAAGCTGTCGCGGCTGCCGACGTCGAGTACGCCGCCGGCCACACCGTTTCCCTCGAGGACCTGCGCGCCGAACACGGTATGCCGCCCCAGTGAGCGACAATCCCACGGACTCGGCCGATGAGTACCGCGTCGAGGTCGCATCCCCCGCACGCCGCGATCTCGGGCGTCTACCATCCCGGATCGTCCACGCTGTCATCGAATTCATCTCCGGGCCCCTCGCAGGCAACCCGCACCGCCTCAGCAAACCGCTCCGCGACGACCTCGAAGGCCTTCACAGCGCACGCCGCGGCGACTACCGCATCCTGCTGCGCACCGACGATCCCAACCACACCATCGTCATCGTCAAGATCGACCACCGAGCCCACGCCTACCGCACCTAACCCACAGCGCCACAACACGTCCCTGACACCATGAGGAGCATCGTGAACGACTCCGGCCGGACACTCGACCACGCCATCGACGCGCTCTACGACCCCATCAACGCCCTGCAACGCCAGGTCCTCGACATCGAGCGCAGCTACCGCGACCTCGCCCAACGCGACGACCTCGCCACCGACACCCTTGGGGCGCCCACCACTCCCGCCGAAGCCATCGCCGGCATCACCGAAGCACTGGCATCTCTCCGCGATGCGCTCCGCGCCGCTGAAGGACACCGCGACACTGCCAAGCAGCATGCAGCACGCCTCTACATCGACCACTGACACCTGTCAGAGGCCACCGGCACAATTAGTGCGAAGCCCTCCATCCGCAAGCCATCGACCGCGAGGTGTTGGGCATGCAGGTGGCCACCAGTGAGACCAAGGCATCGTGGAACACCTTCTTCGCCGACCTGGTGGCCCGCGGCCTGGGCGGGGTATGTCGGGGCGGTGTGGGCGACGGAGAAGGGGCTGGGCCTGGGGTCGAGACGTGCGCACCTCAATGTGCGCGCCCGGGATGCGGGGTCAGTCGCGGCCGCGGTTGGATGTCTAGTGTTCGGGATGCTCGGCTAGGTCGCGGGCATCGACCGCTGCGTTGTGCTCGTCGTCAGCGGCGTTGTGCTCGGACCTCGGCGGACTCGCGGTGGACAAGGCCCCGCCCCGGGGCGGAACGTTCGGCGGCCATGGCATGTATCGACGCCGCGCGTTCATGTGCCAGAACAGCGTCATCATGTCGTTGAGCTGCGGACGCGTGTGCAGCGACGGCGCGCGTCATCGACTCCCGGGCATGTGCCGCAGCTGCTGCCGCGGTTTCCGCCGTGGCCGGTTCGCCATCGGCCAGCCGCTGGCGACGTCGTTTCAACTGCTCCAGTCTCGCAGCATCCTTGCCCTGGGCATCTTGGCTCCCTGAGTCAGGTCTGTCGTCATCCACGAATCGATTCTCCCAGCTCGTTGCCGCTGGCGTACCCCGATCACGCAGGTGGCCTGGTTGGGGCACGACGATGACGTGGGTCGTCGCCGCCAGCACGCGACTACGCGCCGGCGACGGCATGCGCCGAGACTTCGATCACCTCATCCTCACCGCACCCCAGCCCACCGGCCACCCCCAGCCCACCGGCCACCCCCGAGGTCACCACGCCAACGCACCGCCACCACGACGGACCGACCTCGCCCACCCAGTAGCCGAGCATGCCCCGGACAGCACAGTGCAAGAGTTTCCGACATCCCCAACCACATCTGATTTGACGAATCGACGATCCACCAGCTCGAATGCGAATCGCGCAATCGAATGCGCAATCTCGAACGTGGTCTCGTATGACCGTCAGGGGAGGTCTTCCAGCACAGACCCGATGAAGGGCCGCGGCGCCTGACGTCCTCGCTCAACCCCATCGATGTCGGGCAGGCGACCATGACAAAATGGGTAGGGCGGTGCAGCAGGCAGCCGTCGTCATGTCGTCGGTCGGGACCGTGGCCGCTCATCAACTGTGTGGCCCCCTTCGATGGAAGCGAGAGTCACCAGTGCAGCCAAACAACCCTGACGCCGTGGTCGACCCTGACGCGGTGGTCGTCGACGACAGCGGAGACAACGCCGGCCGTGCGTTGCTGACCATCGTCTCCGCCCAGCACGAAGAACTGGTGATCCTGACCGTCCAAGGCAGCATCGACGTGCTCACCGCACCACAACTGTCCGAAGCAGTGACGAACGCGTTGACCGGTCAACCGCGCGGCCTGATCATCGACCTGACCACCACCGACTTCCTGGCCTCGGCCGGCATGGCCGCACTCGTCGCCGCGCACGAGGCCATCGCACCGACCGGACTGTTCGGAGTCGTCGCCGCCGCACCCGCGACGTCCAGGCCCCTGACACTCATGGGCCTGGACCAGACGATCGTCCTCTACCCCTCCCTCGCCCACGCCGTCACCGCCATGACCGACCCCACCGAAATGACCGGCACCCCGACTGGGTAAACACGGCGCGTGGACTCATCACAGCACCTCGATGGCGACTCCACCGGTGACTTCAAGCGCTCGGTCGCGGCCACCGCCGAAGCCGCCTACACACTGCGCGAACTGTTCACCCTCTGGGTGACTGCCACTGTCGACGCCGACACCGAACGCCGCGGCGACATCATCCTGGCCGTCTACGAAGCAGTCGCCAACGCCACCGAACACGCCTGCAAGAACTCCGCCGAACCCGCAACGGTCACCGTGCACAGCCGACACCGACCCAACGGCGCCCTCGAAATCACCGTCACCGACACCGGCACCTGGGACCCCAGCCCCTCAGAGCGCTTCCGCGGCCGCGGACTAGCACTCATCACCGCGCTCAGCGACACCCACGCACTCACCACCGGACCCGACGGCACCACCGTCACCATGTGCTGGCAACCGATGCCTGTCGTGACGTCATAACTCAACATTATCGGCACTTAGAATCCCTTGGGGGACAGTTCATCTCGGGCGTAGGTTGACACATGCATCCGGACGGGCCCCTCGGCCTTCGTGGGCTGGGTGGGTGGGGGTCATGGCGAAGGTCCGTGGGACGGGTCGGTGGGCGAGGCCGACGGACCTATCGCGTTCAAGCGAGCCGCGAGGGCAACTCATGGAGCAGGCTTCCGGCAGCGGCCGGGGCTACATCGAGTTCGTCGGTGGGCTCTCTCTGATCATCCACGGGCGAGCGGCGAGAATCCCGGTGATGCCGATCCCGATGCCTGTCGTCGCCAACAGTATGAGGGAGGGTGTCCACGAACCGGACAGTTGGTTTAGGAGACTGATGCCGAAGGGGTCGACGAGGGCGATCACATATCCGGTGCCTTGGACGAATCCGGACAGAGTTGCGGCGGTGGCAGGCTGCCGGCAGTGGGTGCCGATGGCAGAGAGCGACCATGCGAAGCTCCCCGCGCCGAACCCGATGAGGGCCGACCAGGCCCAGCCCATGGACATGGGCGAGTGACGAGGCTCAAGAAAGTTCCCCAGGTGTGCTCACTGAAATTCCCCACCCGTGGGCGGTTTCTACTGTAGCGACCTTCTGGTGGGTGCGGTGGCGGTGCGCTGGCTGTGGGTGCGGGCGTGATGGTCACGAAGCCGGTAGGAGTCGCCGTCGAGTTTGAGCACGACGGAGCGATGCAGCAGCCGGTCGAGCATGGCTGCGGCGACGGTGGTGTCACCGAGCACTTCGCCCCATTCGGCGACGGACCTGTTGGTGGTGATGACGATGGATGTTTTCAAATATCGTTGCGCCACAACCTGAAACAAGGCTGAAGCAGCTTCGGCCGGCAATGGGAGGTAGCCGAGCTCGTCGATGACGAGCAAGGTGGGTCCGGCGAAGAATCGCATGCAGGTGGCCCAACGTCCTTCGATCGCGGCTTTGTGGCAGCGTGCGGCCAGGTCGGCGGCGGTGGTCACATAGGTGCGATAGCCGGCGTGGACCGCGGCGTTCGCAAGCCCGACCGCCAGATGCGTCTTGCCCGTACCCGGCGGGCCGATGAGCAGCACGTTCGTCGACGATTCGAGGTAGGCACACGTCCCGAGTTCGCGGATCAGCGCCCGGTCCACGCCGGGCGCGGCGTCGTAGTCGAAGCCGTCCAACGTGGCCGGGGTGGGCAGGCACGCGAACCGCAACCGCCCGGCAAGCCGTCGGGCTTCGGTGGCATCGACCTCGATGCCCAGCAGGTGCTCGAGAGTCTGGGTCATCGACCACTCGTGCTCGCTGGCGGCCGCCAAGACTTGGGGCAGGGCTTCGGCTGCGGCGTCGAGTTTGAGGACGGCGAGATGTCCGCGTAGTTGCTGGTAGACCGAGATCGCTGATTGTGACTGTGGCCCAACACTATTCGAAGAGTCCAGCCCAGCATTGTCGGTGTCGGTGTCGGTGTTGGTGTTGGTGGTCATGGGAGGTGGGTCCTGTTCTGTGCGGCGCGTTCGTACACGCTCATGTCGATGATCGATGCCTGCGGGCCGGTATCGTCGGTGTTGGTTGTGTTGTGGCGCAGTGTGTTTGCGGCGTCTCGGGCGGCCTGGCCGGGTGGGATACGTTCTTTGCGGCGATGCGGCCGACGGCTGCTGGAGGCGCCGGCTTTGGCCAGGGTCTCCAGCGCGACGACATGCCCGTGATCACGCACTTGGGCGCCCGACCCGGGCGTGGCGAGGCGGTGCCGCGCGATCACGATGCCCGAATCGGTGGCGATGTCGATGTGTCCGTCCCCGAGCCGCTCGCTCACGGTGACTTCACTCATCGCCACCTCCGGCGGCACCGAGTACTGGTTGCCGCGCCACGCCACCAGCGCCTGGCGCGATACCGTGCGCATCTCGGTGAGCGTGGCCGGATACGGAGCCGCTGGTGGGGCGCTGAGCGGTTCGCGAGCGGCCACCGTGATCACACTCGCCCGACCATCAGAGGTCGGGCGCATCCGTGCATCCGAGCGGGTGCGGCAGAAGGTGTCGCAGCTGGTTTGCGCTTGTTCGGGTGTCGTCTCGTCGGGAAGGGTGCGCCACCAGCGTTGTGCAGCAGTGTGATTGGACTTCTCCACCACACCCTTGCGATTGCCTCTGCGAGGTGGGCACACATCGACCGAGACCCCGTAATACCTGGCCACGTCAGCGAACTCGGCGGTCAACGCGCCGGTCGACGGGTGGCAAACCGTCGCCATCCGGTCAAATCGCCACGACTTGGTGACCCCGCCGAGTCGGCGGGTGATGCGGTCGATCCCGGCGATCACCTGCGGGCGAGTCATATCCGGCGCCAGGTAGCCCCGCCATTTGCCGGAATGCGCCAACGACCCGACAAGCAGGAATGCTGTTGAACCCCAACCCCATTCGTCCGGCGGGTTCGGTAACTCCACCCAATCCCATTGCGTCTCCTCACCCGGCGGATGCTCGATGACCGCGTTCGCCCGCTCCGTCACCAGGGCGCACGCCTCACATGTCGGACGCAGGCCACGTTGCCGGATCTGGCGGGTCAATGTCGGATAGGACTGGGGTGTAGCCGAGGTCCTCGAGTTCGTCGCACAACGTCCGTGACCACAGATGTGGGTCCTCAACCAGACGCGCGGTGACGTAGGCCAGGAACGGCTCGAACGGATCCGCCGCCGACTTCTTACGCTCGCCCGGGCTGCGCTCACCGTTGAGGTA
>NZ_BAFB01000220.1 GCF_000248075.1 Gordonia otitidis NBRC 100426 | reverse complement strand
TTGTTCCACGGTGTGCCGGGCGGAATGTAGGAGATCCCCACCGACCCTGCACAGAACGCTCGGAGGGCCTCTGAAATGAACTCGGGGCCGTTGTCCATACGCAGCACCATCGGCGGGCCACCCCAGATCGCGAAAACCTTCTCAAGCTCCTCGATCAACCGCTCCGCGGTGATCGAGCGATCGACGATGTTCAGCAACGACATCCGGGTGTGTTCATCGACCATCGAGGCGATCTTGATCTTGT
>NZ_BAFB01000221.1 GCF_000248075.1 Gordonia otitidis NBRC 100426 | reverse complement strand
GCGGCGGGTGGCGGCTGCGACGGCTGGTGGCTGTCGGGGCTGGTCGGGTGGGTCCGCGGCGTTGGGTGGGAGGGGGACTGTACAGCCCTCGGGCGGTGGGCTGCTCGCTGCTGGCTGGGATTGGTGAGTGCCGGTGGTCGTGGCGGTGGGCCAGTGGCGGCCCCCTCATTGGAGGGGACGAATGGTGTGCGCGAGGGTGTCGTCGGCGGCGGTGTGGTCGACGGCCGCTGACGTCGAGGCAGGCCCATACGCAGGCCTTGCAACGAACAGCAACTTCACCGCTGACGCCGCAGTTCGGGGAGGGGACTGTACAGCGGTGGGCCGGGGGTGACGGCGGGCAGGCGGCCGTGCGGCAGCTCGAGCAGCTTGCGATTCCTTTGCGGGATGGCAGCGCTCTGTTCAGGGGACGAATACTGTGCCCTGTTGGGCGGTCCGATCCGCAAGGCGACCGCGGCGAGCTCGCGGTCGACGCCACCGGCCTGGCAGGCTGCCCGGGTCCTGCTGCGTGCATCGCCGCACGCAGGGATGTGCGGCCGAACATGACGGATGATCCGGGGACCAGACGGCCCGAACTGGTTGAGTGTTGGACACCCGCACTGCGACGCGAACCAGCCCACGATCGTCGTCGCCCCCGGGCGGTCGGGGCCTGGCGGGCTGCGCAGTCCGTGCCCCCGTTGCGGACGTGGGGGCGTGCTCGGTGGCGCAGCTCGGCGCCGGCGGCTGCCGATCTGACCATCCGACCGTCACCGCGTCGCTGTCCGCCTCGCGAGCCGACCGTGATCGTCAACGGAATGCGTGCTTGCGGCCCTGGCGCCGACCGGCGCCCGCCACCAAGCGCGGGCTCTACCACTGCTTTAGGGGGACATAGTTGACGCAAGTCCCTCTGGTTCAGCCGTCGGCGCGGCGGTAGCGTCACACCTCACCACGACGAGAGAAGACACGCATGGGTGCGCGAAGGAATAGCGAACTGACAGCGCTCGAGGCATGGGCGGCCCGACGCGCGAAGTACCCCAGCACCGCGCACTGTTTGCACCCGGCCTGTGTGAACAGCTGCGACTACGCGTTGGCGCGTGTCAACGGCCAGTTTGATGTCCCCGCTGGTGGCCAGGTAGAAGTCCCCACCCTGTGCGGGATGTTCTAGGTGGGTGGTACCTCCGTTCGGTGTGTCATGCGGTAGGAATCGCCGTCGGTGATGACGATGGTGGCGTGGTGTAGGAGCCGGTCGAGGATGCTGGCGGCGGTGGTGTGTTCGGGCAAGAATCGTCCCCATTGTTCGAAGGGCCAGTGACTGGCGATCGCGAGGGAGCGGCGTTCGTAGGCGCCGGCGACGAGCCGGAACAGCAGTTGGGTGCCGGTGTCGTCGAGCGGGGCGAATCCGATCTCGTCGAGGATGAGCAGGTCTTGGCGTAGCAGGGTGTCGATGGTTTTGCCGACGGTGTTGTCAGCCAGCCCGCGATACAGGGTCTCCACGAGGTCGGCGGCGGTGAAGTACCGCACTTTGTGCCCGGCGTGCACTGCGGCGATCCCCAGCCCGATCAGGGTGTGACTCTTACCCGTTCCGGCCGGGCCGATCAGGACCAGGTTGTGTTGGGCCCGAACCCATTCCAGTGAGGACAGGTATTCGAAGGTGTTGGCCGGGATAGAAGATGCGGCCACGTCGAACGATTCCAGGGTTTTGGTGACCGGGAACCCGGCAGCTTTGAGTCGGTTGCGGATGTTGGAGGCATCACGGGCGGCGATCTCGGTTTCCACCAGGGTCCGCAGCACTTCTTCGGGTGTCCACCGCTGGGTTTTCGCGGTGAGCAGCACCTCGGGGGCGCTACGGCGGATCGAGGCCAGCTTCAATCGGCGTAGCGCGTGGTCGAGATCGGCCGGTAGTGGCGGAACTGTTTGGGGTGCAACGGGTTGCGATGTTGTGGTGGTCATGAAACCTCCTTGTCACCGGTGCCGAGCTTGTAGGCATCCAGCGAGCGGGTGGGCGCGGTTGGCAGGTGGCCCAACAGTGCTGTGCCGGCCGGTCGCGGGTTGGGGGTGCCGGCTCCGGCATCGAGGATCGAACGCACATCGGCGGCCTTGAACCGCCGGAACGCCACCGCCCTGGTCAGAGCGGTGAGCACCTGTTCGCGGCCGTGGGAGGTGACCAGGCCGAGGATGTCATCGAGTTCACCGCCCAGGCGGGTGTTGCCGATGGCTGCAGCACCGACCAGGAACTGCTCAGCAACCTCACCGAGATCGCAGAACTGTTTCTCTACCGCAGTTTTGGGCCGTGGTGCACGACTGGGCGGTGTGCGTGGCCCCCCGTAGTGGTCGTCGTTGAGGACGACCTCACCAGGTGCGGCCAACAGATGATCGGCGACCACCTCACCGGAGGCGGATTCGGCGATCAGAAGCCGCTCACCGTCCTGGATGAGGGTCACGGTGGTGCCGATGAGCCGGTTGGGCACTGAGTAGCGGGCCGAGGCATACCGAATACACGAGAGGCGATCGACCTTACGTGCGACCGGCGGTGGACCGACCTGAGCACGCAGAGACGGCAACGCCGACAACACTTCTCGTTCCACATCGAGTTGCTCAGCAGGCACGCACAGGGTGTCGCTGTGGCGGCGGGTGTTGACCTCGACACACCAGTCCCGCGCGGCCCGGTTCGCTACGTGCACATCCAGCTGCACGTCGTCACGACCAGCGGCGATCTTGGCTTCGGTCCACAACGGTTGCGCCAGGTCCGACTGCGCGTACCCGCAGAGGTTTTCCACGATCCCTTTCGATTCCGGATCGGCGCCGTGGCAGAAGTCCGGGGCGAACCCGTAGTGGGTGGCAAATCGCACATACGTGGGGGTGGGTACGACGACATTGGCGACGACTCCACCTTTGAGGCAGCCCATCCGATCAGCGAGTACCTTGTTGGGCACTCCACCGATCTCGTCCAACGCTTCGGCGATAAATCCGAGTGTGGTGGTAGCTGTTTCGTTGGTGGCGAACCGAACGAACCGCCACCGCGAGAACGCCAAAACCGCGCAGAACATGTGCAACCCGCCGATCACGGCCCAATCGATGACCAGGTAATCGCCCGGAGCCCACACTGCCGGACGACGCCCACGATGATGATCACGGCGCCACTGTGTTTTCTCCTGGGCGACGAGACGACGGAAGTTACGGGCCGAGCCCTCATAGCCCGCGGCACGTGCTACCGGCAGCAGGCGCTTGGCAGTGATCCGGCCGCGCGACCGCTCGACTCGCTCAGCGACCAACTCGGCGACCACATCGTAGTTGCGGGCCCGTCCCTTGCGATCAGGTGGCTGATCGTCGGCCTCGAACCGATCGACCACACGCTTGACGGTCTTGTGGGTAGTGCCGCACACCTCGGCGGCAGCGCGATAGCTTCCGAGTTCTCGGTAAGCAGAAATGATGTCCATACGGTCCTTCGCAGACTTCAATGGAACTCCCAGGCGGTGATAGTGAACGGTTGGCACCTTCACCGTCATCGCCTGGGCCCTCAGTTCCGGGTCGACACGACGAACACAGGGTGGGGACTTTTATCTGGCCACCAACGGGGACCTCGACCTGGCCACCAGTGGGGACTTTCTCATGGCCATGGACAGCGCGAGGTCGCCGCCAACTGTTCTGTTCGCCGAGATGCGCCAAGGACTATTCGGCGCAACGGCTATCGCTGGTCAGCGAGATCAGGGACATAGAAGCTGCACTGCAGGCGGCCGCCAGCCCGTATTCCGCCCTGGCGACCGAACTCCGCCATCACCACGCACACGCTCGATGGCTTCTCGCACGCTTCGGTGGACTACCCTCGACCAGCCCACCCGACTGCGACGCACACACCGATGGCGCCAGCCGCTGAGAACGTGGCCGCGCCCACGACATCAGCACCACACATAGGCGTTCGCCGATGCGGCCCGGGCACCGCGCAGCACGTCGCCCGCATCGGCTGACCGACGCGGCGTCACCGCCCGCCGGCGACGGCGACGAGCTCGCGCGGCACACTCCACCACCCCGCAGGGCGGGGACTGTACGACCGCCCAAGGCACTGGATGCCGAACCACACGCACCGGCGGGGCGAACCATTGGTTCGCGCTGTCACAAACCACCACACCCCACACTGTGTGGGGTATTGTTGATGTCGTTGAGAGTCGCGGGATTATTAGCCCCGACCACGAAATCCAGGCGGAAGACATCATGACAACCACCACACAACGCGCCGCCACCCAAGCACGGCACGACGCCTTCACCTCCGGGCGGGTATGCCGGTGGAAACGCCTCGGCGGAGAGTGGTTCATCCACGGCGTCGGCCTCACCGAAGGAGACATCGTGACCATCGAGAAACGCAACGGCGGGACGATACAAGAGGTCGTCGGCGCGATCGTCAAACTACTCGACGACGGCACCCAGATCGCGCGAGTAGGACAACTATGACCATCCACACCGCGACCGCTGAGCGGATGTCAGGCGCCGAGCTGCAGATGATTCGCGAATACCTCGGCCTCACCGGCAGCGACCTCGCAGAGATGCTTCGGGTGCGAGCAGACACAGTGCGCGCCTGGGAGACCGGCCGAGACCCGGTATCGTTCCGTGCCCGCGACGAGATCGCGGACATCGCCAGAACAACCCGCGCCACAGTCGACGAGCTCGTGACCCGACTTAAGAAGACCGACAGCACCCGCACCGTCGAGATCTACCGCCGCGACCACGACTTCCACACCGCCCACCCCGAACACGACCACATGCCCGCACGCTGGTGGCGCCACGTCGCCGCGCGAGTCACCGAACAACTGCCCGACGTCACGATCGTCAAGCACCCCCTGACGCGATCCGCAGACGCGCACGCAGATGGCGGGGACACATGTCGAGGATGACAGATCGTGGGAAGGAGTCGCTGGGGACAGTACAGTAATGACTCACTTGGCTGCGCATGACTGTCGCGGACACGATAACGCCGCGCAAATCCCGAGCGTGGCAACTTCCTTCTACCGCAGTGCTCGGCGATCGACAACAACCCTGTTACCCAAGAGAGAATCGATGACCAACGCCAACGACGACAACACGCATGACGGAAAGATCTGGTCGGGCAAGGCAAACAAGCACGGCCCAGAAATCTCAGCAGTGCGAAAGCGTGGTTTAGCACAGCAACAGTGGGAGCTCCTCAAACCGTATCTCTTAGCACTCGGGTACACCCTCCCCATTGGAGGTGCTGCGCTCAACCCAGACGGAACGGTATGCACCATGCAGGATTTGCAAGCGGGCATGGACGCGGCAACGGATCTATGGAATCGCGCGATGTCGACGCCCACCGGAGAAGACCGGACTGAGATCATCGATCTACTTACGGAACTTGCCGCGGTAACTGTTGCGGCTGGAATTGATGAAGCACTCAGCTCTACGGGTCTAATCGCCTATGCCGACACCCCGCCCTCCTCTGATCTAAGCGAACCGACAAGGGTGGGACTCGTCGGCGGATTCAGTCGGGCGACTGTGGACCATTGGCTTCGCCGCAACGGATCAGCCCCACGGGCGTGCACGTCGACGCCGTGGGTGAAGAGCAGTACCACACTAACCGCCAATCAGATCGCGGCAGCGCGCGACCTGGTTCCACTAGCCCGTAGAGGTAGGGCCGCCAGTGACCAGTCGGACCGCTGGTTTTTCGGCAGGTTCGGCAGTCGAGACACGGCCATCGGTGCCGCGGTATGCGTTGCCGCCATCGCATCGGACTGGTCCACCCGCACTGGTTTGCCTGTCGCCGAGATCATGCGCGACAACCTGGGATAACAGGACGGAAGCCCAGCGGGCACATTAACGACGAAGAGATTGGGGGGAGCTTTCAGTGGGACGTCGAAAACAGCAATGGTCCATCTACGCAATGCCTGCATTGCGTTCAGCTCTGTCCGCAGGCTTCACCGCTGATCGCGACCGGTACGCCGACGTGCTTGCCGATGCCGACATCACTATCGAGGAGGCCGAAGATGACGACATTTTCGCAGCGCTCGATAGCCGGTACGACGCTGAGCAGCAGATCGCGGATAGTAGAGATTCGCTGAGGGACGTTGATGCTGCGGAGCTCTTCTGGGTGACCAAGCGAATGGTTCGGTTCACGGCAGCGGCAGCACAGTCACTTCCTGACTGGACACCAACAGAGGCCGCTCCATCACTCAACGGTCTTGTCGCCTTCGCTGAACCTGCCGGGTCGATACCATCGACCGAGTGGGACGAGACGCCGCTTGTTGGGGAAACGGTTGTCCAAGTCCCTTGGGATGGGATGGTGTGGTCGGTTGACGATCTGACGGGCAATCTCCGCGTTGCGACCCTCACACGTCAACCTTCTGCATCCGGGGGCAACCCTGCTTGGGACGGTGCGCCGCTTACGCCGGTCCACATCTATCACTTCGATGCTGATGCGCTCACCTCGACTGCGGATGAACGCACCCAGCGTGAAGATGGCGGCATCTTGTCCTTCATCGGTGCGATGTGGCTCATCATGAGTCAACCGTCAACAGCCCAGGTCGCCCACGAAACGGCACCTATTCCACACAGAAAGAATGATGACCCGCCAGTACCTGGACCGCCCCCCCGCCGACAAACAGCGGATGTCAGCATCATTGACGTCCACCCCCAACAGCAAGAACCGTCCGAGCGCGAAACTGGTGGCTCCAACAACAGCCGATCTCGGCGACAGTACCGACACCGATGGTGGGTACGCGGACACTGGAAGCAACAGGCATATGGGCCGCATCGCTCATTGCGCAAGCCGATGTACATCTCAGCTTTCGTAAAAGGACCCGAAGACAAGCCCTTCATGAAGGGCCGTGTTTATGTACTACGTGACGGCGAAGCGCCTTAATCTCCCAGCCGCCCAACGGGTTAGCTCCCAGAAACCCGCGCTCCATCATCGCCGCGTGCGCGTCGCCGACGGCTAGCCGACGGCACACGCGTGGAACAAGATCGTTCAGCACTCATACGCGACACCAACACTGTCCTCTACCGAGGAGACCCTATGTCTGCCTATACCGGTGACTGCTGAGATGCAGGGAGGTTGAACCAGTTGTGCATCAATCTGCACCAGCGCGCGGGTCGGCGACCAGGGATTATCGAGATCTTCTGGTGCAACTACCGGTGCAAGTGGAAATCACGGGGAGCGGGTCACCGACAGCGGACACGCCCCACAGGCAGTTTGATGTCGGTGGCGCCGACCGCCACTGACATCGAATGCGGCTACCAAGGGTCCACGAGTAGCGATCGAGACTAACTTCGTCGTTCTGGAACTGTCCAGATCGGGGGACTACCGCAGGCTATACTGGTGTCGATATACCTTGTAGGTGTGTCAAACAAGCAGCAACCCGAAGCGCCTATCGAGTGGGTTGGATCGTCGCTGGAGGATCTTCGAGACCTCCCGGCGGCAGCTAGACAGGACATCGGATATCAGCTTGAACAGATTCAGTTCGGCAACGACCCAGACGACTGGCGTGCGATGCCGGGAGTCGGTGCTGGCTGCCGAGAAATTCGCGTCCGAACCGCCGACGGCGCGTACCGAACGTTCTACGCCACCAAGTTCGACAACTACGTCTACGTGCTGCATGTCTTCACAAAGAAGACGCAGACCACCACTCAACACGACCTAGCAATCGGAAAAAAGCGCTACTCACAGGCCCGTGACATTGCCCGGCACCGCACAAACAAGGAGAACCAATGAGCGTTTGGGATGACATTATGGACACCCCCGCCGAAGCTGAAAACATGCGCGTCCGTGCAGCTTTGATGCGCGCAGTGCGCGAACGCATCGGCGCATTCGGCTGGTCACAGACCGTTGCCGCCGCCAACCTTGGCATCACCCAACCCCGAGTCTCTGAACTCATGAACGGCCGCATCTCAAAGTTCAGCCTCGACGCGCTCGTCACGCTCGCAGACCAAGTCGGGATCCATGTCGCGATCGTCGCCGATTCCGGCAGAGACGCTGCCGACTATCCGATCGGTTCCGGGACTCACCACTAACATCACAACTCGCCATCCAGCGACAGGCACCGCCACGTCACCATCAGGGATCGGCGGACGCACACTCGCTCAGCACTGTGATGAGCCGCGTGGACAGGCGTCAATACCTATTGACGCTTCTAGTCACTAGGTGTTGACTAGCGTCATGAATCTTTCTCCAGCGCTGCTGCGCGGTGGCAACGCCCTCGACAATCTTCGTCCGCTGACAGAGTCGGAGGCGGAGCTGACAAAGGATGAACCGCTCGCTTCCCTCGGCCAGTATTACGTCCTGTGGGCAGACAGTGGCTGGCACGCAGAGGAAGTTGCGTACTGGTATCCGGTCACAATGCACATGTCCGTCGCTCCGGACTTAGCTGCCACACTGCGTGACTCAGGCCTGACTCGTGCTGACGTTCAGGCCGCCATCGACGGCTCCTGGTTCGTCGCCGCATCTAAGCCCGACGAGGTCCTTCTCATCGGCAAGCCAACGAATGATGAACGCCGACAGTTGCAGGATGAGAGACAGGCGCTCGCTCTGGCGAACTACCTCGTCGAGTACCACGAGAGGGCCCAACACAGTGCGTCACGTCAACGAGTGCTGCTACTGCGAGAACTACTGAAAGAAGGGCGAAGTCAGCCGTTACTCGCGCAATGGATCGGCAAGACTAAGCAACGAGTGTCGGCAATCCTCAATGCAAATCCGCGATGACATGACGGCGCTGGGCCAGGCGAGGCCACTGCTCGGCGCTGTCCGGAATCGCTGTGTTGTATCGCAGCCTGATCCGTTTTGAGATGCAGGGAAGTTGAACCAGTTGTGCATCTATTTGCACCAGCTTGCGTGTCGTTGGCCTGGTCATTTTCGAAACTTCTGGTGCAAATACCGGTGCGAGTCGAAATCACAGGGCAAGGGTCGCCGATAGCGGACACGCCTGACGGCCGGCGACCGTTGTCGGCGGCTCCGACCCTCGCTGAGAACGCGCGCGGACCCAAGGGGTCTCCGAGAAGATCGAGGCCTGAGCTCGTGTTGCCGAACTGCGTCGCGCTCTCGCGAGACGGAACTCTCCCGTTCGGACACTACCGCAGAAACGGGAGCGGTCTGACTGTCCGGTACACGCCATAAGGAGCTTCTTGCCACTATCTCAAGGGACAACAATTACATCAACGATCGCGGCTGCGATTGAGATGCGGCCGTTGACGATGTCGCGGTCAAGGCACTATTTCTCATCTGTCGGATGGACTGTTGCCAGCCCCCGCCCGCGATATTGTCGTCCGTAATGTCGGAAAGTCCGAAAAATCTATGGGGTGACGATGTCTGCAGAGAGGGCGAGCGCGGCGAAGCGACGTGCGGTAGCTCAAGTCGTGAACAAGTACAACGTGAAGTACAAGTGTTGAGATGCAGGGAAGTTGAACCAGTTGTGCATCTACTTGCACCAGCACGCGAGTCGTTGACCAGGCCATCCTCGAACTCTGCTGGTGCAAATACCGGTGCAAGTAGAAATCACGGGCGCGGGTCACCGACAGCGGACACGCGCTACAGACAGTCCGATGATGTCGGCGGCTCCGACCGGCGCTGACAACGAGTGCGGCCACCAAGGGACCTCCGAGGAGCGATCGAGACCCGACCTCGTGGTGACCGAAATGTGTCTCACCGTGGTCCTCGTAGTCCCGCGTGGGAGTTGGCCCATCCGGATGCCGCGCACATCGAAACGTGCCTGTTTTCATTGGCTGAACACCCCTCGAACGGAGCGCACCATGACCGACACCGACGACCTACTCACCCTAGCGGGACGATTCGCCGCCGCGCATCGAGTGGAGGGCAGCAGCGAGACCGCCGATCTCATAGACGATCTCGTCGCCGAGGTGAAGCGGCTAACACCCCGCGAGATCACGACCGTGGAGGAGTTGGAGGACCTGCCGGTTGGATCGGTGGTGCGCTCCGACGAGGGTGCGGTCTACGAGCGTCACAGCCCGAACTGGCTAGAGGCCGGCTTCGCATGGCACCCGTCATCCGACAACATCGCCCTCCCCGCCCGCGTCCTGCACATCCCGGAGGCCACCCGATGACCGCCCGCGACGAACTACAGCAGCGGGTGGAAGGTCTCGGGCTGTGGGACATCGACGCGGGAGAAGTCACCATCCCCGTCGACCTCGCACGCCGGGTACTGGCAGAGGCGGATGCGGTAGTAGCGCAACGCGATCAGGCGCAGTACGACCGCGCGGCGCTGATCGACGCCGAGCAGGGGCATATCCGGGGCCGTGACGCCGCGCTCGCCATCCTCACCGAAGTGCGGGAGAAGGCCCGTGACTGGCAGGCAGCACTGTGTTTCGGCTCTCTCAGTGGAGAGCCAATTCCGGACCTCGTGACGCGATCCTTTGGAGACCAGCTCACCGCAATCCTCGACAGGAGTACACCATGACCGACACCGAGTCGGTGCCGCCATGCGGGGACGCCGACTGCCAGTCCGGGCACTGCCTTGAATGCCACGCACACATCATCTGGCGGTCCGAAGCGTGGGGCGATGCCTACAACTGCGACGCGTGCGGCTACCACCGATTTGTCTCGATCGGAGACTGACCATGACCGACCACGACATCACCATCCGCAAAGCACGGGAGTGGCGGAAGCACTCGCAAGGACGTCAGGGCTACCAGCATGTGAGCGCCCTCCTGGCCGTGATCGAGCAGCAGCAGGCCGTCGCGGAATGGTTGCTGGCGGAACGCGCTCACGAGCGCGACCTCAAATCCATGGAGATAGAGAATCTCAAGAAGCAGGTGACCGGTCTTGAGAATGTCGTCAAGAGCTTCATGCGTCAGGTTGACCGAGATCAAGAGACCATCAAAGACCTCCGCGTCACGGAGGAGCGGCAGGCCGAGGCACTCCGGCAGGTGCGGGAGCTTGCCGAGGACGTGAAGGGCTGCCCCGCGAAGTACGGATACGGGAAGCTGACCTCGATCTCCGGGTGGGATGCGGCGATGGATCAGGTGATGATCCGACTCGACTTCCCCGACGGTGCTTCCCGCATCCTCGACGCCGGGGGTGAGGGGTGAGCATCTGGGCATCCTGGCAGGAAGTGGGAGAGGATGGGGACGGGGAGTACACGCGAGAAGCGTTGAGCTACAGCAACTCCGCGACCTACCCGACGGATGAGACACGACCCGCATTGATAGGCGTCTCACACCTTCCCGGGTTCGTGTGGCGACCACACCTGCCTGAGTCGCGACGCGACCAGACCGACGACACTCCTGTGGCTCCGTTCCTGCGTCTGGACATCGCATCGTGGCATCCCGAATGGGGACGGCCGATGATCGCTGACGGCTCGACCGCGATCCTCACCCGCTCCGGTGTCGAGCGGCTGCGCGACCAGCTCACCGAGTGGCTGGCCCTCGACCATCACGAGGACCCCTCATGATCCGCGCCTGGTTGTGCCGCCACCACATCCATCACTGGGGCCGCGCCTACACACCAGCCTGGACCAGGCTCGCCTACCGCCGCTGCACACGGTGCGGGCGGCACGACAACGGGAGATGCGCGCGACACTCACACTGACTGCTGACGAGATTATGCTGCTACGCGAAATGTCCGTCGCCGTCGGCTATCTCATCGCCGAGCCTGACTACACGATCGAGTCGTGGTGCAGCGCGGGCGGGGGTGGCACCCCGACGTCGTGGACCGAACCCTCGTCAGGATTTCGCCACAGCCGGGCAGACCGCGGTGCCCTCACCGGCGAATGGCGGCACCGGCACATCGAAAGTCGGTTTGGGCCGGACGCACGCCCAGACCTTGCGGGCAGGCCCTCGCGCTACCGATTCGACAACCCGCACCGACACGTCCGCATCACCCACGGAAGGCTGGTGAAGTGGGCTGAGTCGCTACCCGCCCACATCCGCTACCGCGCGATCTTTGTCGTCACCTGGCACCGACAGGCTTCGGTCCATCCCGTCGCCAAGCTGAGGGACATCACCCGCACAGCACTCGCCGCGACACCTGTAAAGGCTGAACTGGCAACGCAACTCGACCTCTTCGAGGTGGCGTCATGACCACCGAGAGAGTCGCCCGCCGGCGCGAGAGAGTCGCCGCCATGCGGCGCGGCGGGATGACCGTCAACACCATGGCCTCCGCACTCCACGTCACCGACCGCACCATCTGGCGCGACCTACACGCCCTCGGCATGGTCAAACGCGTCCGGCGTCTCACCGACGCCGACAAACAGTTCGCCGTTCGACTCCTCGCCGAGGGTGCATCTATTCAGGACGTCGCTCGCACCATCGGCTGCAGTTGGGACGACATCCGCCGCCACTTCCCTGACGCCCGAATCTGGACACCAGCTGAGACCGCCCAATATCGCTCATTGTGTCGACAGATCGCAGCCGCATCGTAGGTCCTCACACTGCCGCCTTCCACGATCGGCGGAACCCTGTCCGCCATCCCACCGCGATCACCCGGGATGAAGCGGGCGCATTCATTCCCATGCGCCGGGTGGCGCAGTCCACGAGCAGCCGCAACATCACGGTGAATGTGTGGTCTCAACTCGACACATGCGTTCACGAACTCGAGTCGGGTCTCGAGCACGATCTGCATCGCCGCCTCGATCGGGCGGGGACCTCACCACATGTGGGGCCGCAGCCGCTGCGAGTGGTCTTGCCGCGGGAATAGTGTCGCGTACAGGCGATCGCGGACGTTAACTCACGATGTGCGTGCGCTTGGACGCAGCCCGCTCGCTCGGGTGGTGCGGCACGCGCCTCGATGTCGGGTTGCTACATACCGACAAACTCGCACATGGATTCATACGTGCGATTCCAGTAGGCGGGAACCTCTGGCGGGTCTTTCAGTAGAAGCATCTGCGCCTCATCCCAGCCGGGAAGGTGCGCGAGAACTGTTCTGTGCTGCTTCGGGTTAGCGGCCGACCAATATCCGAACGCGTGACTTGCGCTGAGGGCGCGGGTGGGCATCGGCATGATCTTTGCCAGGTCATCCTCATATCCTCGGCTGCCGTCGAGAAGCGGCGGATTGCTGTACTCGAGGCGTAGCTGTGTCGATATCCGTAGCCCGAACGGATCGACGCCGAAGATGTCTACGACATCTGCGATCACGTCGTTGTTGTCATCCGAGCAGACAAAGACCGCGTTTCGGTGAGAGCGAGATTGCCGCAGCAGCCGTTCAATGGCGGCCAGGTAGTCAGCGTAGGCGGATTGCTCATCGGGTGAGAGCGGGACAACTTCGCCTGCCCTACACCAGTACGGCCCGTCAGTCGTGGGACGCGGCTTCCACAGCTTCTCGGATGCTGTTCCCTTCCAGTACTTTTCGAACTCTTCTTGATTGGACTCGTTTGTGACTTGCGGGTATGGATGTGACAGTGACAGCAGGACAACGCCGACAGTGTCGGCAGACGCCGCAAACGCGTTGATCGCGTCAGTCGCATCGCGAAGCTGGCTGTACCCAATCTCCTCGTTTCCCAAATGGAACTCCGTGAACTCTTGCTCTGCCAGCCAGCGGGTTTCGTCCTGCTCAAGCAGTGGGTACCCGTCGCAGATGGGGCCTGTCACGGCGAGGAATCGTTTCGCTGGTTGATCTGGGTGAGTGGCCAACACGTGCGCGATCGCCGACCAGCTACTGTGGGCGAAGTGGTCCATGAGAATGCATGGTGATGTGTTGGAGCTGAACGGGTTCCAGATCATGGGAACGTCCGGAACGTAGGTCCTGTCGAACCTGGGCCCGGTCACTGTCACGCAGCGACCGATGTCGTACCCGTCCCCGTCGTGCCCCGTCTGCGGGGGCGCGTCCATAGCATGCAGTGCCTGCTGGTAGGTGAGCGCATGGTCGGCGGCGTATGCCCGTACTCGACGCTTATGGTTCGCATTCTGTGGAGACATGTCTGTGTCCTTCACTCGGCGCCACCCCATGCGAGACGCCGCGGGTACACGACATCGATGTTTCACATTCCTGGTTAGACACAGAACCTTCCACCCGAGTCGTGCCTCTGCGAACAGCATGGGTGCCATGCAGTGGCGGGCGAAGCGTAGGAGACGCTGTCCTGAGTATCGCCCAACTGTGTAGAGAAAACAAGAAGGTAACGATGTCGATGGTCAGGTCTATCCGCGTGCCGCAGATGGTTTACGGGGGGCCTGGATGGTGAGGGGTCCGGCCACGATGGTCGATGAACGGAGGAGAAGCCACGACTGCGCAGTTTGATGCCGAAGCGTTGTACTACCAGATGCAGGCGGCAGCGCAGGACGTCGGCAGATCGCGAAAGCTCGTAGGTCCGTGCCGGCACGTCGGCGATCGTCGGCGGAACCCTGTCCGCCATCACTCGGCTTAGTGATCACCATCTCGAACGGGTCGAACCCTACACTCGCGCTGTGTATTTCCAGTGCCGCACCTTGTGTGGTCGACCCGATTGCCTCGATGTTGCGCATCACGGCGCATCACACGAAAGGTGAACTAACTGACATGGCGAACTACTACGGTCACGGCCGAACAAACTATTTCCGGGTGAAGGACGTGCAGGCTTTCACTGAGGCTCTGCCCGCAGACTTTGAGGTCGTCTCGGGGTCTGACGGCAAGGTTGCTGTGTTGGCACGCAATGAAAGTGGCGGCTGGGTGGAGTATGTGTGGGCCGATGAGGCAGGCGAGGAAGACACAGAAGTGGATGTTGTCGATCTCATCGCCGAACACCTCGTCGACGGCGAAGTGGCGGTCGCGCAGTCAGTCGGACAGGAGAAGATGCGCTACCTGGCGGGCTACGCCGTCGCCGTCAACAACACTGGCGATCGAGTGCAAATCAGCCTCGACGACATCTACCAGGCGGCCGCTGAGCGGTTCGGTGTGGCGTGGGAGACGATCACGACGGCGACCTACTGACTCGGGCCTCACCGGTTCCCAGCGGAAGCATCCATCCAAGGCGACGGTGCGCGATTTGATGAGGTTGACGCGTTGCTCGGGGACCTCCTGTCGCCCGCGCCATCAGAACTTCTCCTGCGACACATCGTGAATGTGGTTGCCATCGCGCCGCGAGCGCGCTGAAATAGACATGCCAGATTTCTCCTGACTCAAGACTGGCGATTGTGGTTGCGGCTAATGCCGCTCCGTGGGGGGCCGGATCCGACCCCGGCCTCCCCACGGCCTTCACCTCACGCTCCGCATAACACGCTGCTACGCGTTCGGAGGTGATGGAGTGCGCACGATCGTCCAGCGACAGACACCATTGACCGGCTCAAGTGACCGAACCTGGTGGAGGAATGCCCGTGTGCGGGCCGCGCCAGCAGACACACCGGCACGTCGCCCTCCGCGATGAGCGGATGCACACGCTCTCAGCACTACGATGAGCCACGCGGGCCCCTTCCTAGACAGGTGCCCGAAGGGGGCGGGCGCTGTTGCTGCAGCGTCTGCCTCCGCTCCTACACGCGGGCGCAGCAGATCCATCCATCGTCTACTGGGGACCGGACCGGTTCGTAAGCGCCTACCTTGGGTGGCCGAGCATGGTTAAACGTGTGTGGTGTCATCGAGGAAGGTCAACAGTCTCTGCGCTGCAGTCACTTTGACAAATACGCCACCGCCACCAGCAGAGGACGCCACATGACTTGTAACGACACCCGACCGGTCGACACCGCAGTACAGGACGTTCGAGATCGACTCGAGCGCATCGAGGAGAACGAATGCGACTGCGACGAACTGCCACACGCGGAAGCACTGCATCACCTGGCCCGACACGATGCGCCAGCCCTGCTGACGAGGGTCGCTGAACTTCAAGACGTGATCCGCCGTCAGCAGGACCAGCTCGCCTTGCGTGCGCACGCGGCTGTCCTGCAAGGCGCGATGCTCGGTGATCCGCTGCTGCGATTGACCGCGGTCGTGGCCGCTGTCCGCCGATACCGAGATGAGCTTGCGGCCCTGGGCGGCCCGCAGGCCGAGTACGCCCGCGACCTCGACATGGCGTTGGCGAACGAAGTGTGGGATGAGGGGTTCCCGCCGGGAGGGCTGGTGTGCGGCACCTGCGGGCAGCCCGTCGAATCGGAACCATGCGCCGAGCACACCGGCCGAACGCTGCCCAGCGACGAACGCAACGAGCATCGCGGTTGAACCTGCCTTCCCTTCGCATGTGAGAACTGCGCCGACACCGGCCCGCCGATCTAGCGTCAGCCGAGCTGCCCCGTGCTGTTGTCTGCGTGCTGATCGCCGCCACCACCACAGCCGCAGCAGCTACCCGTCCGTTGGCGACATCATCTGTGCCGCAGTCGATGTAGCTCGACTCCTACCGTTGGTTCAGCCGGTACAACTCCGGCAGGACAGGAGACCCGGACGTGACCGCAACTATCGACCCCGAAGAGTTGTACTACCAGATGGTCGCCGACGCGGAGGAGCGCGGCCTGATCGTCGACGACGACGCAGACGAACAACTCGCCGAGGCTGCCCGCGCACAAGCCGCCGCCCACAACAAGCATGTGTGCACGGCGTGCAACCGAGCGCGGCCGCACGAACAACTCCATGACAGGACATGTCGTGCATGTCGTGCGGCGGAGATCCATGCCGAAACGGCATACAACCTACGTGACGTCGAGGAGCAGATTGCCCAACTGGAGGCGAGGCGCGACGAACTACTGCGCCGACTCGACTGAGCGAGTGCCCGGCTGGGCTCGATGCCGATCATCGGGCCCAGCCCACCGCGCCAACAGTGGTGCGCTACCGGGGCGCTGTCCGCCGGCGTGTGGTCGACGCAGCTTGTCGCAACGCCGCCAACTGCGCAGATCAACCGCCAGCGCGGCCAGGTCGCGGTGACGCGAACACTGTTGTGCCGCAGTCATTTGGGGGTGATGCGAGTCTTTCTGTACCACCCCGACGACAGGAGACCCGCATGAACGCCACCACTTCTACACCGACCACGATCGTCGCCGACGACCGTGTGCGCGTCGCCGACGGTTTCGCGGAGGTCGGCGATGTGCGTGCCCTTGCGAGCACGCAACGTGTCGACGTGCTGGCGTCGCGTCTGTTCGATTCGCGTGATGCGATCGCCCTCGCCGCTGAGGTTGTTGGGGCGTTGCGGTGGCTTGCTCAGTCCTGTGACGACGGGCCGGAGCTGCCTGCCGCGGTGACCGTTGACGGCACCGCGGGGGTTGCTGGCGACCGTGACGGGGTCACGGTGTGGGAGTCGGGTATCCAGGTGGATCGGAGTCGGTCACGGTATTCCGGTGTCAGCGCACCCGAGGCGACGATCACTGCGCCGCGCGGCGGGTTCACTCCGAGCGAGGCGATGCGCTTCGTCAGTGCCCTCATGGGTGCGGGCGCATTCCTGGACGCGGAAACCGATGCGTACACGACGCGACTGTTGAGCGAGTGGGACTAGATGCGTTCACGCGGGCGTGGCAGGGCTGGTCGCCGCACACGCACACGCCCCCGCTATGCAGCTGCGACGCTGTTCTCCGCCGCAACAGCCTGCTGTTGCCTCGCGATGGTCGACTGTCCACTGAATCGACATCAGTGGACCTTTCAGAAAGGGGGACTTGGCTTTCCGTGAGGATCGTCGCATCCCTGTTTGTGGGCATGCAGCGCAAGACGATGGTCGACTCCGACTTGAGACGAGTCGCACTGGTCGCCAGGCTAGGCCCTGGCGGAAACCTGGATGATGCTGGCGTACACCAAGTCGTCGCACACTGTGCAGCGCAATGCGACTTCTCCGTCGACGATGTCGCCGGCGATAACGTAGTCGCCCGACCGATTTGCGCAGGGACCGTTGTAGTCGACGATGGTGTGGGTGTCGGTCATCGGAACCGCCTCTCTGTCAAACACGTTGGGTGCTCGACGTTCTGGTGACAACGATAGATCTGTCGTCGCAGTCGTTGCGGCACCGAAAACACGGAGCCGCTGGTGCGACCGGATCGGCGGTGACTCCCCCTACCGCTGGCGGATCCGCCACTGGCTTGGACTGTCCTGTACGTGTTTGAGGCACTCGAGTATGTCTGTGCTGCAGGGGATATGCGCACATCTGCGCGCATACTGCGTGCGCAGCGAATGCCGCGCGCTGACGCATCGGTTCGGAAAGCTGAGGGAACCCCAATCGAAAGGATCATGTGATGGGCTTCTTCTCTCAGGACTGCAACGGGTGTGGGCATCCGTTGCTCTCGTCGGCAGCGACCGACCCGATCAACAGGTGGATGAACCACGGCGTAGCCATCGACCCTCGAGGAAACGTGGTGACCGGCGCCTACGACGGCTACGGGAACCTCGACTGCTACGAGCAAGTGGTGGGTGAGGATGCGACGGTGTGGCATCGCGACTGTTGGGACAAGGCAGGACAACCAACTACCTACCAGGGTGTTTCGGCGTCGTCGGCGGATCAGGGCTGGTTCTTCGACGACCACGAGCACGCGATGCCGTCACCGCTGCTGTGACCGCATGACGCCGTGCTGGCGTTGACCGGCGTCGGTCAACGGCAGCATCGTTGCGTGACGAAGTGGTGGAGGCGTGCACAGTCCTGTTCGTCGGCGGTGGCTCCACCAGGTGCTGCGCCTGTCCGCTCATGCGTACGTTGTGCCACGCCCACCTCCTGTCCGCCGAATGGTCCACGGCCACCTCATCGGCCTACCTATCAAGTGCCGCACCCACATTCGGGGATTCCTAGTTTCGTGCATAGCAATTCCGCTATCCGACAAGGAGATTCCAGTGCCCAACACCATCACGAGCATCACCACCCTGCTGGCTTCGATCCCTGCGTTCTTCGGCTTCGTGCCGACCGAGTCTGTCGTCATGCTCGGTGCGCGCGGCCCGGAAGGGGTAGGCGTCCTCGCAACGCGCGTCGACCTGGACGATGCGGGAGTGACCATCGACCTGCCGTACGTGTCAGCTGTGATGGAACACCAAGGAGTGACCCACGTACACGTCGTCGTCGTCTCCGATGGCGCCGTCACCACCCAGCACCCCGTATTGAGTGTTTTCGCCGACCACTTCCGCGACAACACCACAATCGTCGTGCAGTCGCTGGTCCAGGTCTCCACGCTCGGTGAGGCGGGCCGCCTGTGGTGGGATCACCTCACAGGCGGCGTCGGGATCACCGCCGACTACCGCGACAGCATCGCCACCGCCGAAAAAGCCGCCTCCGGCGAAGCGGTTCTTGACTCTCGCGCGAGCATGGAAGCCCAGTTCGCCCGAGACGACACCCGGCAGGCAGGCTGGCTCAACTCGGCGACCGTCGACGCCGTCGCCGCTGTACGCGACGTCATCGCTGCCATGCACGATCACCGGCTCGTCGACGAGCAACTAGCAGCGAAGGTGGCTGCGGTCATCCGGCACCGCAAGGACCGGCGAGACGCAATCCTGCGAACCGTCATCTACAACGCGGTCGAAGCTGCCGAGGTGTTCACCCGCTGCGCAACAATGCTCTCCGGGCAGGACCGAGCGGACGTGCTCACCCTTTCCGTGGTGGCGCACTACTGCGCCGGGCGTGGTTCGGTGGCGAGAAGCGCCCTCGAAGTGGCCGCGTCGGAGACCAGCACGCCCGACAATCTGCTGGTACTCACCAGCAAAGCGTTAGACCGCGGCTTGCACCCGGACAAGTTCTCTCAGCTGTTGGGGGACCTGACAGACGACACCGTCGCGAGCGGATTACTCGGAGGCGAGTTCCCGCCCTACGAGTAGCCACGAGCAGGAGGGCGGGCGCGGTCACCACAGATCGCGCCTGCCCTCCCCCGCTGCGTCGGTGAGCACCACGATGTCAGCACGAACTCGTGGCGATAGCTGTCCGCCGTCGACCACCGCACGCACCTCATCAACTGACGGCTTCCACTGCCGGCGCAACGCCGCTTCGACCAAAGACTTCATGACCTCACCCTACGATCAGCGATTCACACCCACCCAGAAGACGAAGCGGCAAGGTGCGCGCACTGTCCGTGACCGCCGCGCCGCCGGCCAACCGACACGAGCGCACCTTCACCCTCCGGCGTGGGGACGATGTGCCTGGACGCGTCTGTGCCGCACCATGAGTGCCCGCAGCGGGTCAGTGACAATGAAGGGCTGACTCTCGGCTACACGCAGTGCCGCAGCACCATTCGGCCTGTTCGTACCGTGAGCTCATCACCTACACCCCACAGGGAGGCACACCATGTCGATCACATTCGCTGCAGAGATGAACGATTCCGACATCGTCGGATACCGCATCGAGTGCGTGTGCGGTGGCCGCTCTGACCGCTACAACACCTACGCCGACGCGCAGGCCGCCTACACGCTGCTGCCCGGATACGCCGCGAATCGGCCATTCCTGGTGCACGAGGGTTGCGACCTTGACGATGACGATCGTTTCTCCTACCGGCCTGCGATCAGTGTGGAGTTCTCGTCGCAGTCTCCGGAGGCGAACTTCTCCAGCGCCAACGGCGCTGAGATGCTACGGATACTCGGCCTTGACCCCGAGCCGTGCGGTTCGGTAGACGCCGCCGACCTACGCGGCCGCATCATGCTCGCGCAGGCACTCGCCGGAGGCGACCCCGGACGACCCACAATCGTCACCGACCGCGACGGCGGTGTCACCCTCGTCGACGCCAACAGCCCTGCGCCCACTGCAGTGGTCGAGCGTGCACGCGCCTTCGACTGCGGCCGGAGGGCAGGCTATTTCGATGACCGGCTCATCGAGCTTTCCGAGGTCGCGCAGTGGGCGCAGGACCATGACCGCCAGGTGCAGTGGAACTGACGTCGACAGCTGCCGGGCGCTGGCACAGGTACGACAGCCCGCCCGGCAGCCGCGCACCCCCGGCAGCCGCGCACCCCCGGCAGCCGCGCACCCCGGGAGGCTGTCCGCCCCGGCGACTGCAGTCGGTCGGAATGCTCCGCCGAGCCCACCAGCCTCGGCGGGGTGCGCGCAACAGCGGCGGCAGACGACTGCGTCGGCCATCGTCTGCATGACTGCCGGGCTGCGGATCTGGCCTCGCCGCCCACCACGCATGGGTGTTCCTTCCCGGCGTCGTGTCGATGAGTATCGGGTGCCGCGCGCCGTCAGATCACCGGCCTGTACTGGTCACGTACCACTACACAACGAGAGGAACACGCAATGGCGAACTACTGCGGGCTTTGCCGCTCAAACTACTTCCGCGTCAAGGACATAGCCGCATTCAAGGACGCACTGCCCGACGACTACCGGGTTGTTGACGGACCCGATGGTGTCGTTACGGTGTTGTGCGAGAACGAAGACGGCGGATGGACTGCATACGAATGGGGTGACGACGAATCAGACGACGCCGACGCCGCAGAAGATGTGGAGGTCGATGTCATCGACCTGGTGGCGACGCACCTGACACCTGGCGAGGTGGCTGTGTTTCAGTCGATCGGCAACGAGAAGCTGCGTTACGTCAACGGTGTTGCGGTCGCCATCAACGCCGACGGAGACCGCGTGACCGTCACGTTGGACGACATCTACGATCTGGCAGCCACCACGTTCAACACTCCACGCGAACAAATCAGGGCCGCCGTCTACTGAGTAGTGCAGCACAGCAACGCACTCCGGAATCGCGTCCGCGACGAAATACGCCCACAGTCGTGGGTCAACAGCGATACTGGGCGGGTGACATCTTCGGATTCCGGGACCGGCGACACCGAGCGCGAGCAATGGCTGAGTAAGTACACCGACCTTTTGCTGTCCGCATTCGCTGAACGCGGGTACACCATCGACCGCGCCGGTGCCGGCAGCTTCATCGAACACACCATCGCCATGATCGCCAACGCCACCGGAACCACCGAGCGGGATGCGCGCCTGTCTATCAGCCAGGGCGCAGTGCCCGCCTGGGTGCACATGATCGAGGAGGCAGGCCAGCTTGGGCTGTCGCTGTTGGGTTCTGACGAGTATGTGGCAGTTTCCGGGGCTGCGGTGCTCGCTACCCGGAGCTGGTTTATCGAGGTTGCGCAGGTCCTCGCTGGTCGTAGCGACGCGGTAGCAGTTCTAGCCCAGTGCTTGGACGCGATCGGACAGGCAGCGGTGGATCAGATTGTTGGTGGATCCCTCGAAGTTGTGTTGTTGCACAGCGAATTTGAGACGTTGGTTTCGGTAGTCGATCGTGTCGCCACAGAGCTTGATGATGACGATGTCGTCGGTGGATACGCGGAGCGCGTTGCTGCCAACGGAGGTGAGGCCTCGTACGAGGAAGTGGCCGAACTGATAGAGCAGCTGTCCACGGTCGGCGATGAGATCGCTGAATCTCTTGCCGAGTTTCACCGGCATCTCGCCGACGATCCAGACGATGTCCTCACCTATCCGACAGTCTTGGAACTACTCGACCGCGACGAGTGAAACAGCCCTGGCATCGGCGGGCTATCTGAACGGTGTTGAGCGATGACGCATCCGATGGTCAATGAACACGACGTTTGGCATGTAGGCCCTATCCGCAGGGTTACCGGATGAAGGAGATCGGCGTGAGCGCACTCATCGACTACAACACCAACGAGTACATCAGCGAGGCCACCGACGAGCAGATCGAGGCCAGTCGCGCAGCAGGTGAGGTTGGGGTCATCACCATTGACGCAGAGACCGGGAAAGTTCTTCACCCCGGGGCGGACAAGGCTGTCTGGCCGAACCAGCGAGACGCGTACGTCGATCTGGTCTGACAGGATGGCCGCGCGTGCATGTGCGGTGCCGATGACTTTCGCTCGTGGTGACCGTGTGCGCGTCGTCGACGTCAATGCTGCTGGTCGCGTCTTCGACGTGATCGGCGACCAGGAGTTGATCGTTGTCGATCTTCACCAGTCCCCTGATCGGCTGATCGTGGCGCCGAGGATGCTCGAGTATCTCGACTGACACTCACGCCGCATGAATCACGATGCACTCAGTGCCGGTTACAGGATGGAGTGCAACACAAGCTGTCCAACATCTCGCACGACAAACTCGGTGCCGACATAACGGGCACCCGCAGACGACGAGGTAGCAGTGCAGCGCCTGCGTGGAGATTGCCGCGACCCCGAAATCGGGTTGGTTGAGTAGCGGCAGGACCAAACGCATGGGAGGCAACCATGATCTGCTGCGACTGCCAGCAACCGATGCCGGACACACTCGGCGATCCGATCTGCGATGACTGCGTACGCACCGCCGCACACCTGGGCTTCACCGCGTCAGAGCGCGTTGCGCAATTCACGGAGCAGACGCCCTCGCACGCTGAGCCCTACACCGTCGCAGACGTCTGCAACACCGCCTGCGTCGTTTCCGTCCCTGATGTCCCGACACTCGGCGGCGCGTACCTGTTGCGGGACGGAACCTGGCGCAACGGCTCCGGATTCGTGCGCGGCAACACCTCGGCCCGTGAGGATGTTGACCGGTGGATCATGCAGCACGGCGCCGCGTTCCGGGCCCGAAACCGAAGCGTCCTGGATCTGGACGCACCCGATACCGCCTGTGCCGCAGGGAGTTGATGATGGCAACCTTCCACATTGAAATCGAGTACGACACCAGTGCCGGCGAGTTCGTCGTCTGGTCGCAGACACCCGCCCGGCCTGGAGTTACCGAAGAACGAGCCGACGACGCCGCAGCGGCTGCCGGCATAGTTGAAAGCCTGCTCGACGACTACGACACCCACCTTGAGAGTCAACCGTCATGAGGGTTCTGATCACCGGTTCCCGTCACTGGACCGACCGAGCGACGATTCGTGATGCCATCACCGCCGCCACCCGCGCCGTACCCGCCAGTGAGGTGACCATCGTTCACGGCGACTGCCCGTACGGTGGTGCCGACTTGATCGCCGCTGACGTCGCCACGGAACTCGGCATGCGTGTGGAAGCGCATCCCGCCGACTGGAAACGGCTAGGGAAAGCTGCTGGACCGCACCGCAACCAGCTGATGGTCGATCGCGGTGCAGATGTGTGCCTGGCTTTCCCTGAGCAGGGTTCGCGGGGGACATGGGACTGTGTGCGCCGCGCACGCACGGCAGGCATTCCCGTCACCGTCAACTAGGCCGACCCCCACCGAAAGAGTGCAGCGGGGTCTACACATGTGGTGAAGGGCAGCTCCTACGATTCAAGCTGTGGATGAAGGTGACCTGTACCGCGTACCGAAACGATCCGTTGCAACGCACGCACGATCGATGTTCCAGCCGTGGAGAGTTCTGCTGCACAACCCCGCGGATCCGGCTCCCGCGCCGAGGGTGCTGTCCCAGCATCGGCGGTGGCGGGACGCCTACACTGCGGGCCGTGACGCACGCCTGTACTTGGCAGACGGCAGCGCCGTCGTCGTCGTCGAGTGGCTGACAAACGGATGGATGGTGCGGGACATTCTTCCGCCGCTCGACCCGGCGAATCTTATTGACGGGGACCGCAAGGAGATCGTGTGGGCTGCCGACCGAACACCACTCGCAGCGGTGCAGCTCCACGGCCCGCGCCGATGGTACGTCTATCTGTACGACGACGGCATCTACGAGCTACCCGAACGGTTTGACGACGGCTGCCACATCAGCCGCCGCGCCGCGATCGAGGCAGCCGAACGCCTGTCCGGGCGTGCGGTCGCCAGTCAGCAGCACAGGTCGAGCACCACACGCAGCTGGGGGCGGCTTCTTGACCCGTTCGACCCGGAGACGGTGATCACCTCCGCCGCCGACAGCGAGGTCACCGTCAACGTGACGAAGGCGTTCGACGAGATCTCCACATACCTCGAGCAGATGACGTTGACTGCGCCCAGTTCGATGGCGTCACTGGCACTGACCGACGTCGTTCCTGCACGTACATGGGCGGGCCTGCACGCCGCGGACATGCTGCCCGAAACGGTCGACCACATCGTTACCAGCATCCGCACCATCTTCGACCAGCACTATCCGAATGTGCTGCAGCGTGGGGACATTGACCTCGTCACCCAGGATTCGCGCCCGTACCGGGTGATTGGCGAACCGGCGCGCATTCCGCAGCACCTCGACGTGGCTGCCGTACTCATGACCGACGGCCTCAACGGGGTCGACGTCGACGCACGCTCCTACATGTCCGCCATCCCGGCGGATGAGCATTTTGATCTGGTCATCGCTGTGTGGCACTACTACCTGGCGACCCTCACCGTCGTACAGACCATGACCCAGAACAAGGACTGAATCACCGGAAAACAAGAGGCGTCGTATCGAGTTGTTTTATAGCCGTGAAATGCATAAATGACAGCTGCTGCGAGCACAACTGCCTAAACCAGCACTTGTCATACCCGTTCGTGGTGGGAGCTTGGCAGATCACCGGCTACGACCCGAACAGTCCAGGCGAAGGCCGACACCGCTACCACATCGCCGACGACCCCAAACTCAGTGCGATCTTCGAACACCACCGCTGGAACCTCGACCGCGGCTGGACGGTCGCGCGACGCGGCCCCTCGATGTAACCAACGTTGGGCCACCTACCCTCATACGGTCGGAGCCCAGCACTGAACGCAGACCTCACCACTTCCCCTGATGTACAGGGCATCACACCTCAAGGAGTTCGCCGGTGGACATCGCCCCCACTTCGCGCCAATCGCACTCTTCCGCGACGAATGCAAAGCCATGCCGGCAGGACCGTCGCAGAGGTCGGTGAGTGAGGAGTGACTGGCACGGACGACAACACGATGGATGCTGAAACCAGCGCAAGCAGCACACCGCAGTCACTCACTGCTGGCGAAGTAGCCAAGACACTCGGGCTACGCACCGACGACGTACGCACAATGGTCTCCGACGGACTGTTCCCCAACGCTATTCGAGGCCGCAACGGAGCGGTGCGGTTCCCCGCAGACCAGCTACCCACCTGGGCGGAAGTCGAGGCCTTGCTGCGCGCCCAACGCGACCGGCACCTGCAGCGCAGCCTCGTCCTGCTCGATCGCCTCACCTCGGAACTTGAGGCTGTCCGCAACGACATCAACGAAGCCCGCGAGTTTCCCGACAATCCGTTAGGGATCGACCTCCTCGCGCTCGGCGGATGGGATACGCGGGCACCGTCCACATTGACGGGCCAGCCGACTGTCACAGCACTGCTACAGGAGTTCGCCACGCAACGAACTCGCATCGTCCGCTACGACGACATGGTGAAGGCTGCTGCACTCGGAGGTGGCGCATGACCGAAACCGTGGCCGCAACACCGAGTACTAGGGGCACACGCGGGTCCACATGTCAGCGCAGGTGCATACTCGCACAGATGACGACGCGGAAGCCGCGACGAGAAGGGAGCACCAGATCATGCTGATGCTGCTGTGGGTGGCCATCGTGTTGACGATGATTGGTGTGCTGGCTGTGGCGCGGCAACGCTCAGAGTTCACACTGGTATTGCTTCTCTCATGATGTTGGCCGCCGCCGCGATCTGCGTCGTGAACATCGGCATCAGCGTGTACATGATTAGCGGCAGCGGCCGGGTGGCGTCTGAGCGTGTCTCAGCTGCCCTCAGCCTCGCGATTTCTGCGGCGTTCGGTGTCGTTGTCATCGCCATCTGGCGAGTATTAAGGATCAAGTAGACGCAGGTTGTGAGGCGTGCAACGCCAGCCGAGCGGAAGGCTTCGCCAACCGGTACTGCACGACATCGTCGACAGCCTGCTGGACAGGCGGGATCTGTGAGAGGCCCACACCACGCAGCAGTTCGACGGCCCGCTCGATGAGGTTGTTGCGGTGCCCATCGGTGATGGTTTCGTCAAGTGCCTGCCGGATAAGGTGTTGAGCCTTTTCGACAGTGCGTCGCTTCGCGTGCGGGATTCGGCCTAGCCCCACTTGGGCTGCGTGCGCAGATGCGCGTGTGAAGGCCTCTCGAGCAGCGTTCGCGGACTTGTAAGCCCGCAACGCCATGTCTTCGTCGTCGGGTCGGGTCTCATACATGGCGGCCGACGCGTCGTTAAGCACTTCGAGAAAGCTCGCTGTCATCGGGCTACTTGGATCATCAAGTAGCGGTCGCCGAAACAGTCGGTCCTCGAGCGCGATCCAATCACCGGGGGCAAGGAACTGGTGGTACTCGGCGGACACGCCGTCGAGGATGTCGGCGGCCTGCTGCCAACGGACGGCGATTGCGGCCCGTTTACGCAAGCGCTCGCTGTGGCGCCGACGCCACGATATGACTGCGAAAACAAGGCAGCCGATAGCAACGAGCGCCGCGACGGATGCGGCCACAGCCCAAGCGAGCGCGGCGTAGTCGATCGAGTTGTGCCCAGGGTCGGTCGGGGTGTGTTCAGGCGGCGTGGGTTTCGGCTTCGCCGTTGGTGTGGCCGGCGAGCCAGCGGCGTCGCCCATTAACGTCGCGACCCCGCCGCTCATCGCCGCAACAACGAGCCCGCCGCTCGCGGCCACCAGCCCTTGTGTGCGGTCCTCCGCAAACATTGCGGCCAGGCCGCCCAGCACCATGAGCACCGCACCGGCCATGCAGACGTACCACAGAAGGTTCCCGATCATCGTCTTTGTCTCCATCCCTGAGTTGGGCGAAACTGATACCTGCTGCTGCAGGCTTTGAATGGAAGTGTTGCATCACCGTTTTCTGCTGCGCGGCAAACGATTCACCCTCGGGCGGCCGATCCATCGACAGCGCACAGCACTGCAAGCGGTGTGCTGCGGTGGCAAGAAACGGACACCATAACCTCATCCCCAACTCACCACATCGAGGAGCTTCTGGTTATGGCGTTCCACCACAGCACCACCCACGTCGGTCATCCCCGCTCCCACCAGTCCGGAGTCATGGACACCCTCATCCACGGGGCGGCGTGGCGAGCCGGGACTCGCACTGTCGACAGCCTGTTTCAGTGGGCGCCGACACTGGCGATCGCGGCGGTGATCTGCGCCGTCTTCATCTACTGCCTGTCCCGGTATCGACGACGACGTTGAGGCGCGTGAACCGTGTGCCGCGCAGGCTAATACAGCTTTGGGACAGTGGACCTCATGATGAATAGGCGACACTGCCGCGACGCGGCGATGACGACGAGGTGCTTGTGATGACACTCTCTACTGAGCAACGGTGGCTGCTAGCCGGAGTCGGTGGATGGGAGATGGCCGAATGTTTCACCTCACCTGGTCGTGGTATCGACCGGTTGATGACGTCGATGTACAGCGCGTCTACCGCACGGCGTGACGATCGCTACCCGGCTTGGCTTGAGGGAGGGTTCAGCTGCGGTTACGGGCGGATCGAGTCGCATCGAACTGTTGGCGCCGTGACCGTGGTGGTCACGAAGAAACAACTCGCCGCGTTCGCTGCGCGCCTCGACGATGACGTTGTGCGGCGTTTGCGGGATGCGTTGGCTGCGCTGGGGACTGAGACTATCCGTTGGTCTGATACATGCTTCTGCCCAGATCCTCACTGCGTCGACAACAATCCTGGTGACCCCCTCTACAGCGACAGATGGCATCCCACCGACGAGCAATACCAGGAGCACCTCGACTTCTCCATGCGGTTGGCGGCGTCGTTGCAGCGACTTGTTCTCGAAGCATGCGCACTCGAGGCTCCGGTCGGCCAACTCGGCCTCTTCGTCACCGAAACCCTCGGCGCGCCACAATGAATCCTGCTCTCTGCCTGCGGGGCAACCCATGACCAGCCCCGCCGGTCAACAGCGCCCACTACGCGCGTTCACCGTTCACCAACCGTATGCGTGGTCGATCGTGCACGGCACCAAGAACGTGGAGAACCGCACCCGCAACATAGCCGGACAGTATCGGGGACTCGTCGCCATCCACGCCGGAAAGACATTCGATCCGACCGCGCTCGACTTCGTACGCGACCAGGGAGACCATCCCCCCACCGAACCGGCACTGTTGCGCGGACACATCATTGGCGTGGTTGAGCTCGTCGACGTCACGCACCACCATCCGAGCAGCTGGGCATTGCCCGACCATCTGCACCTGGTCCTCGTAAACCCTCGGCCACTCCCCACGCCCCTCCCCTATCGAGGCGCCTTGGGACTGTGGACACCAGCCGCCGATACCGCCGCCGCAATCCACGCCCAGCTGCGCAGCTGACGCTCAACGCCTGTCCGCCCGCAGATCATCAGGCACGGAGGGTGAGTTAGCGAAGTGGCTTCACCGCTTCGGAGAATGCCGCGCCTGCTACATGTCCAGTGACACAGTCACTATCACCAACTCCGCGATCAAGGTGAGGGACATGTACACGGCAACATACGTACCCGCAGACGACGATCCCAAGGGCTGCGACTGGGTTGACACCATCATCTCCGATGTCGACTATCGCACCGCGTATCGCGCCGTCCTGCGCCATGCGCGCGGCACCTTCGCCGTCATCACCGGCCGCCACACCAACGAGCACACGTCCACCCATGAACGGTGGTTCGTCTGCGACTGCGGGCAGAACGGCGCGTACCTGATCGCTTCCACCGACGAGACCAAGTGTGCGTGAGCGCGTCACCGGGATGCTGGGCGGGCGGCGCACGGTGGGAGTCTTTGGGATCGTAACCCTCTTAGCGTGCGAAAGAGACTGTCCCGCAATCGCTACACACTTTGACGGGGTCACTGGCCGGAACCACCGAACGTCGCCGGGCGCACTGCCGCACCTCGACACCGTGGATCGCCAGGATGGAACCATCCACTTCGACAACACCAGGAGCACATCGTGGCCGAACTCACCGTACGAATCCTGCTGAACATCACCGACACCACAACAGCTTCCGGCGTCCGCGAACGATGCATCATGTTCGATGGCTACGAAACAGGAGACCATCTGCGCGAAGTGCTCAGCTACACCGTCACCGTCGACGACGAGGTCACCGACGCGGCACTCAACTCCATCTGTGAGCAGGCGTTCATGGTCTGCAACCTCGACCCTGAAATGATGACCGGCGCTGAACGTGCTGTGGCGCAGCAGTACCGCGCCGGACGTAACAGGTCACTGTCGGTGGGTGACGTCGTGGTCGTTGGCGATGTCGCGAAGGCTTGCAGTCGGATCGGGTTCACCACCGCGTATTTTTCCGCAGACCAGATCGTGGAGCAGGCGAACCGCACTCGATGCCCAGTACGCATGTGAGTAGAAACCGGGCCGCTAACCTGACCCGACAACTGGCGACGTCCCGTAGGCTCCAACCCGGCGGGCACGTCGCCGCGACATTTGACATGAACTATCCGAGCGGAGGCGTGATGGCTGCCCCTACCCGTGCCGCCCGATGGATCTCGCCGCTGAGATATCCGGGCGGGAAAGGTCGGCTCGCCACCTACCTCAGCCGCCTGTTTGCTGAGCAACACGGATGGTTGCCTGTCGAAGTGTTCTTCGAGCCTTTCGCGGGTGGCGCTGGCGCCGGCCTCGCCCTGCTGGATGCCGGCATCATCGAAAGCCTGTGGCTAGTTGAGAAGAATCCCGCCCTCGCCGCATTCTGGCGCACCGTGTGCGAGGACGGTGAAGCGCTTGCGCAGCGCGTGAGTACGACTGAACCCACCATAGGGCTGTGGCAGCAGAGCCGCGATGTTGTTGCCGCCGCCGAGCGTGGGGAAACCATCGCCGACCACGACCTTGGATTCGCAGCCTTCATGCTCAACCGCTGCTCCCGGTCGGGGATCCCAGCCAGCAACGTCGGCCCGATCGGCGGAAAACACCAGTCCGGGCGGTGGACAGTCGCATCCCGATTCAACCCGCCTGAGCTCGCCGACAGGATCCGACGCATAGCGGGCCTCGCCGACCGCATACTCGTCCGGGAGGGCGACGCCGTCGAACATGTAGCAGCCCTGTCCGACTCCGGTATCGAGGACGAGTTGCTGTGCTTCCTCGACCCGCCCTATCTGGTCGACGGTCCAGGCCTGTACTCCCACAGCTTCACGCTGGCAGACCATGTGTCCCTGGCGATGGCACTGGCTGCATGCCCGGCGCGCTGGGTGCTCACCTACGACAACCATCCTCTGATCGACAACACCTTGTACACCGGCTTCCGCATCCTCGAATACTCGATCACGCACACCAGCAACACATCCCACCGCGACTCCGAGTACGCAGTCTTCTCTGACAATGTCATCGTCGACCTCGACGACATACCAGTCCACGGCGGCACCGCACGCTGGCTCGCACAATGACCAAAACTTTTGACGTGTCTTGTCGGTGGGCAGTGCGACGATTCACCCAAAGACAACGAATCACAC
>NZ_BAFB01000222.1 GCF_000248075.1 Gordonia otitidis NBRC 100426 | reverse complement strand
GGGGAGTAGTCGTGCGCCCGCGCCGATGGGGAGGCACCATCGGTTGCGCGAACCGTCTCGGTGACCCGACCGGCCAGGTGACAGGGTCGCCCAGGTGACGGGGTCGCTCAGGTGACGGGGTCGCTCAGGTGACGGGGTCGCTCAGGTGACGGGACCGCCGACGATGTTTCCGACGATTCCGCGGATGATGTTGGTGCCGTCCTCTTCGCGGAGTTCGGCGTACCACTGCTCGGTCTTCTCGGGATCCTTGGCGTGCGTCACGTCGCAGCGTTTACGGGCGCGCAGCACGAGGTCTCCTGCCCGCTCGGTGCGCGTAGCCGCGTAGTCGGCGAGCGCCGCATGGACGTCGTCGGGATGATCCCGGAACGCGAACTGCAGGGCCACCGCGTCCTCCATCGCCGAGCACCCACCCTGCCCGATGTCGGGAGTGGTGTTGTGCGCGGCGTCGCCGAGCACCGCGACACGCCCCTTGACCCAGGTGTCGAAGGGGTCGAGGTCGAGTATCTCGACCCGATTGGTGGTGGCCGGGTCGAGTTTCTCGATCAGTGTCTGAACGCCGTCGGCCCAGCCGTCGAACTCCTTGGCGAGTACTTCGCGGGCGGTGCCCCGCTCGAACGGCTGCCCCTCCGGCATCGGCACGTCGAAGAAGAAGTAGAAGCGGTCACCTGCCACCGGCATCACCGAAACCCGCTTGCCGTCACCGACATACGTCGTCCACTCGGTCGACGGCCCGATCGCGGGATCAGTGCCGACGAGGCCGTTGAAGTTCACGTATCCCGCATAGCGACGGGTCACCGGTCCGCCGAGCACATATTCGCGCGTCAACGACTTCGCACCATCTGCCCCGATCACGATGTCGCCACTGGCGCTCGTCCCGTCGGCGAAGTGCACTGTGGCCGCGTCGGGCCCGTCCTCGACGGACACCATCTTCATCCCGAAGTTGATGTCGTCGAATCCGTAGGCGTTCATGAGCATGAGTTGCAGTTCGGCTCTCGCGATGGGATACGGACGCTGCCCGACCTCGTCGATGAGCGGCTGCATGCTGAACCTGCACATGGTGTCGCCGGTGTGGCCGTCGACGTAGCTCATGGTGTCGACGATCCCGCCGAGCGCCGCGGTCTCCTTCTCGAGTCCCAGGTGGTTGAGACACTTGACGCCGTTGGACCACACCGAGATCGCTGCACCGACGGGCTTGTTCTCGGTCACCTGCTCGTAGACCTCGACGTCGAACCCGATTTGCTTGAGCGCGATCGCGGCACTCATGCCGCCCATACCCGCACCGATGATGACTGCCTTCACGATCCATCCCTTCCCATGGTGAAACCAAGGCTAGGGCCGATCACCTCGCCGCGCGCGTCGAGGCGATCTCGGCGTGGGCTCAGCCGCGCCTCACTCCGTCGACCATCGCGGTCACCATCGTCTGCCACTGTGTGATGATCGTCTCGAGGTCGAGCCCGACGACCTCGGTCAGGTGCTTGAGCGCCGTGGCGCCCAGAGGTGTCAGTAGCGCGATGGCGCTCACCTCGACAGGATCGGAAAAACCCAACTGTCGCAGCAGGATCTGGACGTGCATGCTCGACGCGCGCGACACGGGATGTGTCCAGAACTCGGCACCGGGCAGATCTGCTTCGAGCAGGATGTCGAGGTGGGCCGCGTTCATCCTCACGCGCGCCGCGCCGTAGGCGAGGAGCCGGTCCAATGGGGCGGCTCCCGGTCCCAGGGGCGCCGGTCCCGACAGGTACGCCTGTTGCAGCTCCGACTCCGAGTGGTCGAGAAGCGCGAACATCAACCCTGTTCTGCTGCCGAACCGTCGGAACACCGTGCCCTTACCGACTCCTGCCTCCCGCGCGACGGCGTCCATGGTGACGGCGGAGGCGCCATGGTTGTCGATCAGGTTCTTCGCGGCAGCCAGGAGCAGCCGCCGGTTACGCGCTGCGTCGGCGCGCTCGACGCTGTCCGGTTGAGTGAACTGCAGTGACGGAAGTCCTCCCTCGACGTCTTTACGCATGTGATGAGCCTAACGGTTGACGGATCCGGCGTGCGGACCCAATTCTGGATTGGAAACAAATCGGACCGTGGTCCGTTTACTTGAGTAAGTGTAACGCCGCAAAGAGGAGAAATCGCGTGACAGGTCAGAACATCACAGTCGCAGTCTTGGTCGGTAGCCTCCGATCCGGGTCGATCAACAAGCAACTCGCGGCCGCGGTCGTGCAGAACGCGCCCGCGGGTATCGAGTTCAGCGTCGTGGACAACATCGCGCGGGTGCCGTTCTACAACGAGGACATCGACCATGCGCCTGGATCGGATGGGGGTGTCCTCGACGCCGAGGTCGTCGCGCTGCGGGAGCGGGTCGCCGCCGCCGACGCCGTGTTGATCGTCACGCCCGAATACAACGGTTCGGCACCCGCGGTGCTGAAGAACGCCATCGACTGGCTCTCGCGACCGTACGGCGCGGGAGCGTTGACCGGAAAGCCTGTCGGTGTGATCGGCGCCGCGCTGGGCCGGTTCGGCGGAGTCTGGTCGCGGGAGGACATTCGCAAGTCGGTGAAGATCGCGGGCGGACGGGTCGTCGAGGAGGTCGAGTTCGGACTGTCCGGAAGCCAGCTCGGCGAGTCGGGCCAGTTGCCGGTCGAGGTGGTTGGTCAGGCCGTCGACGCCGTGCGCGTGCTCGGCTCCGAGGTCACCGTCGCCGCCTGACCCGGCGTCTCGCTGCCGCCGTGTCGCCGCCGCCCGTGTCGGAAGAATCACACATGTGTGAGTTCTGGCGCGGGCGGCTGCCGCATTCCCCGAGGTGACACGCCGGAGTTCACGATCGCGTAGGCCTGCGACCTGCGACTTTCATCAATGTGATTACAACCTCTAGTGGTTCAACCAAATGTCAGACACAAGGTGTAGTGTTTGGAACACCAGCAAGGCCGACGACGGGGATCGCTCATAACCCTCAGAGACGGCGGTGAGGTCGGTGACTCAAATCACTATCTTCACGCTGGAGAACCATCTGAGGCAGTACGACTTCACCACGACCGAGGAGCAATCTGATGGCCATCACCGTCTACACCAAGCCGGCCTGCGTGCAGTGCAATGCCACCTACAAGGCTCTCGACAAGCAAGGGATCGAGTACGAGGTCGTCGACATCACCCAGGATGCAGACGCTCGCGATTACGTCATGGCTCTCGGTTACCTACAGGCGCCCGTCGTCGTCGCCGACGAAGAGCACTGGTCGGGCTTCCGTCTCGACCGCATCAAAGCATTGGCAACACGCGCAGCCTGAAGTCTCCGCATCACGATCCGAAGGGGAAGCCGGATCGAATGTCTCTCACAGCATCATCTCTCACGCCGCAACCGTCTCTCGAGTCACCGCTGATCGTCTACTTCTCATCGGTGTCGGAGAACACCCATCGGTTTGTCGAGAAGCTGGGAATGCGTGTCGCGCGCATCCCGGTTCTCGACGGTGGGCGGCGAGGGGGTGCGGCATTTGAGGTCGACGAGCCCTACGTTCTGATCTGTCCCACCTACGGTGGCGGCAAACCGTCGTCGACGGGAAGCAACGGGTTCGTGCCCAAGCAGGTCATCAAATTCCTGAACAACACACACAACCGTTCGCTGATCCGTGGCGTCATTGCCGCGGGGAACACGAACTTCGGCGAGGAGTACTGTCTCGCCGGCGACATCATCTCGCGTAAGTGCTCGGTTCCGTATCTCTACCGATTCGAGCTCATGGGCACTTCCGACGACGTCGACCGCGTCCGTAGCGGGCTGGCCGACTTCGCGCACAGCGACGCCTTCGTCGATCCCGAGACGGCCGTCAACGTCCGCGTCTGAGTGTCGGTAGCGCCAGCTATCGTCTTGACACATACCCGTCTCGACCACATACCCGGTATCCCTCATAGCGTCTTCCGTCCCTGCTTTTCGCTCCGCACAGCCCTCCATACGCATCCATCTCCATACGCATCCATCTCCGAGGAGTCTCTTCGTGTCGCCTACCGCATCCGTCTCGGAATCCACCGTCCCCGACACCACGACCTCCGCGAGTCTGTCGGGGGTGCACAACGGTCCGGCGGGTCACGACCCGGGTGAGCTCGACTACCACGCGCTCAACGCGATGCTGAATCTCTACGACGCCGACGGGAAGATCCAGTTTGAGAAGGACCGCGAGGCTGCGCATCAGTACTTCCTGCAGCACGTCAACCAGAACACGGTGTTCTTCCACGATCTCGACGAGAAGCTCGACTACCTGCTCGAGGAGAACTACTACGAGCCGGAGGTACTCGCGAAGTACGATCGCGAGTTCGTGAAACTGCTCTTCGGGCATGCGTACGGTAAGAAGTTCCGCTTCCCGACGTTCCTCGGCGCGTTCAAGTACTACACGAGCTACACGCTCAAGACCTTCGACGGCAAGCGCTACCTCGAACGTTTCGAGGACCGTGTGTGCATGGTCGCGCTGACGCTCGCCGACGGCGACACGTCGCTGGCGCGCGCGCTGGTGGACGAGATCATCGAGGGGCGCTTCCAGCCGGCGACACCCACCTTCCTCAACTCGGGCAAGAAGCAGCGGGGCGAGCCGGTGAGCTGTTTCCTGCTGCGTATCGAAGACAACATGGAATCCATTGGGCGCGCAATCAATTCGGCGTTACAGCTGTCCAAGCGCGGCGGCGGTGTTGCGCTTCTGCTGAGCAACATCCGCGAGCACGGCGCACCCATCAAGAAGATCGAGAACCAGAGTTCGGGCGTCATCCCGATCATGAAGTTGCTCGAGGATTCGTTCTCCTACGCCAACCAACTCGGCGCGCGCCAGGGGGCTGGCGCGGTGTACCTGCATGCACATCATCCCGACATCTACCGCTTCCTCGACACCAAGCGGGAGAACGCCGACGAGAAGATCCGCATCAAGACGCTCAGCCTCGGCGTGGTGATCCCCGACATCACCTTCCAGCTCGCCAAGAACAACGACGACATGTACCTGTTCAGCCCGTACGACGTCGAGCGCGTCTATGGCGTGCCGTTCGCCGACATCAACGTGACCGACAAGTACCACGAGATGGTCGAGGACCGTCGGATTCGCAAGACCAAGATCAAGGCGCGCGAGTTCTTCCAGACCCTCGCCGAGCTGCAGTTCGAATCGGGCTACCCCTACATCATGTTCGAGGACACGGTGAACCGGGCCAACCCGATCGACGGCAAGATCACCCACTCCAACCTGTGTTCGGAGATCCTGCAGGTGTCGACTCCGTCGACCTACAACGACGATCTGTCGTATTCACATGTGGGCAAAGACATCTCGTGCAACCTCGGGTCGCTGAACATCGCGAAGACGATGGACTCACCGGATATCGGTCAGACCATCGAGACCGCCATCCGTGGCCTGACCGCGGTGAGCGATCAGACCGCGATCACCTCGGTGCCGTCGATCGAGAAGGGCAACAACGAATCCCACGCGATCGGTCTGGGGCAGATGAATCTGCACGGATATCTCGCGCGGGAGCGGATCTTCTACGGCAGTGACGAGGGCGTCGACTTCACGAACATCTACTTCTACACCGTGCTGTTCCATGCGCTCCGCGCCTCGAACGCGCTCGCCCGTGAGCGCGGCCATGCCTTCGCCGGTTTCGAGAACTCGAAGTACGCAAGTGGCGAGTTCTTCGACAAGTACACCGAACAGGTGTGGGAACCTGCCACCGAACGGGTGCGGGAGTTGTTCGCGGAGGCCGAGATCGACATCCCCACCCAGGACGACTGGCGTGAACTCAAAGCGGCCGTGCAGCGTGACGGCATCTACAACCAGAACCTGCAGGCGGTTCCGCCGACCGGGTCGATCAGCTACATCAACCACTCGACGAGTTCGATACATCCGGTGGCGGCCAAGATCGAAATCCGCAAGGAGGGCAAGATCGGGCGCGTCTACTATCCGGCGCCCTTCATGACCAACGACAACCTGGACTACTACCAGGACGCGTACGAGATCGGCTACGAGAAGATCATCGACACCTACGCCGCCGCGACGCAGCACGTCGACCAGGGTTTGAGTCTCACCCTGTTCTTCAAGGACACCGCCACCACACGTGACGTGAACAAGGCTCAGATCTACGCGTGGCGCAAGGGAATCAAGACGTTGTACTACATCCGACTGCGTCAGATCGCTCTCGAGGGCACCGAGGTGGAGGGCTGCGTCAGCTGCATGCTATGACCGTCCTCCACTCTCGAGACCTTGGCAGAACCTTCCCAGAGGAGACCCGATGACCTCCACCGAAAGCCACAGCCCAGCAGACGGCGCACCGATCAAGTTGGTGAGCCGTGTGTCGGCCATCAACTGGAACCGCGTGCCCGACGAGAAGGACGCGGAGGTGTGGGACCGCCTCACCGGCAACTTCTGGCTGCCGGAGAAGGTCCCGGTCTCCAACGACATCCCGTCGTGGAACACGTTGACCGCCTACGAGAAGCAGCTCACGATGCGTGTCTTCACCGGTTTGACGCTGCTCGACACCATCCAGGGCACGGTGGGTGCCGTCTCGTTGATTCCCGATGCCACGACACCTCATGAGGAGGCGGTGTTGACCAACATCGCGTTCATGGAGTCGGTGCATGCCAAGAGCTACAGCTCCATCTTCTCGACGCTGTGTTCCACCAAGGAGATCGACGAGGCGTTCCGGTGGTCGGAGGAGAACGAGCAACTCCAGCGCAAGGCGCAGATCGTCATGGATTACTACCGCGGCGACGATCCGCTCAAGCGCAAGGTCGCCTCGACCCTGCTCGAGTCGTTCCTGTTCTACTCCGGTTTCTACCTTCCGATGTACTGGTCGAGCCGGGCCAAGCTGACCAACACCGCTGATCTCATCCGGTTGATCATTCGCGACGAAGCCGTGCACGGGTACTACATCGGGTACAAGTATCAGCGCGGACTCGAGACGCAGACACCCGAGCGTCGTCAGGAGCTCAAGGACTACACCTTCGAGCTGCTGTTCGACCTCTACGACAACGAATCCGATTACACCGAGGCGCTCTACGACGAGGTGGGGCTGACCGAGGACGTCAAGAAGTTCCTGCGGTACAACGCGAACAAGGCGCTGATGAATCTCGGCTACGAGGCGATGTTCCCGCGCGACGACATCGACGTGAACCCTGCGATCCTGTCGGCGTTGTCGCCCAACGCCGACGAGAACCACGACTTCTTCTCCGGGTCGGGTAGCTCGTACGTCATCGGTAAGGCGGTCAACACCGAGGACGAGGACTGGGACTTCTGATCACTCGTCGATGAGTCGGTCGTAGAGGTCGCCCAGTTCGTCGATGGCCTCGGCGATGTCGCCGGGTGCGACTCCCGAGGCCCGCAACGCGGCGCGCAGTGCGATGCCGTCGAGATCGGTGAGCGGGCTGGTCCGCGATGGTCTCGGGAGCGGTGGTAGCGCTGCACGGTCGCCGAAGAAGTCGGTGCGACCGAGCGGCGCGGATTCGTCGTCGCCGCGATCGGACTCGGTGGCATTCGAACCCTGCTCACCGAGCGCATCGAGCAGAGACGACAGGTCGGTTCCCATGACAGTGAACAGCGCGACGGGCGAACGGTCGATCTCGGCGGCCACCTCGTAGGCGACGGCGAGTACGTGGATACACCTGACCGCCTCGTCGGGGCACGTGCAGTGCGAGGCGATGTCGGCCGATTCGGTGGGCCCGAGCAGCTCGCCGACGACCGGCGGTTGCTCACCGCGAGCCACCGCCATCAACTCGCCGACCCCGCCGCGATCGCGCAGCAGGGCGGCGACGGTGTCGACGTCGACGGTCCGCATCGAGAGGATCACCTCGAAGGGCTCGAGCTGGCTCCCCTCGACCGAGGCGGTCACCTGCCCGGGCCGAATCGACAGGCGGTGTACGTGGCGATCGCGAAAGTAGCTTCGCGCCTTACCGATTCGACGACTGTCCGCTGACTCGGTGACGGAGTCGCTTCGCGGCCCGCCTTCGCCCGTGATGTCGGTACGACCTTCCACGACGTCGACGAAGGCACGCGCCCAGCGGGTCACCCCGTAGCCGCGCACCGGCACCGTACTCCGTCTCATCGCCTCGGACCTCCTCGTCGCGATCGAGTGTGTGTGCTCATTCCTCGTCCGACGGTGGTGTGCCAGTGCGGGACGTGTCCGCGCAGCATCTGTCCGCTCATTCGCTGACCGCCTCGTCGCGCAGTCGGAACAGGTCGAACAACTCGTCGTCGCCGAGGTCGCCGATCCAGTTCTCGCCGGCCGACACCGTCAGCCGCGACAGTTCGCGCTTCTTGGCGATCATGTCGTCGATCCGCTCCTCGAGCGTGCCCACGCACACGAATCGGCGTACGTGCACCCGCTGATGCTGGCCGATGCGGTACGCGCGGTCGGTCGCCTGGTCCTCGACCGCGGGATTCCACCAGCGGTCGACGTGCACCACGTGCGTGGCAGCCGTCAGGTTCAGCCCGGTGCCACCGGCTTTGAGAGTTGCGACGAGTATCGGCGGACCGTCGGGCGCAGACGTGTCGTCGCCCTGGAATTCGGCGACCATTCGGTCGCGCTCGGTGCGGGCAACACCTCCGTGCAGCAACGGGATCGCAGCGCCGACCTGTTCGGAGAGCCAGGCGGCGAGCATCTCGCCGAACGCCGCGAACTGTGTGAAGACGAGTGCCTTGTCGCCGTCGGCGACCAGAGTTGTCGCGATGTCGCCGAGCAATTCGAGTTTGCCGGAGCGGTGCCTGTCGCGACGCATCATCGGCGATCCATCACCGAGGTAATGCGCTGGGTGATTGCACACCTGCTTGAGGCGGGTCAGCGCGGCGAGCACGGTTCTTCTGCGCATCGCGCGCTGTTGCTTGTCGCGCAGTGCGGCCATCAGATCGTCGATGATCGCGCGGTAGAGCGCCGCCTGCTCGACAGTGAGGTTGGCGCGCACGGTGATCTCCGTCTTCTCGGGAAGATCGCCGACGATGTCCGGATCCGTCTTCTCCCGTCGCAGGATGAACGGTCGGGTCGTGCGGTTGAGCCGGCGCAGCGCGTCCGGGTCGCGGTCTCGTTCGATCGGCTCGGCGAAACGCGCTCGGAACGTCGACGCAGACCCCAACAGCCCGGGATTGACGAGGTCGATCACCGCCCTCAGATCTTCGAGTCGGTTCTCCACCGGGGTACCGGTGAGTGCGAGGCGATGCCGCGCCGGAAGCGCGCGCAGTGCTTTCGCGGCCGCGGTGCGCACATTCTTGACGTGCTGGGCCTCGTCGACGACGACGCGTCGCCACGTGTGTGCGGCCAGGATCTCGCGGTCGCGCGCGGCGAGTGCGAAGGTCGTGATGACCACATCGGTGTCGGCGACCACGGCGGCGAACGAAGTGCTCCGCAAGCGGTCGGAACCGTGGTGGACGTGGACACGCAGCCCGGGCGCGAAACGGCTCAGTTCGCGGGACCAGTTGCCCACCAACGACATCGGACAGACCACGAGCGTCGTCCCTGCCCCGCAGTCATCGACGTCACGCTCGGCACACAGGAGCGCGATCACCTGGATGGTCTTGCCCAGGCCCATGTCGTCGGCGAGGACGCCGCCGATGCCGAGGGCACTGAGGTGCGCGAGCCAGTCGAGACCCCGTTGTTGATAGGGACGCAATCGGGCGACGAGCCCGGTCGGTGTCGGCACCGGAACGGGCCGGAGCGCGGAGCCGTCGGCGAGGTCGTCGAGCCAGCCGAGCCCGCGTACCGAGGTGACGGGCACGGGAAGCGTGCCGGCGGTGTCGGTGACGAGGCCGAACAACTCGCCCATGTCGGCGGGTGTCCCGGAGTCGCGTAACGCGCGTTGGGTGCGGATGAACGTGGCGGCGCGGGTCAGTGCTGCTCCCTCGGCCCGCATCCACACGCCGCGTATGCGAACGAGATCGCCTTTCTGCCTTGACAGTTCGTCGAGATCGGCGTCGGTGAGGGTGATCGCATCCGGTCCATCGCCGAGTGCAAGGCGCCACTCGAACTCACGCATCTCGCGCAATCCGACCATGCGCGCTGGTGCGCCGCCGCCGGGCACCGGGGCGGCGCGCAGGCCGAGTGTCGGGCGCACGTCGGCGATGGAGCGTGGCAGCAGGACCGGGAACCCGGCGTCGGACAAGAGGGCGGTACCCGTGGCCAGAAGCTGTTCGACGATGTCGGTCGGCAACAGGAAGTCGAGGGTGTTGCGGTCGGGTTCCGCGTGGGACAGCTCACCGAACGCTCGAACCGCGGAGGCCAGTTCGGTGGTCACCTGGTCGAGCTCGTGCGCGTCGAGGCGATGTGGCGCAACAGGTTCGGTGTGGCCGTCTGGTGCGCGTCGACACACCTGGAGTCGCCACCGGACATCGGGGAGCGGCTCGTCGTCCCAGGCATCGAACAGGTCGTCGCGGTCGGGCAGGTCCTCCGGTTCGAAGAGGCGGAACACGAGCAGTGACTCGTCGCGGGGCGCGCTGCCTGCCCACTGGCCCCACGCAGTCTGTGCGGCGGGCCCGCGCGCTGCAGCGGGTGCCGCGGCGTCGCCGACCAGTGCTGAGACGAACGGTGTCGTCGGGCGCAGCGGTCCGAGTCTGACCTCGGAGGCGCTCAGTCGGGCACGGCATTCATGATCGACGAACTCATCGGCGAGGTCGGCGAGGGCCTCGGCTCCGCCGTTGTCGACGAGCGCATCCGGCGCGCCTGCGCTGATGACGGTGAACCAACTACGCCACGATGCGGTGGGAATCGGCACCCAGCGGACGACGGTCTCGCCCGAGAGGTCGGCGACGGTGGGGGCGACCGATCCCGCTGCCACGAATCGGCGCACGCCGTCGAGCATCATCCGATACCACCGCACGTCACCAGCCACGGAGAACGACCGCGAGGCATCAAGGACGGCGACGGCCGACGAGGTACCCAGGGTGATCGCTGAGACGAACTCGCGGCGTCCGCTCGGTCCGATGATCCCGATGTCACGGCGGAATCGCTTGCCCGCCAGCAACTGAGCGAGATCGTCGGGCAGTCGGGCGTCGTGCTCGAGCCACACGGCCAAGCCGATGCCCGGGCGCCAGAGCATGTGCCATCCGCCTTGCCTGCTGGTGGATGCCATGCATCGAGGTTAACGGCAGGGTCGGACACGTCGTGGCGGCGCGATCGGCAGCCGCGTCCGGTTCCGCCGACGTGGATGCGCACCGCACGCTCGGACGCCACCCGCGCCACACTGGTTGGATGAGCACATCGGCAGACACGTCCGACACCGAGGCACAGGGCGTCGCGCACTTTCCATCGGTGCCGACTGCCGCCGGCACGCCTTCCACGCAGTCGGCCGCGTTGGCCGCCGGACCGACCGCTACGACACCACCGAGGTGTCCCTGGGCAAGGCGGCGCGCAAAAAGGTGCCGCGCACGTCACTGGGGGACTGGGATCCGGCGACGCGTGGCCACGATGCGTTGCAGACCATTCTGGCGCAGAACGAGATCCGCGACCAGCGACTCGTTCCGATGCGGCACGGACGGATGTCGGCTTCGCCTTGGACCTACTATCGGGGAGCGGCCGCGGTGATGGCCGCCGACCTCGCGTCGCGGCCCGACACCGGCATCCACGTCCAGATGTGCGGCGACGCGCACGTTCTGAACTTCGGGATGTGGAACACGCCCGAGCGGACACTGGCCTTCGACCTGCGCGACTTCGACGAGACACTGCCCGGCCCGTTCGAATGGGATCTGCTGCGGTTCCTCACGAGCCTCGTCGTACTCGCCCGGGACAACGACGTCGACGAGAAGACGGCACTCGACGCTGTGCGCAGGGGATTCGCCGGCTATCGCTCGTCGATCGCGACGTACGCGACGTGGCCGATCCTCGACGTGTGGTCGGCGAAGGTCTCGGCCGACGACCTCGCGGGCTATCTCGCGCCCGAAGAGGGCTCGCAGTTGGACAAATACATCAGCAAACGGGCCAAGAAGCGCAGCAACAGGGGGACGTCGAAGAAGTTCACCCACCTCGTCGATGGTCGACGCATGATCACCGAAGCACCCCCGTATCGCGTCCACTCGCTGTCGGAGTTCGACGATGTGCTCAACGACGTGCTGGTCAGCTACTACGGATCGGTTCAGGAGAACATCGCGGCCCTGCTGCGCCGCTTCGACCTCGTCGACATCGTGCAGCAGGTGGTCGGCGTCGGCAGTGTCGGTATGCGTGTCTATCTGACACTGACCGAGGAGCACCAGACCGGTGATCCGCTCTTCTTCCAGATCAAACAGGCCGCTCCGTCGGTATACGAGAAGTTCCTCGGCCCCAGCGTGTATCCCAACCACGGGCAACGCGTCGTCAACGGCCAACGATTGATCCAGAGCGCTTCGGACTCGTTTCTCGGGTGGTCGACGATTCGGGACTGGGACTTCTACGTCCGCCAGTTCCGTGACGGGAAGGTCATCCCGGACGGGAAATCCGTGGCACCGCGTCTCGGAGCATTCGCGAGTGCATGCGGGCACGTCCTCGCGCGTGCACACGCACGCAGCGGTGACGCCAGGACGATCGACGAGTACTTCGGGAGTTCCGCCAGTTCCGAGGAATCCGTCGTGGCGTTCGCGCGGGCGTATGCGGACCAGACCGAACGCGACCACGCCCAACTCGTCGCCGCGATCGACGACGGAACCGTCGAGTCCGCTCCGGGTTGGCCGTGACGCCGCATCGGCACCGGGTCAGTCGACCTCGGTGAGACGACCGGTCGCGACGTCGAACACGAATCCCCGCAGCGAACTGGTCTTGGTGACGAAGGGGCTGGTGCCTTGCCGACGCCGTACGCCGACGGGAAGCCTTGCGATCACGGTGAATCGATCAGGTGCGCGCCGCGCGACAGCAGAGGGCGGCCCGAAGTGGGCGTCAGTAGCTTCCGGAGTTGCCGTTGAGCGAACCCTTCACGTCGTTGAGGACGAGCCAGGCGGCTGCGAGCCCCGAACTGCGATACCAGACGTCGTCGTCGACGATGAGCACGCGCTTCCACGTCGGTGCGCCCATGTCCAACCATCGGTCGCTGAGCAGCACTTCCTTGCCGTGCGTGAGACCGTCGGCGCCCTCGAAAGACACGTAGATGAGATCTGCGTCGGCGTCCTTGAAATTCTTGTCGGTGAGGACCGTGGGGCCGGCGGTGCGTTGCGCGGCCGGTCGCTGCACCCCGACCAACGAGAGGATCTGCCCCGCGAAGCTGTCGGTTCCCGCCAGGACTTCGGAATCCTTGCCGAACCGGACCAGCGAGACCTGCGAGTGTGCGGCATCCATCCGGGTGCCGGTCTTCTGTGCCTCGGTCCGGAACTCGTCGATCAGACGCGGGCCCTGCGAGGTCCGCCCGAGTGCGTCGGCGACCGCGATGAATTGCTTCTCCCAGTCCGCGGGGTCGATGGTGGCGACCCTGGCCGAACCGAAGGCTTTGGCCGACGTCGAGGTGTCCGGAGTCGTGAGCACGATGTCGGGTGCCGCGGTGCCGACGGAGGAGGCGTCGGGGGAGGAGCCGATGGTGGGTACAGACGTCAGCTGCGGACCGAGATAGGCAGGGATGCTGCCCGGTGCGCTGGTCACGGCGACGACCTTGGGGCCGATGCCGAGCGCGCAGACGGCGTCGAGCAGGGCGGGATCGGTGACCACGATGCGTTTGACGTCGGTCTGAGGATCGTCGGCGGGGGTCGGTGCCAGGCATGTCTTGCTGTAATCCCGGTCGGGCGAGACCACGTTCACGTCGGCGATCCGGGTCGTCGTCGTGCTGATGGTCTTGCCGTCGGGTGTGGTCAGTGCCGTGTTGTCGTCGGAACAACCGGCCAGTGCGACGGCGAGCGTGCTCGCGACCACCAGGGCGCCGAGGCGCCCACCGACCTTGCGTGTACGGCCCGCACCGCCCGCACTCTGCTTCCCGCGTGACACGCAGATCAACCTAGCATCGCGACACCGCCGTTCCCGGAGCAGACCGTCACGGTCCTGGCCATGGGCGGTGACACCCCGAAAGCCCGCGCGCGACACGTCGAGTGGAGGCCAGGATATGGCCGGTGAACTGGCCGTATCGGGGGTGGGACAGATTTTGTACGACAGATCGTAGGACCCAGTCGGCTGAGCCGGGTCCAAGGGGCTACGATCGGTAACCAGCGCTCGGTGTGTCATTGCCAGCGGTAGTTTTTCGTTCGTTGCCGTCCCGAGCTCACGGTCGGTTAGAGGAGGATCTGTGACCGCGGTAGACCAGCCCACAACCCATGTGGCTCCAGCGCGCCCGTACCCGGCGCGCTACCAGCCCAAGGGCTCTTTCATCTACAAGCTGATCACCACCACCGATCACAAGTTGATCGGCATGATGTACATCACCGCCTGCTTCGCGTTCTTCCTGATCGGCGGTCTCATGGCGTTGCTGATGCGCGCCGAACTCGCCCACCCGGGCATGCAGTTCCTGTCGACCGAGCAGTTCAACCAGCTCTTCACGATGCACGGCACCGTGATGCTGCTGATGTACGCGACGCCGATCGTGATCGGTTTCGCCAACTTCGTACTCCCACTGCAGATCGGCTCGCCCGACGTCGCGTTCCCGCGACTGAACGCATTCGGCTTCTGGCTGTTCGTGTTCGGGTCGACCGTCGCGATCGGTGGCTTCCTGACCCCCGGCGGTGCCGCCGACTTCGGTTGGACCGCCTACACCCCGCTGACCGACGCCGTTCACTCGCCGGGCGTCGGCGCCGACCTGTGGATCATGGGTCTCGGTGTCTCGGGTCTGGGCACCATCCTCGGTGCGGTCAACATGGTGACGACCGTCGTGTGTCTGCGCGCACCGGGCATGACCATGTTCCGCATGCCGATCTTCACCTGGAACATCCTGGTGACCAGCGTGCTGATCCTGCTGATCTTCCCGCTGCTGACCGCGGCGCTACTCGGACTCGAGGTGGACCGCCAGTTCGGTGCACACCTCTACGACCCCGCCAATGGTGGTGTGATCCTCTGGCAGCACCTGTTCTGGTTCTTCGGACACCCTGAGGTCTACGTGATCGCGCTGCCGTTCTTCGGCATCGTCTCCGAGGTGTTCCCGGTCTTCAGTCGCAAGCCGATCTTCGGCTATTCCGGACTCGTGTACGCGACGTTGGCGATCGCGGCGCTGTCGGTGGCCGTCTGGGCGCACCACATGTACGTGACCGGTGCGGTGCTCCTGCCGTTCTTCTCCTTCATGACGTTCCTCATCGCGGTGCCGACAGGTGTGAAGTTCTTCAACTGGATAGGCACGATGTGGAAGGGGAACATCACGTTCGAGACGCCGATGCTGTTCTCCGTCGGCTTCATCGTGACGTTCCTCTTCGGTGGCCTCACCGGTGTGCTGCTCGCCAGCCCGCCCCTGGACTTCCACCTCTCCGACAGCTACTTCGTCGTCGCGCACTTCCACTACGTGCTCTTCGGCACCATCGTGTTCGCCACCTACGCGGGCATCTACTTCTGGTTCCCGAAGATGACCGGGCGCATGCTCGACGAGCGACTGGGCAAGTGGCACTTTTGGCTGACCTTCATCGGCTTCCACACCACCTTCCTCGTGCAGCACTGGCTGGGTAACGAGGGCATGCCGCGTCGCTACGCCGACTACCTCCCGTCCGACGGGTTCACCCGCCTGAACGAGATCTCGACCGTCGGCGCGTTCATCCTCGGACTCTCGACGCTGCCGTTCCTGTGGAACGTCTTTAAGAGCTACCGCTACGGCGAGGTCGTGACCGTCGACGACCCGTGGGGCTTCGGCAACTCGCTCGAGTGGGCGACCAGCTGCCCGCCGCCGCGTCACAACTTCACCGAGCTGCCCCGCATCCGGTCGGAGCGTCCGGCGTTCGAGCTGCACTATCCGCACATGGTCGAACGCATGCGTGCGGAAGCGCACGTCGGCGGTGGCCACGGCCACGAGAGCAGGGTGGCCGAGGATATCCGACGCGATCCGCTGACCACCGGCAGCCACGAGGCATCCGGGGACCGCGACCGCTGATCGTCGTTCCCACATCGTCTCGATGGTGCAACCCACACCGGTACTGATCACGGTCACCGGTCCGGACAAGCCTGGCGTCACGTCCGTCCTGATGGGCGCACTCGCGGCGCAGCAGGTGAGCCTGCTCGATGTCGAGCAGGTGGTGATCAACGATCGCCTCACGCTCGGTGTCATGGTCTCGGTCGACACCGATCCCGAAGAGGTACAGGACGTCGTCGAACAGGCGATGGGGTCGATCGGCATGGACGTGATCGTCGAGGTCGGTGGTACGCCTGCCGGCCACCGACCGTCGACCCACGCCGTGGTTCTCCTCGGAAGTCCGGTCACGGCCAGGGCCTTCCGGGCGGTAGCGGCAGAACTCGCCGGCCAGGGCGGCAACATCGATTCCATCCGTGGAGTTGCTGATTACCCCGTGACCGGGCTCGAGCTGATGGTCAGTGTGGAAGGACGCCGCAACAGCGTCGCCGCCGACGCCGACCTCCGCAAAGGACTCGCAGGCATCGCTGCCCGGTACGGCGTCGACATCGCCGTCGAGCGTGGCGGTCTGGCGCGGCGCGCCAAGCGGCTCGTCGTCTTCGACGTCGACTCCACACTCATTCAGGGTGAGGTCATCGAGATGCTCGCGGCGCATGCTGGTCGTGAGGCAGAGGTTGCGGCTGTCACCGAGGCAGCGATGCGCGGTGAACTCGACTTCGCTGAGTCTCTTCGTGAACGTGTGGCGGCGCTCGAGGGCTTGGATGCACGAGTGCTCGACGAGGTGGCTGCGTCACTGCAATTGACTCCCGGCGCCCGGACCACTATTCGGACCCTGCACCGCCTCGGTTATCGCTGCGGAGTGGTGTCCGGCGGGTTCCGTCAGGTGATCGACGGGCTCGCACACGACCTCGAACTCGACTTCGTCCGCGCCAACACCCTCGAGATCGTCGACGGGAAGCTCACCGGCCGCGTTATCGGCGAGATCATCGACCGACCGGGCAAAGCACGCGCGTTGCGTGCGTTCGCCGATCAGGTCGGCGTTCCCATGGAGCAGACGGTTGCCGTGGGCGATGGGGCCAACGACATCGACATGCTGTCGGTTGCCGGACTGGGAATCGCGTTCAATGCGAAACCGGCATTGCGCGAGGTCGCCGACGCTGCGCTCAATCACCCGTTCCTCGACGCCGTGCTGTTCATCCTCGGCGTGACGCGCGATGAGATCGAGGCAGCAGACGCCGCCGACGGCGTCATGCGGCGTGTTCCGCTGCCATGACAGCAGCAGGACCCGATGGCCCGGACGGTGATCCGTTTCGGGACGCGTACAGGCGACTCGTCGACTACGTGGGCGGCGCCGACGACCCCGACGACCCTGCCGACGTCCTGGCCATGCAGATGGTGTTGCGGATCGAGAAGACCGATCCGCCCGACCGGAGAGAATTGCTCACGGCGTCGGCACGAGCCGTTGCACTGTTGTGCCTCGACGACCGATCCGGCGGCGACGGCCCGTGGGCAGCATCGATGTCGGCATGGTGTGACGCACGAATCCGCAAGATCGCACGACGCGCGCGCGGCACACAGTGGGCTGCGGCACAGGAGGTGTGGGGAATCACGGCGTCCGACGGCGACGCGCAGGCTCGCGCGTTCGTGCCGGGACGGGTAGGGGACAATGACCGTCGAATCGCGCGTTTGCAGATCGGCGGAACGGACGTCGCGGGAACGCTCCCGTCTACGCCCGATGGTGACGGCGTGTGCCTGTGGGTCAATCCCGAACTCGAGATGACCGTCGGCAAGCTCGCGGCGCAGGTCGGTCACGGGTCGATGCTCGCCGTCACTCTTCTCGACGAAGCATCGGCGCGTGCGTGGCGCGATGCCGGATGTCCGCTTCAGGTCTGTCTCGCCTCGGCAGCTCGCTGGCACGATCTGCTGACCGCGGACGGCGACGGCCGTGCCGTCGCCGTCCGCGACGCAGGCTTCACCGAGATCGCTCCCGGGTCGGTCACCGTGATCGCCGAGGTCATCACTGGCGCCGACGACGCGCTCGGTGACAGGGAAGTGGCCGATGAGTGAGTCCCGACTGCCGGAGTGGGCGCTCGGCCTCGATCTCCGACCGCATCCGGAGGGCGGCTGGTTCCGCGAGACCTGGCGCAGTGCGGTCGACATTCCGTCCACAGTGCTGCCTGACGGCTACATCGGTGAGCGCGCCGCCGCCACAGCGATCTACTTCCTGCTGCTGCCGGGTGAGGAATCTGCCTGGCACACCGTGCGAGGTGCCGAGATCTGGCTGTTCCATCGGGGTGCGGCGGTCGAGTTGGATCTCGGTGGTGACGCCGACGAGCCCCGCGACGTCGAGACCGTCGTCGTAGGGCCGGATGTCGAGTCCGGTCATCGGCCGCAGGCGCTGGTGCCTCCGGGTCACTGGCAGCGGGCGCGCGCTGTCGGAGACTCCGCCGCGCTGGTCAGTTGCATCGTCGCTCCAGGATTCGACTTCGCCGACTTCGCGCTGCACGAACCGCGGTAATCCATCAGAAGCAGCGAGCAGCCGCGTGTGTCGGCGACGATGGTCACCTTGTCGGTGCCGATCGAACGGCAACCGCGGCGCGAGTCAGGTTGTGGCTTCCACCGCCCGCCCGTCCCCCTGACCGTCGGGCACCCGCTTCGCGATCTCACCCACGCCGATCGAATACCAGCGTGCCGCCGCACGTGGATCCTCGTCGTAGCGCCGGAACCAGCGGGCTGCGAAGGCGGGGAGCCTTTCGTAGAACGGGTCGTGCCCTGGCCCCTGTGAGCGCACGAGTCCCACGAACATCTCCACCAGGTCGCGCGCGGGTACGCCCGCATAGGTTGCGTCGTATTCGGGGTGCGCCCGCGTGAATCGGCGGACGTCGGCGATCGACCGGAGAGTCACTCCGGCGGGGATGAGTTCGGCGAACTCGCCACCTTCGCCGACGGGCACATGCGCGCGGAACCCCTCGCCGACGATCGTGAGCATCTCGTTCATGTGTTTCACCACGCCCGCGATGGTCTTGACCCGGTAGAGGTAGCTGTCGTGCACGGCGTCGTAGACCTTCAGCGCCGAACTGCGATGCTCCATCTCCTCGACGAAGTGCCAGATGAACAACGAGGAGACACGCTCGTCGCCGGGTTCGAACAGCTTGTCGTCGTGGTCGAGGAAGACCCGGAAATACGGTGTGAATGTCGCTTCGACGACCGCCGCGTATGCCAGCCGCCACGCAAGTGGTTTCGTCTCGAGCAGGCGGTCGTAGGAGGCGACGACCTCGTCCATCGTGTCCTTGAGACCGGGCCAACGACGGATCAGCGCGCGCAGATGGGCCAGATGCGCGGCAGTGTGTTGGCCCTCCTGCTTGATGTAGTCGGTCGCCTCGTCGACCATCTCGGGGTCGCGCATGAGGGGCAGTGCTTCACGTGTCGACTGCACGATCAGTTTCTCGAAACCGGGCGCGAAGAACGAGACGACGTTGCATTGCATGGCGAATGCCGGACGTTGCGGGTGCCAGTTGAACGGTATGTCGTCGCCCGCGAGATCGAACCGGACCCTGCGGACCTTCAGGTCGGACATCGACAACTCCTCATCGCGACTCGTGTTCCCACGATGCGACGGTATGGGCCGTCACATCACTCGACGAGGTTGATCATACATCGATGCCGGTGGCGTATGACCTGATTGCCGACGGTGTGCTTTCGCGGCTGGCCGGGTGTCGGTCAGAGCAGGTCACGCAGACGGCGTCGACGGACTCAGCGCCGGCGCCAGGTGACCGAGCGTGCTCAGCCATACGTCTCGGTCGGGCGCGATGGACGCAACGATCAACTCGTCGGCGTCAGCGTGTCCGGCGAACCAGTCGAGGTAGTCACGGACCTGGGTGGGCGTGCCCACGCCCGCGTAGGTCAGCATCGAATCGATCTGCCTGCCCTGCGGCATGTCGAGGATGGCGTCGGCCTCCTCGTCGGTGAACTGCCGCCCGCCACGACCGAGGAGAGCGGTGACCCGCTGCCGTTTGGCCTGACGCAGCTGGGCCGCGGCGACGTCCGGATCGTCGTCGGCGATCACACAGACGCCCGCGATCACATACGGTTCGGCGAGGACGTCGGATGGCTGGAATTGTTCGCGGTAGAGCGCGACGGCCTCGGTGAGCGCCTGCGGTGCGAAGTGCGAGGCGAACGCGTAGGGGAGACCGAGGGCTGCGGCCAGTTGTGCTCCGAAGAGCGACGAGCCGAGGATGTAAAGCGGCACGTCGGTTCCGGAGCCGGGTGTTGCGCCGACCCCGGGGATTCGCGACTCACCACGCAGATATCCCTGTAATTCGAGCACGTCCGACGGGAACCGGTCGGCCGATGCGATGTCGCGGCGCAGCGCGGTGAAGGTCTGCTGATCGGTGCCAGGCGCACGGCCGAGGCCGAGATCGATACGGCCGGGGTGCAATTCGGCGAGAGTGCCGTACTGCTCGGCGATCGTCAGCGGCGCGTGGTTGGGCAACATGACGCCGCCTGCTCCGAGGCGGATGGTCGAGGTGTGCGCAGCGACGTGAGCGATGAGTACAGCGGGCGCCGACGAGGCGATCGAACGCATGTTGTGATGCTCGGCGTACCAGATCCTCCGGTAGCCCCACTGTTCGGCCTTGGTGGCCATTTCTGTTGAGGCAGCCAGGGATTGGGCGACGGTCTCGTCGCGGCCGACCTGGGCGAGGTCGAGAATGGAAAGATCAACGGACATACCTAGGGCAAGGATCGCGGCGTCGAAGGTATTCCCTCCGTCGGCCCATTTCGGTGAGGGCGAACACGTCGGGGAGAAGTCTGTGTCGGGCATCTGCGAGCCCGCGGAGTAGGGCACGATGGGACGGGTGAACGACACAGCAACCTCGGACCCGGATCTGCTCGTCGATTTTCGCGACGTGACCCTCGTGCGCGGCGGCAAGACCCTCGTCGGGCCGATCACCTGGCAGGTCGAGCTCGACGAGCGGTGGGTCATCATCGGACCGAACGGGGCGGGCAAGACCTCGTTGCTGCGCATGGCTGCCGCCGAATTGCACCCCACCTCCGGCACCGCCTATCTGCTGAACGAACCACTCGGCCGCGTGGAGGTTCGAGAGCTGTCGACTCGGATCGGTGTGAGCAGTCCCGGGCTGGCCGATCGGGTGCCCGCCGACGAGATCGTCAGCGACGTGGTGATCTCCGCGGGGTACTCGGTATTGGGTCGCTGGCGTGAGGACTACGACGACGTCGACCGAGCGCAGGCCGTCGAATCGTTGGAGTCGATGGGTGCCGAGCACCTCGCCGATCGTCGCTTCGGCACGCTCTCGGAGGGCGAACGCAAACGTGTGCTGGTCGCCAGGGCGCTCATGACCGATCCGGAACTGCTATTGCTCGACGAACCCGCTGCCGGCCTCGACCTGGGAGGGCGCGAGGAACTCGTCGATCGGCTGTCGACGCTCGCCCAGGATCCCGACGCGCCGGCGACGGTGCTGATCACCCACCACGTCGAGGAGATCCCGCCGGGTTTCACCCACGTCATGCTGCTGTCCGAAGGTGGTGTCGTCGCGCAGGGTTTGCTCGAGGACGTCTTGACGAGCAAGAACCTCTCCGACACGTTCCGTCAGCAGATCACGCTGACCAAGGACGGCTCCCGCTTCTTCGCACGTCGGTCGCGGCGTCCGGGATCCCATCGTCGGAGTGCCGGTCAGCAGCGATAGGGTCGATTCTGGTGATGCGCACCACAGGTGTGCATCGAGTACCCAGACGAGGAGACCGAGATGCCCGACACCACCGCGCCACAGTCCACGGAATCCGTCGCACCGCTGCGCGACGCCGCCACCGTGGTGTTGGTACGGGACGGTGACGATTCCATCGAGGTCTTTCTCCAACGCCGCGTCAAGCAGATGGCTTTTGCGGGCGGCATGACAGTGTTCCCCGGCGGTGGTGTCGACGCGCGCGACGCCGACGCCGACCTCGCGTGGACCGGTCCCGACGCCGCGTGGTGGGCCGAGCAGTTCGGCACCACGGAAGAACTGGCTCAGGCGCTCGTCTGTGCCGCTGTGCGCGAGACATTCGAGGAGTGCGGTGTGCTGCTCGCGTCACGTCCCGACGGCTCCTTCGCCGATCCGACGACGCTGCGCGGAGAGCGCGAGAAGCTGGTCGACAAGACGATCTCGTTCGCCGAATTCCTCCGCGGACACGACCTCACCCTGCGCACCGACCTGCTCCGTCCACTGGCTCACTGGATCACCCCCAAGAACGAGAAGCGTCGATACGACACGCGATTCTTCCTGGCCGCCATGCCCGACGGGCAGATCGCCGACGACGCGACCTCCGAGGCCGACGTCGCCCGCTGGGTGGGTGCCGCTGACGCCATCGACGCATGGGCCGCGGGCAGACACTTCCTGCTGCCACCCACATGGTCGCAGCTCACCGAGGTCGCGCGATTCGACTCCGTCTCAGCATTGCTCGCGACCGAACGCACGATCGAACCGATCGAGCCGAGCGTGAGTGCCGGTCACGGCATACGGGGCTTGAGTTTCGCCGGGTCGGACGACTACTTCGCGAGCATGTCCGACCAGGGTGTTCCCGACATCAAGCTCTGACAGACGTCGAGACTAAAACCTTCGTCGTCGATCGAGCGTCCGTGTCGGACAACGGACTGCCCGGTCAACCGTCGAGGTCGACGGTCTTGTCGGTCTCGTTGTGTTCGTCGCGTTCGGCCCACTCGAGCAACGTGTCGATGCGGTAGGCGACGTCGTCGATCTCCGCGTGTAGGTCGCCGGTCTCGGCGAACCGGGCGGGCATGGTGGCGATGGTGAAGTCGTCAGGTGCCACGTCGTCGACTTCCGACCACATGATCGGCGCCGACACGGTCGCGCGCGGGTTACCGCGCACCGAGTACGCGGACGCCATCGTGTGGTCGCGGGTGTTCTGGTTGTAATCGACGAACAGCGCCGCGGGGTCTCGATCCTTGCGCCACCACGCGGTGGTGACCTCGTCGGGTGCTCGTCGCTCCACCTCCCGGGCGAACGCCAACGCGGCTCGACGAAGCTGCGCGAAACTCCACTCCGGCTCGATGCGCACGTAGATGTGCATGCCGTGTCCTCCCGAGGTCTTCGGGAAGCCGCGCACACCGAGCTCGTCGAGCACCTCGTGGGCGATGTGCGCCACCCGCTGAACTCTGTCGAAAGTGCACTCCGGCATGGGATCGAGGTCGATGCGCCATTCGTCGGGCAGTTCGGGGTCCGAACACCGCGAGTTCCATGGGTGGAATTCCACCGTCGACATCTGCACAGCCCAGATGACGCTGGCGAGTTCCGTGACGCACAACTCGTCGGCGGTGCGGCCGAACCGCGGAAAGTAGATCTCGGTGGTCTCCAACCAGTCCGGGGCGCCGGCGGGCACCCTTTTCTGGTGGACCTTCTTGCCGTCGACACCCTTGGGAAATCGATGGAGCATGCACGGTCGCCGACGCAGCGCGCGCACGATGCCGTCGCCGACGGACATGTAGTACTCCGCGAGATCGAGTTTGGTCTCGCCGCGGTCCGAGAAGTAGACGCGGTCGGGACTCGACAGGCGGATGATGCGGTCGCCGACGGCGAGCTCAACCGGCTCTCCGGTGGCGGACGTGGACGCGGACGGGACCATGAGCCACTGTAGGTGGGCACAGGTGACAGTGGTGGCCCAGATCACGAGCCCGGCGTCGTGAACGGTAGCCTTCGACCATGCCTGAGTTCGTGACACTCGAAACCTCCGACGACCATCCCGGAGTGGGAACCATCCTGCTCAACCGGCCCCCGATGAATGCGTTGAACCGCCAGGTCCAGACAGAATTGGAGGCCGCAGCACGAGAGGCGACCGATCGCTCCGACATCAAAGCGGTCGTCGTCTACGGCGGCCCCAAGGTGCTGGCCGCAGGTGCAGACATCAAAGAGATGACCGACATGACGTTCGCGGAGATGTCGAAGGTCGCCGGCCGTCTGCAGCGCGCGCTCGGTTCGATCTCCGAGATCCCCAAGCCGACGGTCGCGGCGATCACCGGATATGCGCTCGGCGGCGGACTCGAGGTGGCGCTCGGTGCCGATCGTCGCATCGCGGGCGACAACGCGAAACTCGGTGTCCCGGAAGCGCTTCTCGGTGTGATACCCGGAGGCGGCGGCACGCAGCGCCTTGCGCGTCTCGTCGGCCCGGCGAAAGCCAAGGACATGATCTTCACGGGACGGTTCGTCGGCGCAGCAGAAGCCCTGGCGATCGGACTCGTCGACGAGGTCGTGGCA
>NZ_BAFB01000223.1 GCF_000248075.1 Gordonia otitidis NBRC 100426 | reverse complement strand
CCCGTGAATTCGCGTCGGGAACCGCCGACTGGGCTGTGCACGTCGCGCTGACCGAGGGCGGCGCGGTGACCGCGGCGGCGGTCTCGTTGCCCGCGACCGGTGAACTGTTCCGCACCGACACCGTCGAGCCCACGGGCGGACCGCTGCGACATCGGATGGCAGTGTCCCGCTGGGGCGGAACGTATGAGGTGGCGGCGGTGTCGCGGGCGCTCGGTCTCGCACCGGTCGAGATCGGCTCGGCGGGTGCCAAGGCCATGGCCGTCGTCCGCGGGGACGTCGACGCCTACGTGCACTCCGGCGGTCAGTTCGAGTGGGACAACTGCGCTCCGGTCGGCGTCGCGCTGGCCGCAGGCCTGCACTGCAGCCGACTCGACGGCTCGCCCATCGTCTACAACCGGCCGCGCCCGTACATGCCCGACTTCGTGATCTGCCGCTCCGAGATCGCCGACGAGTTGCTCGGTGTCCTCGCCCGGGTCTGGTAGTCCCGTACCGCTGCTCAGCGATTCTTGCGCAGCAGGTAGATGTCCATGATCCAGCCGATCCGCTCACGGGCAGCCGCCCGCTGCTCCGCGATCTGCTCCCCCACGTCGCCCACCCGCCCGCTGATCAGCATCTCGTCCGGCGTGCCGAGATAGGCGCCCCACCAGATGTGGTCGTCGGGGTCGGCGGTGTTCCGGAACGCGAGGTCGGCGTCGAGCATGACCATCTGATTCGCATCCGCGCCCGAGGGGGTGTCGGCGAGCCGACGACCGGTGGTGATGTGGATCGGTTCGCCGATGCGGTTGGCGACGACCCGGTGCGCTGCGGTCAGCGCGCTGGCGCTCGTCACACCCGGGATGACCTCGACGTCGACTGTGATGTCGGGTCGCGCCGAAAGGTCGTCGACGATGCGCAACGTGCTGTCGTAGAGTGCCGGGTCGCCCCAGACGAGAAACGCGGCGACGCCGCCGTCGGGGAGTTCGTCGCGCAACGTCGTCGCGATCAGATCCGAGCGGGCGGCATGCCAGCGGCGCACCTCGGCGTCGTAGTCCGCGGGAGTCCGGTCACGTGGCGGATCGACGATCTCGACGAGTCGGTGCGAAGAACTGGCGTGGCGCGCAAGGATCTCCTTGCGTGCGTCGAGGAGCCCGGTCTTGGCACTGCCCTTCTCCAGAGCGACGAACACGTCGACATCGGCCATGGCCTCGATCGCCTGCAGCGTGATCTGCCGGGGATCACCCGGACCGATTCCGATGACCCGCACTGCCAGTCGCATCGTCGACTCAGATCTTCACTCGTCGCAGACCATGTTTACGCGCGGTCATATCGAGGATGAACTGCCGCGGCAGCAGACGTCGCATCAGGAACACGAGGCCTGCGGAGTTGCCCTTGGCGTAGAACGGCTTCGGATGCTCTGCGAGTGCGGCGTCGACGATCACCCGTGCCATCTCCGATGCCGAGATGCCCTCTTCCTCGTTGTGGCGGGTCGCGGCGGCGAGGGTCTCGTACTCGGCACGGTACGGCGAGTCGTCGCCGATGTAGACGCTGCGCCGGTCACCGATGCCGGTCGCGATGGTGCCGGGCTCGACACTGATCATGCGGATGCCGTACGGCGCGACCTCACGGCGGGTGGCGAAGGCGTACGCCTTCAGCGCGGATTTCGTTGCGGCATAGTTCGATCGGAATGCGACGGGGAAACTCGACAGCATCGACCCGACCATCACCACGGTTCCGCGACGCCGTTCACGCATGCCCGGAAGCACGGCCTTGGTCATCGCGACGGGGCCGAAGACGTTGACACGGAACAGATCCTCCACGGCAGAGATCGGGGTGTCCTCCAACGCGCCCGCCTGCGACTCTCCCGCGTTGTTGATGAGGATGTCGACGTCGCCGACCTCGCGCGCACACTCTGCGGCGCTGTCGTAGTCGGCGTTGTCGAGCCGGACGTAGGTCACTCCGGCGATGGGGTCGGCCACACTGTCGGGATGGCGGCTGGTCCCGTACACGCGGTGGCCCGCCGATGCGAACTGGCGGGCGACTTCTTCACCGATGCCGCTGGTGGCGCCGGTGACGAGGACGGTGAGCGGAGACGATGCTGTGGTCACCGGTTCACCGTATCGCCTACCCACGCGGTCGCGGGTGAACGGGTGATACGGCGCCGAACCCGCCTACATCGTCGGCAGCCCGCAATGCACCTCACGCCGATCGAGGCGCGAGGTGCATTGCCGTCGCGGACTACCGCTGCCGTAGACTCCACACGTCGCCTCAGTAGCTCAGGGGATAGAGCATTCCTCTCCTAAAGGAAGGGTCGCAGGTTCGAATCCTGCCTGGGGCACTGTGACATCCTTGTCGGCCTCGCACTCTCAGCAGAGCGACTTCGACGCATCGACGAACACTGATACCTCCTTGTCGCTCGCAGCCCTGTGCAGTTGGGCCTGCAGGAGCGCGGCAGCGTACTTCTTCGCACTGTCCTGCCCACTGCTCGCACCCACTCGACAGACCGCGTCGCCCAGTGACGCCGCAGCGCTCGGGTCGATCTCGAGTCCACCCTCCCTCAGCTTCCGCTCGAACGCGGACTGCTGGGCCGGCTGCGGAGGCGCGACGGACTCCACCGACCCGTTCGTGGGCAGTTCGGCGGGTCGCGTTGCCTGCGGTTGTGCGCTCGGCTTCGGGGCAGCGGGCGTCGTCGACGGGCCCGCAGACTTCTCCACAGAGCTCGTCGTCGCCGCTGAGCTCGACGCTGCCGTTGAGCTCGACGCCGTCGCGGCCGACCTGTCGCCGGAGGCGGAGGTGTCGTCGGTCCCGCATGCGGCGACCAGACCGGCGCAGGCCAGCCCGAGCATCACCGCCGAGATACGACGACGGCGAGCAACATGACGCTCAGACACGGAAGAACCCCCTGTTCAGAGCATTCCACACGGCGTCCTGCCAGTAGGGCCAGTCGTGCAGGCCTTGGACCGGGAAGTCGGTCATCGTGGGCAGCCGGTTGACCATGGTCTGGACGTCGAAGACATGCGTCAATGCGGACGAGAGCAGTTCGAGCGGCGCCCCTTGGAGAATCAACGCCGGGTTGGCGAGCAACGCCTGTGGCGTCGCGGTGTAGCCCGGTATCCCACTGCCGGTGAAGATGAAGGTACGGATCCCGTGCAGCTTGTTCACCTGGACGAACGGATCGTTGTCGAGCCATCGGGTGCTCCACGGCGGGCCCCACATCGCGTCGGCGTTCATCGCGGGCGTACCACCGTCGAGCATCGGGAAGATCATTGCGGCGCGGATCGCTTCACGCATACCGGGCGCAGACAGGTTGAGCATGCCCGACAGCGATCCCGCCGCGTCGAAGTCGCGATGGTTGTTGGCCGCTGTGATCAACGCCGAGCTGCCACTCATCGACAATCCCATGATCGCGTAATGCCCTGACGGACCACGTAATCCGCGTTGGTCCATCGCTGCGACAAGGCTCTTGTTGATCACGCAGCCCCACTTGTAGGTGTAGCCCTGGTTGCTGAAGTTGTCCGGCGCGTTCCAGTCGGTGTAGAAGCTCATGTATCCGCCGACCGGCTGTACGACGTTGACCCCGTGATCAGCCAATTGCGCGACGTTGGTGTTGTGCTCCCACCCGCTGACGTCGTTGGTCGCCCGCAAGCCGTCGAGCATCACGACGGTCTTCTTGTTCTGCGGACGCGTCCACGCGCGCACCTTGACCGTCCCGGCCGGACCCCCCGGACTCTGCGTCGGCATGCCACACCCGTTGATCCACCAGGTCTGAGCCGCAGGCGCCGCGTGCGCCGTACCCTCCCCGACCGCGACGACACCTCCGACAGTCATGACGGCCACTGCCGCCACCCCCAACCGACGTCCCATACGTCTGAGCCCTGACCCCGGCCACCAACGGCGCGAAGCTCCCACCTACATCACTCCTCGAACCTGGTTTCAACACCGAGAATCCACGCACCAGGCAACGCGGACCACGCAGAGTTGATCGAGCGACCAAGACCGATCGTTACCCCGGCAAACGGAGTGAGCTGAGAGCATCGGATTCCGAAAGGTTTTGTACATCAAGAGAAGTCGCCGTTGTGAGTCTCGTCATAGGCGAACTCCCAGGTCGCTTCCGGGCGACTCACAGGAGGACATTTCGGAATGAACAGATCCTGAGAGGTGGCGCACCGCAGCCTGAGAGATCGTGACCGATTCTCACAGGTGCGTCAGCCGAGTTGCGTGGGATCCAGGGGTACACAAATGCCCCCGAGGATCCCACGCAACACGATTACCCGTCAGATGCGCGGGACGCCGGCGTCGATGAGGTCGCGCACCACCTCTTCGGGTTCGGTACGCAACTCGACGGCGGTGCAGCGGAGCTCACGTCGGTCTCGAGCAACCAACCGGCGCTGTCGCCGCAGGTCGTCTTCCCAGGACGAGTGGGTGCGATGAAATGCACCGTCGACCTCGAGCACCAGTGTCGATCCGTCGGGCAGATCCCATTCGGCGTCGGTGTACCGAGTCCGACCCGCGCTGTCGGTGCGACGCCGCTGACGCACCGGTGGTTGTAGCGAGTACTCGCGGCACGTCCTGACCAGGTCGATCTCGGCCATCGACTCGGACCCGCCCGAGATGTCGTCGAGGAAGCCGCGCAGCAGGGGCTTGTGGCGCAGGCGCGGAAGCTTGTCGCACCACGTGAGCAGCGCCTCGGCCGTGGTCAGCCGCTGCTGCACGACCGCGGCGACGAGCCCGCCGGCCGATCGTGCCGACCGGTGCTCACCCCACGACCCTGCAGCGAGCGCAGAAGCCAGCGTGAGCGCTGCGGGCTCGACACGCAGTGTCGCCCTCCCCGCCCGCTCGACCGACAGCGCGGTCAGGTCATGGCGCGTGCGCACATAGGTGATTCCCTCCGGCGGGGTCCTGGCACTGCGATCGCCTGCTCCGACGAAGAATACGACCGGACCCTCGGACCAACCCCTCAGGCCGTGCACCTCCAGAGCCGCGCGACCTGCGAGAGATGTTGCGCCGCAAGAGTACAACGCGCCGATACCGACTCGTTGTGCCTCCGTGGGGACTCCCGGAGCGAGCATGACGACCCTCGCACCGAAGGCCTGCCACTCACCGTTTGCTATGCGCCGCCGTACGGATCGCTTGTCCACTCCTGCATCCGCGAGCTGCGCACGCGTGACGATGTTGTCCTGTCGACGCGCGAGCGCGACCCACCCCTTGTCCGGTTGCACCGGTACAGGATGTAGGAAATGCCGAGAGGCGTCGGAAATCCATCCACAGGCTCAGTTGTGTGGGATCCAGGGGTACACAAATGCCCCCGAGGATCCCACGCAACTGCAGACCCGACGCTCAGGCGAGCTGCGACCGCAGGTTGCCGTCGGTCTGCTTGATCGCCTGCCCGACGAACGGCTCCAGGATGGCCCCGAGCGCGCGGCCGCCGAGTCCGCCGGGCAACTTGTATTCGAACTCGACCTGCACCTCGGTGCCGCCCTCCGTGTCGGCGAAACGCCAGGTGGTGTTCGCCGGGAAACCGTCGACAGAGACGAGCCTGATCAGCTCGCCCTCGACCCACTCCTGGGTCTCCACGGTGGACTTCAACGTCTTCGGACCGACGTTCATCTCGGCAGCGAACGTGGCACCGAGCCCCGACGTGTGCTCGGTAACGGGATCGAACCGGGTGATCCCGAACATGTAGTGCGGCACGTTGGCGTAGGTGTTCACGTACTCGAAGACGGTCTGACGTGGCACGTCGATGGTGGCCGTGTGGCTGACCCCGGGCATCTGCACTCCTCGTGTTGTTCCGCCTGGACGGCGGTGGACGCAACTACGCCTACTGTTCCATTACCCGGTGTCGACGTCGACCACCGGGTAGGCGTTTGAGGAAGTCAGTCGCCGAGGTCCATCGAGATCCGACGGAGCAGATCGACGAGTTGTCCGCGCTCGTCAGCACTCAACGGCGCGAGTACGTCGGCGTCGTCGGCCAGCCTGTTGGGAAGCTCGGCGTCGACCAACGCTCGCCCCTCGGCGGTGAGTTCGAGGAGCACCACGCGCCCGTCGCGCTCGGACCTGCGACGTTCGAGTAGCCCGCGTCGGGAGAGCGTCTCACTGATCTTGGTGATCGACGCCCCGCTCAGCATCGTCGTCGAGACCACCTCGCTGGCGCGGAGTGGACGATCAGACCTGGCCAGGGCACCGAGCACGTCGAACTCCGACCGCCCGATTCCGTGCGCCTCGAGTTTTCGGTCGAGGCGATGATTCGACACCGTGGCGATCCGCTGTATTCGGCCCAGGATGGCAATCGGCGCGACGTCGAGATCCGGATACGACTGCGCCCACTCCGCCTCGATCCGGTCGACCAGATCGCGGCCGGGCCGGGAGTCGGGGGTGGAGCTGTTCACGTGACGATGATAACCATCGCCTGACATTATTTCACTACTAAAATAGTGATAAAGTATTGGGATGCAGCGCTCACTCCTCACTCCCTACATCCGCACCAGCGGCGCAGCCCTGCAGCACGCCGTGACGCCGACGACCTGGCGAGACGCGCTCCGTGTCGACTTCAGCCGAGCAGGGGTGGCGGCCCCGCTGCGGGTCGGCGTGGCCGTGGGAGTCGTGTTGGTCGTGGGCGCACTGCTCGGTTACCGCGACCTGGCGGGACTCGCCGCCCTCGGCGCACTCGTCTCCGCCTTCTGTCGTCCCGACCCCTACCCCGTCCGAGCTCCCCGTCTCGTCGCACTCGGGATCGGGATCTGCGTGGCGATCGCCGTCGGCGCGACCATGGGCGTGTACGCGAACTCGATCGCCGCAGAGATCACCGTGACCGCATTGCTGGCAGGCATCGCGTGCTACTTCGTGTCCGCACTGCGCATCGTCGGACCCGGCGCCGTCATCTTCGTGTTCGCGTCGACCGGCGCGGCGGGCTTCGCACACGACGCAGAAGACATCGGACGCGCGGTGCTGGCCGCGGCGATCGGTGCCGTCATCGGCATCGTCATCGCGCTGGCGCCGTGGCTGCGCACCTGGGTCATGGTACGCGTGGGTGGCACGCGGGCCGCCTCGACCGAGACGGCCCGCCGCGAGTCACTGTGGGTGACCCTCGCGGGCGGGCACGCGCCGGCCAACCGGCGCCATCTCGCCGTGACCGCAGTGCGCATCGCCGTCGCCGCGGCGCTCGCCGCGATCATCGCGGTCGCCGCACACCTCGATCATCCGATGTGGGCCGCGATGGGTGCCGTGGCCGCGATGCAGGGCGTCGAGTATCACCTCACCGTCCGACGCGGCGTACAGCGTCTGCTCGGCAACCTCGGTGGTGCACTCATCGCGGGACTACTCCTCGCCATCCCCCTCGGCTACTGGGGCGCGGTCGTCGGCATCATCATCTTCCAGGTGCTCGCCGAGATCCTGTCGACGGTCAACTACGCGTTGTGCTCACTCGCGGTCACCCCGATGGCACTGCTGCTCACGGGGCTGAGCGCAGGACTGAGCCCCGACGCCGCAATCGACCGCGTCCTCGACACCGCGATCGGCATCGTCGTCGGCATCGTGGTGGCAGCGCTGACGATCCGCGCACACGACCTCGCGGCGCTTCGCGGACCCCGCACGCACACGTCGTAGCGATCTGTTCGGAGTGCGCGCCATTGTGAAGCGTGTTTTCACGGGCGTCACACGGAGGCAATGACCTGGGTACGTCGTGCTCATAGCGTCGTATCGCTTGATCAACGACACTCACTCTTCGGGGCCATCCGGCCACGGCGGACGCAGACGCGTCGCAACCGGAGAGCCGACCCAGGAGTTTATGTATGAGTGGCAGCATGTCCCGCCGTCAGGCCATCGAGGCCGTGACCACATACGAGATGGAATGCGACGGCTTCCCGAGCCCTGGCAGACACCTTCGGCCGCAACGTCTTCACCCTCTCGGCGATGAAGACCCGGCTGCCCAAGCACGTCTTCAAGGCTGTCGCGGCGACCATCGACAACGGCGTCCCGCTCGATCCGACCCTCGCCGACTACGTCGCAGCCGCGATGAAGGACTGGGCGATCGAGAAGGGCGCGTCGCACTACGCGCACGTCTTCTACCCCCTGACCGGATTCACCGCCGAAAAGCACGACTCGTTCCTCGAGCCGGAC
>NZ_BAFB01000224.1 GCF_000248075.1 Gordonia otitidis NBRC 100426 | reverse complement strand
ACCGGGTCGAGCGGCCGGACGGACCACTCCGTCATTTCGGCAAGAACTTTGTCGGCCGATGTGAGAGTTCGCGTCGGAAACCACGCAGCTCAGCGCCTTCGAGCGTCTCAGGTATGTGTCATCGAGTCTTAACTAGGGTGTCAAAGTCCCAACTGCGTTGTCATCCGACAGAGGCGCCTTCATCCGCAGTCAAGAACAGCGGTCAATATCAGTACTGGTAATCCTGCATATTCGATTGCTGCATATTATGGCTCTGCGCCGTTCAGTGCTGACGAGTCATACGGCCAGCCAAACAGCGGCGATCGAAAGACAACCCACGTGGACGCGCCTGAGAGAGGCGCGGTTCCGCATACCGCTTTCCGGTCTGAGCTGTGGTGCACACGGAGCTTAAGCAGCGGGTGTTGGCCCGCCCTTAGAAGGCTTGCGCCTTGATGGCGATCTCGTCGCCGAGCCTTCAGGGACCGCGCCTCCAAGCTGCTCGCGGAAGAACTGCCGCGGCAGCTTCAACAGGTCAGGCAACGACTCCAAGAAGCCCGTTCCATCTTCGACGGCCGTGAGTGGATCTGTAGACAACTTGTGGTGCCTGCGAAGTTCGCTAAGACGCCGGCGGATCGGATCGTGTTCGTCGGTATCTTCTAGCACAGCTTCGACATCCCGCAAAACCCTACTTGCTGCGTCGCGAGACATCCCATCGGCGTGATCACGCACGAAAGACTTGATAACTCGTTCGACGCGGTCCAGGTCGCGAACGTTAGATTCCGAGGACGCCGCATCGTCGAGCCTATCTCGAAGGAAAGAAACGAGAGCCGCGAAATTCTGCTCAAACGCAAGCAACCCCGGGGGCCTCGGGGTAGCAGCAACCGCGTTCTCAAGGTAGTGAACCAATTCCTTGCTGAACCCGACCTTTTGTAACTTTCTACCGGAAAAGGCGCTCGAGAATGCCATTTGAAGTGCAGGGAACAGGCTCCCCCCGGTGCTCGCAAGGCTGGCATTTACATCATCGGATCGGAGCAGATTTACATCCGAAGCAGGAATACCTAAGAAACGACGGGCATAAAATCTAGCGCCTTCGACAGCGATGGCCACTGGAATCAGGTCCTCGGGCTCAGCAACGGTCACCCCTGACGCGACATTGATGTCAGCCCCCTTTGCCCAATCACCCAGATTGACGATGTGTCGATCTTGGAGTACTCGCTGTCGATCTGCCTCGCCTTGCGCCAATCGCGTTATTGCCTCCCGACCGGCGTCATCGTCGTCAAGCAAGGCCACGCACGGAGGCTTAAGCGTGTCACGTCCACGTGCCAGGTAGGCCATGTATGGCACATGGCTCGCAGAGGCGCAGGCCACGATCGTGACTTCATTGAGATCGATCAGTGTGCTCGGAGTTAGGCCCCGCCGGCGCAGCAGCGCTAAGGCACCAGTAAGCAAGATCTGATCTGTAGGGCCTTCGACAAGAAGGTTATTGCCGCCAATGAAGGCAGTTTCCGCAACGTGAGCACCGATCGACGTCCGAAGAGGCTCATAGTGATTATTTACAACGTCTCTGACGAGCCGCGTGCCCTCTTGGTCCGATCCCTTGTCGAGTACTCGGATCCGGTGACCGGCATTCTTATTGATCAAGAAGGGGGAGTGCGTCACATATATCACTTGATCCGTACGACCCCCCGCTTCTGGACGTGCAAACTCGTCCAGAACCCTCAAAAGATCGGCCTGAGCGGCACTCGACAAATACGCATCAGGTTCGTCCATGAGTAGGACCTCAGTATGAGTCAGCGAGCGTTCGTGAGCTCGTAGTTGTACGTAGTAGCCAAGAAAGTAGGTGAGACCCCTGCTTCGCTCGCTAAAAGAATAGTCTGTGCCAGTCTTGTCGCGTATAGTGAACGCGACCTCTCGTTCACGCGGGGCGAGGCGCAACTCGAAGTCCCGGTCCTGCCGCCACCAGCGGCGAAAGTTGAGGTGCCGTGCTATCGAACGGTTCATCTGCTCAATTAGTGCACCAACTTGCCCCTCCTTGCCGTCTCGGATCGCGCATTCCAGTTCTGAAAACTTGCTTGGGGAGATTCTTGCGACATTAAGCAATAGGTCGCGTCCAAGCTGTTCCGACTTCGCCACCGATGTATCTTCAAGCTCGACTGGATTCTCAGCTGGATCTGCTACACCAGCGATGCCATTAATCAACTGCGGCCAGGAGGATATCCCGCCAGAGCGCAAATTATCATCAAACTTGAATCGGTCGCGCCTTCTGCTAAGGAGACCGGGCTTTCGGTCAAGGAGAGCATCGAACGAGATGACATCCGGGATTCTAGCCCTCGTCTCCAATTGAAATGGCTTTGGAAGGACCGCTTGCAAACCGGCAAGGGTGCTGGCATCAAGCGGAGCCGGGGGATGTCCTTTTTGGATCAACATGTTATCCCCGGCTCCCATACGGAGTAACGTGACGCGGTCATCAAGGGCCAATTTCACGCCCGCGGCTCGCAGAGCATCGACGTCGTCCTGCGCGGTCAAAACAAACTCCGCACCGAAGTCAGGGCTACGAATCTCTCCAACCTCGACCGAGTACAACTGCGAGTAACGACAGAAGTCCCCTGACGAGATGTCCGCCCCAGACAGTGCGCGCATCGTCGCGCCGATGAGATGGCTCTTGCCCGATTCATTTGCACCGACGATCGCAGTCACTTCGGGGTCGATGTCGATCTCTACGAACGGAAACCACCCACGTCCCTGGATCACCTCCCAGTCGTACTCAGCTCCTCTGACCGCCTTCGCTTCCTGGTCATAGTTGAACGACCGATAGAACCGAACCAGCACTCGGGTTAGCAGCATTGGAGCCTCCGGCGAAACGACGTTGACTCGATAGTAGGGGCTAGGTCGACAGATGCGCCCGGCAACGTCGCATACGGTGAAGAAGAGCCGGCGGGAGGCTTCATTCCGCAGGCTGCCGGAACTTCTAAGGAGTCGCAACTCACCCTTTGACTCACGACGCACTCAACTGGGTCTCGATTACTCGGCGCAGTTCGCGTGAACGAGACCTGCGCGATCCAAGATCTGACGAGTTCCGAATTCCGGATACGTAACCTTGAACGATTTCCAGTGTTTCGTCTCCAGGAAGATTTAGTATCTCCGAGAGCTCGACCAACACTCCAGTGTTCTGCGACTTCCCAATTCTCTTGGTATCCGAAACCGCCCGTTGAAATATATCAAGAGCCCAAGAGACGCGTCGACCCGGGAGGCCTCGCCCCATCCACGGGGATATAGGGCTACTCCCCCTCCACTCAGCGCCCTCCGGTACACCTGAACTACTATCGAGGATAGTTTCAAACTGGTGTTGTTGGAGGCGTGGTGATCGCAAACATTGTGGCCCAAGGTGTACTCCTGGGACTGTTCGGTGCGGTCACAGCGTGTGGTGTCGCCGCCCGTCAGCCGGATCGAGGTGGGGAGGCGTGGCGGGCGCTTGTTTCGTGTGCGGTGGCCGTGAGTGCGGCCGTCGGCGTGATGGTGGTTGCTCCCCAGGGTGTTTTCGCGTCGGTGATCGTGTTGGCGCTGCTCTGTGTTGGGGCGCTCATGTTGTTTTCTGCTCATCTGCACGGTGCGTCGTTGGCTGTAATGGTTGACCCGCTGGTGTGGATGGCCTCGTCGATGTGGGTGTTCATCGTGTTCGCGGCCACGGGCGCGTCGATCGAGATTGGCGTGGTGCCTGCTGATCCGATTGCCGAGTTGGCGTTGAGGGCAGAGCTCAATCGACCCCCGAGGTGGGTCCGTACTGGCAGTGTGATCGCGATTTTCGGTCTGGTGGCCGCGATAGTCTTCCGCCTGGCCCGGCCGGCCTCCTGTGGTGATTGCTTCGAGACCCTCGTTCCCGGCGCCCACGCCCGATGGCCACAAAATACGAAGGTGGTTAGTAGAAGTGGGGTGTGATGCGGGTGTGCTGAGGAGATGGTTGGGCATGACTGACGGTGTCGAGGTGCGGCGTGCGGGTCGGTTCGGCCCGCGCGGTCCTGCCCGTACGATCTCCCGTGCGGTGGGTCTTGCTGTGGTGATGTTTGAGGCGGTGGCCGCGTTCTGGCTGGTGATGCTGCTCCGAACGTCGGATCTCGTGCCATCCGACCCCCGCTCAGGAGTCGGGCGCGGTGATCCGGTTGAGTTGCGGGTGCTGACCGCTGTGGATGTGCACGACTGGGTGTCGGCTCTGAGTGCTGCGGCCTTCGCTGCGGGTGTGGCCGGTGCGCTGGTGGCGCGTCTACTCCCAGCAGTCAAGGGGCGCGCGACCGGTTGAGTAGTCGGGCCTGGGCCTCGCCGGAGTTTCCCTTGTCGGAGGGTTTCTATGGCTTAGGCTTTGGTGCCGCCGCCGCGGGTGTGGCGAGGTTTAAGGGTGAGGTATTCGCTGAGCACTTCACGCTCGGCGGGTGTCACGGTCTGGGCGAAGTGCATCAGTACTGCCGCGGAGTCCCCGCTGGCGTCGAGGACCTGACGCAAGGTGCGTGAGGTGGCCTCTTCACGGGTCTGCATGGGGAAGTACCGGTAGGCGCGGCTGACTTTTTCTCGACCGACGAACCCTTTTTTGTGCAGGTTGGTGACGACGGTGAGCACTGTGGTGTAGGCCGGTTCGCGGTCGTGGAGTTCCTCGACTAGGTCGTGCACCGACATCGCCGCACCGGCTGACCACAGCACGTCCATCACTGCGCGTTCCAGTGAACCCAGCCCAGTCATTTTCACCCACCATCTCTAGATGCGGGTCAATCTTACGACGGACTACCTCAGTTAGTAGCTTGGTCCCGTTGGAGCGCATCGGCAGCGCCGCGACGCGTGCGGTGTTTGAAGGCCACGGAGAATTCGGTTCCAGGGGTGCTGCGGTGGATGTGACGTCGGGTGGTGGTCGGCAACGTGATGGTGAAGGTGGCTCCGTGTCCGGCTCCCAGGCTTTCGGCGAGCAAGGTGCCCCCATGGTCTTCGACGATAGAGCGGGCGATGGTGAGGCCGATTCCGCTGCCGCCGGCGTCTCTGGTGCGTGAGGAGTCGGTGCGGTAGAAGCGGTCGAAGATGTGTGGAAGGTGTTGAGGGGGAATGCCGTCACCGCAGTCGACGACGCTGATGCGCACCGCGTGTGCCGGGGCGGTGTCGGCTTTCACTACGACTCGCTGGCCCGGGGAGCTGTGTCGCAGCGCGTTGGTGAGCAGATTGAGCAGTACTTGGCTCATTCGTTCGGCGTCGACATGGACGTGTACGCGCGCGGCGGTGGTGACGATGCCTAGCGTGACTTTGGCGTCGGTGAACAGGTCGGCGGCTTCTTCGTAGGTCGCGATGAGCAGTTCGTTGACAGTGATCGTCGCCGGGTGGAGGGGCATCTGATGCTCGTCGGCGCTGGATACGGTCGCGATGTCCTCGGCGAGACGCTGCAGGCGGGTGGTGGCGGTGCGCACGACGTCAAAGGTCTGTGAGTCGGGAGCCCGGATTCCGTCTTCGATGGCGTCGGTGATCGCGCCGATGGTGGTCAGTGGGGTGCGCAGTTCGTGGGCAAGGTCTGAGAGCATCCGCTTACGGATGTCGTCTTGTGAATCCAGCCGTTGTGCAAGTTGGTTGATAGCTCGGCTGAGCTGGGTGAACTCGGTGCCGAGCTGGCGATCGGGTACGCGCGTGCGGTAGTTGCCGGCGCCAATAGCCACGGCTGAGCGGGCGACACTGGCGACTGACTGTTGTACGCGGCGAGCCAGGAACCAGCTGACGGCCGT
>NZ_BAFB01000225.1 GCF_000248075.1 Gordonia otitidis NBRC 100426 | reverse complement strand
TCGGCACCGCCACTCGGCACTGGGCTACCAGACCCCGGCCGAGTACAGTGCCGGATGCACCCACCGGCATCACCCCGTGGGCTGCGAGATCGACTGATCAACTGCAAGTTAGGAACTGGCTCTAGAACTGACTGGACCGGTTATCGGGGACCTGCC
>NZ_BAFB01000226.1 GCF_000248075.1 Gordonia otitidis NBRC 100426 | reverse complement strand
TTGCGCGCCTTCGTTGTTGGATGCTGCTGGGTTGGGTTCTGCGGTGGTGGGGTCGGTGGATGCTCGGGTAGCTGAGATGTTGTCGCGGTTGGCGTCGGTGGTCGATGAGTTGGCAGCCGTTGAGGTGTCGCAACTCTCGGATGCCGGTGTGGTCGAGGCGGCGCAGGTCGCTGAACGGTTGGCACGCAGGACGGCTGCGGCGGTGACTGATCGGTTGGTGGTGGAGGCGTCGGATCGCAATCTGCCACACGCGTTGGGATATCGGGACGTGCGTGGGTTTCTGGCGGATCGGTTGGGGGTGGGGGATCCGGCGATCCGCTCGCAGATCATCACCGCGACCGGCTCGTTCACCTCGATCGTGGGTGAGGTGCGGGAACCGGCATGTCCGACGTTGTCACGGTATTGGGTTGATGGTCAGATAGCGCCGGCCCGCGCGCGGGCGGTGCTGGAGGTGTTGGATCAGATCCCGCATCAGATCCCGGCCGACGTGCGGGCGGCGGCGGAAGCGCAGATGGCTGGTTATGGTGTGCAGTTCACGCCGAAGGAGATCACCAATCTGGGTACCCGGTTGATGGCGCATCTGGATCCGGACGGGACGGTCACCGATGGGAAGGATCGGGCACGTCGTCGCCGGTTGTGGGTGAACCGGCAGGGTGCGGATCTGATGTCACGGTTGACGGCTGATCTTGATCCGGCGACCCGTGCCCGATTGGATGTGGTGTTAGACGCGTGGGCCAAACCCGGCATGAACAATCCCGACGACGACACCTCACCGGTCGGGCCGGTCACGGCCGCGAACGCCGAACAGGTCGCCGAGGCAGCCGCGCGTGATCAGCGGTCGCAAGCGCAACGTAACCATGATGCGTTTTCCGCGTTGCTGGCGCGGGTGGTGGAGTCGGGCATGCTGGGCGGCACCCACCGCGGGTTGCCGATCCAGGTGATCGTGAAGACCACGCTGGCCGAGCTGGAGGCACAGGCCGGGATGGCACAGACCGCATCCGGGACCCTATTGCCAATACCGGATCTGATCTCGATGGCCGCTGCCAGCGGAGTCCAACCGTATCTGGCGGTGTTCGCCGAGCACACCAGCGTGCCGCTGTATTTGGGGCGGTCGAAACGGTTGGCCTCGCCGGGGCAGCGGTTGGCGTTGTTCGCTGCCGAGGGTGGCGGCGTGTGTTCGGCACCGGGGTGTACCCAACCGGCGTCG
>NZ_BAFB01000227.1 GCF_000248075.1 Gordonia otitidis NBRC 100426 | reverse complement strand
TCTCCGCGCACCGTCCCGCCGGCCGATCCGCGGTTCGTCATCCACGTCGTGTGCAACGACGCCGCCCTCACCCCACCCGAAACCGCCGACGGCACCCAGAATTGCGCCGACAGCACGGAGAAACCCGCCGACGGCACCGGGAAGCCCGGTGAGGGCACCAAGAATTGCGCTGGCGGCACCGGGAATCTCGTCGAGGGCACCGCTGATTTCGCCGACGGCACCGCCAAGCACGCCGACAGCACCGCGGATGTCGTCGACGGCACCGGCGATTCCGCTGACGGCACCGCAGATCTCGTCGACAGCACCGCCGCTTCCGCTGACGGCATCGGGAATCGCGCCGATAGCACCGCTGATTTCGCCGAGGGCACCGCAGATCGCGTCGACGGCGCTGGGGAAACCGGTGGTAGAGCAGCGGATGCGGTTGACGGCGAGGCGGATTCGTCGTCTGGTGGCGTCGCTCATGGCAGCGACGACGACGGCGCGTCCGGCGGTGACGTGTCCGACGGTGACGCGTCCGGAGATGCCGCCGGTGGCCGGCCCGGGTTGCGTTATGCGCGCAAAGACGGTCACCGGACCGGCCCGTCATCAGAGGCAGTGCCGGTCGGATTCATGGACGGCTACGGCATCATCTCCGCCGAACACGTCCGTGACATCGCCGCTCGCCCAGACACAGCGACCCACCGCGTGGTCCCGACAAACACCCCCGAAAACGCCGACGGCACCTACACCCTTCCCACACACGGCACCGACCCCTACCGCCCGTCGACTGCCTTGGATGAGGCGGTGCGCTGTCGCGACGGCTACTGCGCCGACCCCGGCTGCGCCCATTCGGCATGGACCGCCGACAACGACCACGTCACCGAATACGACCACCACAACCCCGAGGCCGGTGGACCCACCAGCTACGAAAACCTCAACACCAAATGCCGATACGGACACATCCAGAAAACCTTCGGCAACTGGATCGATGACCAATACCGCGACCCGGCGACCGGACGGCTAATCACCGAATACACCACCCCCGAAGGCTTCGTCATCCCCGGCGACGCCGAAACCTTCGAAGACACCTTCCCCGGACTACGCCGACTCCGGTTCACCCCACCAGCCACCGGCGACCCGCCACCGCGTCGAATCAAGCCACCCGAGACCAACCCACACCACCGAACACGCGCGGCCAACAAACACGCCCGACGCCGCGCCGAACGACACCGCAACCGCCAACGCCGACTCACCCACGACACTGACCAGCCCCTCGTCGATACAGGCGGACCACCACCGTTCTGAGCACACGCGTGCCGGGTTGGGATCCGTTCGCGCTGTGGGTTAGGCTTGCTGTCGCCCGTTGAGCCCCCGTAGCTCAGGGGATAGAGCGTCTGCCTCCGGAGCAGAAGGCCGCAGGTTCGAATCCTGCCGGGGGCACCGTTCTTTATCTCGGGGTCCAGCAATAGCAAGCGGGCGATCGCGCGCGCTGGGTCCGTCTCACACCGTAGAAGCCGTCACTGGGCCTGGAACCCCGACTTCGCGTCGTCGGCGAGCCCGACGTACAGCCGTCGCCACGGATCGTCGCCGAGTAACTCCCACCGGTGACCGGTTCCGTCGGTGTCCTCGGCGACCAGCACCATCCCGGGCTCCAAGCGGAATGTCTCGCCGTCGCGGGTGATGAAGTCCAGCACGCCGGCGAGGGTGATCACGTACTGACGCCGCGGCGCGGTGTGCCAGGCAAACGATCCGCCCCCGGCGGTCTCCTGGAACGCGGCGGTGGTTGTTGCAGTCTCGGCTGACCGCATCGTGTGCGCGTTGAGAGACACCGAGCCGTGCTCGACGTGAGATCGGCCGTCGGTGTCATTCCAGAGTCGTATCGCAGGGATCACGGTTCAGAACTCTACGATTCACCAGGCAGTTGTGGCTCGCCGAAGTGGGGCCAATAGGATGGTGACCTGTGACTCCCGCCGATCTCGCCGCATTGTTGAGTACCGTGACCCGGACCGTCGTGTCCGATCGCGGACTCGACGCGTCTCTGGTGCCCGAATCCGTGGTCGTCGAGCGTCCTCGCCACGCTGATCACGGCGATTACTCGACCAACGTCGCACTTCAGCTCGGCAAGAAGCTCGGCGTCAATCCGCGCGAACTCGCTGGTTGGCTCGCCGAGGCGTTCTCCGCAGCGGATGGCATCGAGAAAGCCGCGGTCGCGGGCCCGGGGTTCGTCAACATCTGGCTGGCGGCGGCCGCTCAGAACAGCGTCATCGAGACCGTCCTCACCCAGACCGCCGAGTACGGCAAGGGCGATGAGTTCAGCGACAAGACCATCAACCTCGAGTTCGTCTCGGCGAACCCGACCGGGCCGATCCACCTCGGCGGTACCCGCTGGGCAGCCGTCGGGGACGCGCTCGGCCGGGTATTGGCAGCGCGCGGCGCGAAGGTCACCCGCGAGTACTACTTCAACGACCACGGTTCGCAAATCGACAAGTTCGCACGCTCACTGGAGGCGTCCGCGCTCCGCGAGCCGACGCCCGAGGACGGGTACGCGGGTGAGTACATCGTCGAGATCGCGAACAAGGTGGTCGAGGCTGTCCCCGGCGTTCTCTCGCAGCCACAGGAGCAACGTCGTGAGACGTTCCGGTCGGTCGGCGTCGAGTTGATGTTCGACCACATCAAATCCAGCCTTCACGAGTTCGGCACCGACTTCGACGTCTTCACCCACGAGAACTCCATGTTCACCTCCGGCTTGGTGGAGGAGTGCATCGCCGAACTCCGTGCGAACGGCAACCTCTACGAATCCGACGGTGCATGGTGGCTGCGGACAACGAGCTTCGGCGACGACAAAGACCGCGTAGTCATCAAGAGCGACGGCGAAGCCGCCTACATCGCAGGCGACATCGCGTACTACCGGGACAAGCGCAATCGCGGCTTCAACCTGTGCATGTACATGCTCGGTGCCGACCACCACGGCTACATCAAGCGCCTCAAGGCAGCCGCCGCTGCGCTGGGCGACGACCCCGACACCGTCGAGGTCCTCATCGGACAGATGGTCAACCTCGTCCGTGACGGCAAACCGGTACGGATGAGCAAGCGGGCGGGCACCGTGATCACACTCGACGACCTCGTCGACGCCGTCGGGGTCGACGCAGCGCGCTACGCGCTGATCCGTTCGTCGATCGACGTCAACATCGACATCGATCTCGATCTGCTGGCCAAGCAGTCCAACGACAATCCGGTGTACTACGTGCAGTACGCGCACGCCCGGTTGTCGGCCATCGCGCGCAACGCCGACGAACTAGGTCTGAAGCCGCGCCTCGAGCACGTCGACCTCCTCGACTCGGACACCGAAGGTGATCTGATCCGCACGATCGGCGACTTCGACGAAGTCGTGGCGACGGCCGCGCAACTGCGTGAACCGCATCGCATCTCGCGATACCTGGAGTCCCTCGCCGGTGCCTACCACCGCTTCTACGCACACAATCGGGTGCTGCCGCAGGGCGACGAGGAGCCCGGCGACATCCACGGTGCACGGCTCGCGCTCTGCGCTGCGACCCGTCAGGTGCTGCGTAACGGACTCGATCTCATCGGCGTCAGCGCCCCGGAGCGGATGTGAACGCGCACCCCGCCGGACCTCGCCACGCGGAGATCCAGGCGGCACCCCACCTTGCGCAGCAGCCGCGTGACCCCGCCGCGGTGGCCAGGATTCCGGCAAACGTATTCCCACGCAATGCTGTTCGTGACGAATCCGGTGAGCTGACCATCGCGGGCGTCGGCGTGGGCGAACTGGCCGAGACATTCGGAACCCCGCTGTTCGTGCTCGACGAGGACGATTTCCGCTCTCGCTGCCGAGACATGGTGGCAGCCTTCGGCCCCTACGGCCGGGTGCACTACGCGTCGAAGGCGTTCCTGTGCAGCGAAGTCGCTCGCTGGGTTGAGCAGGAGGGCCTCTCACTCGACGTCTGCTCCGGCGGCGAGCTCGCGATCGCGCTGCACGCCGGTTTCCCGGCAGAACGAATCGCGTTGCACGGCAACAACAAGAGCATCGACGAGCTGGCTGCGGCTCTCGACGCCGGTGTCGGTCACATCGTGCTGGATTCGATGATGGAGATCGAACGTCTCGACAGCCTCGCCGGCGAACGCGGTGTGGTCGCCGACGTTCTGATCCGAGTGACCGTGGGTGTAGAAGCGCACACCCACGAATTCATCGCCACGGCACACGAGGACCAGAAATTCGGTTTCGCGTTGTCGGGTGGCGTCGCCATGGAGGCGGTGCGCCGGGTGTTCGCCACCGACAACCTGCGCCTCGTGGGGCTGCACAGCCACATCGGCTCGCAGATCTTCGACATGGATGGCTTCGAGCTCGCAGCTCATCGCGTGCTCGGACTTCTGCGCGACGTTGTCGCGGAGTTCGGTGTCGACAAGACATCACAGATGTCGATTGTGGATCTCGGTGGGGGACTGGGTATCTCGTACCTGCCTGACGACGATCCGCTGCCCGTCTCCGACGTCGCCGAAACCCTGGCGGGCATCGTCCGTCGCGAGTCGGAGACCCTCGGGCTGCCGATGCCGACGATCGCAGTCGAACCGGGCCGTGCGATCGCAGGCCCGGGCACTATCACGCTCTACCGGGTCGGAACGATCAAGGACATCGAACTCGGTGGCGGATCGGTACGACGCTACGTCTCTGTCGATGGCGGCATGAGCGACAACATCCGCACAGTGCTCTATCAGGCCGAATACGACGTCCGGTTGGTGTCTCGGGTGTCCGACGCCGAGCCAGTGGTCAGCCGCGTCGTCGGAAAGCACTGCGAGAGCGGCGACATCGTCATCCGCGACTGCTGGTTACCCGGCGACCTCGAGCCCGGCGACCTGATCGCCGTCGCGGCGACGGGTGCCTACTGCTATTCGATGTCGAGCCGGTACAACATGGTGATGAGGCCCGCCGTTGTTGCGGTGGCCGACGGTGCGGCGAGGGTGATCCTTCGTCGCGAGACGCTCGACGACTATTTGCGGCTGGAGGTGAGCTGAATGAGCGAGAACAAGACGATCGGCATCGCGGTGCTCGGTATGGGCAACGTCGGCGCCGAGGTGGTCCGGATCATCGAGGAGAACGCCGCGGATCTGCGCGCGCGTGTGGGCGCCCCGGTCGAACTGCGGGGCGTGGCCGTGCGCGATCTGAGCCGTCCGCGCAAGATCGCGCAGGAGTTGGTCACCGACGACCCGGCAGGTCTGGTCGCACGCGACGACGTCGACATCGTCGTCGAACTCATGGGTGGAATCGACCCCGCGCGTGAATTGATCCGTACCGCACTGCAATCGGGCAAGTCGGTGGTGACCGCGAACAAAGCGTTGCTCGCCGAGTACACCGGTGAACTGGCTACGGCTGCGGCCGAGGCGAAGGTCGATCTCTACTTCGAGGCCGCTGTCGCCGGTGCGATCCCCGTGGTGCGTCCGCTGATGCAGTCGCTTGCCGGTGACACCGTCGAGCGGGTGGCTGGAATCGTCAACGGCACGACGAACTTCATCCTCTCGGCCATGGCCCAGACGGGCGCCGGCTATGACGAAACCCTCGCGGAGGCAGGACGTCTCGGATACGCGGAGGCCGATCCGACCGCCGACGTCGAGGGCTACGACGCGGCAGCCAAGGCCGCGATTCTCGCGTCGATCGCCTTCCACACCCGCGTGACCGCCGCAGACGTCTACCGCGAGGGCATCACGCACGTGACGCCTGACGATCTCGTGGCCGCCCGGAAGTTCGACTGCACGGTGAAACTGCTCTCGATCTGCGAGCGCGTGCGTGGTCACGACGGTTCGCAGCGGGTCTCCGCACGGGTGTATCCGGCACTGATCCCGCTCTCGCATCCCCTGGCAACGGTCAACGGTGCGTTCAACGCGGTCGTGGTGGAGGCAGAGAACGCGGGCAGGCTCATGTTCTACGGACAGGGCGCAGGCGGGGCGCCGACGGCGTCGGCCGTACTCGGCGACATGGTGATGGCGGCGCGTAACAAGGTGCACGGCGGACGCGGCCCCCTCGAGTCGACCTACGCCTCGCTACCCATTGCGTCCATCGACGAGGTCCCCACGCGCTACTACGTCTCGATGCGGGTCGCCGACAAGCCGGGTGTACTCTCACAGGTCGCCAACGAATTCTCGAAGCGCTCCGTGAGCATCGCCGCCGTGCGCCAGGAAGGCGCGGGCGACGACGCCCGGCTCATCGTCGTGACACACCGCGCACCCGATCGGGCACAGTCGGAATGCGTTGCAGCACTTGAGGACATGGACTCCGTGACAACGGTGTCGAGCGTTCTTCGATTGGAAGGAACCGATGACTGACGCCACCAATGCACCCGCGCATGCCTCTGTGCACGCAGGCTGGCCGGGGCTGATCGAAGCCTATCGGTCGCGACTACCTGTCGGTGACGACTGGACAGTGGTGACTCTGCTCGAGGGTGCCACCCCGCTGGTTCCGGCACGTCATCTGTCGGACCTGACCGGCTGCGAGGTGTACCTCAAGGTGGAGGGGCTCAATCCCACCGGCTCGTTCAAGGATCGTGGCATGACCATGGCCGTGAGCAATGCGGTGAACAACGGCAAGACCGCCGTGCTGTGTGCGTCGACCGGAAACACGTCGGCATCGGCGGCCGCCTACGCCACCCGGGCCGGGATCACGTGTGCTGTTCTCATTCCCGAGGGCAAGATCGCGATGGGCAAACTCGCCCAGGCAGTGATGAGCGGCGCCAAGATCATCCAGGTCCAGGGCAACTTCGACGACTGTCTCGAACTCGCGCGCAAGGCGACTGCGGAATTCACCGAGATCGAACTGGTCAACTCGGTAAACCCGGCTCGCATCGAAGGCCAGAAGACCGCGGCATTCGAGATCGTCGACGTTCTCGGTCGCGCCCCCGACGTCCATGTGCTGCCGGTCGGTAACGCGGGCAACATCACCGCCTACTGGAAGGGCTACCGCGAGTACAACGCCGACGGCATCAGTGATCTGCCACGCATGCTCGGTGTCCAGGCTGCTGGTGCGGCTCCGCTCGTCAACGGCGCACCCGTGAAGGATCCCGAGACGATCGCGACCGCGATCCGCATCGGATCGCCCGCGAGTTGGAACCAGGCCGTCGCAGCCAAGGAGGAGTCGGGCGGACAGTTCCGCGCGGCCACCGACGAGAAACTGCTCGAGGCATACCGACTCGTGGCGGGCAAGGAAGGCGTCTTCGTCGAGCCCGCATCGGCGGCGAGCGTCGCGGGCCTGCTCGCAGCCCACGCAGACGGTTGGATCACACCGGGTCAGACTGTCGTCTGCACGGTGACCGGTAACGGACTCAAAGACCCTGACACCGCGCTGTTGGGAATGCCGGAGGTCGAGGCCATCCCCGTCGATCCCGTGGCGGTTGCCGATGCGCTCGGCGTCGCCTGAACCCGGGACGGCCTCACGAATGGTCAGCCCGGATACGGTCTACAGGCAACTGCCCGAAGGGCTTTCGGCTCGAGTTCGTGTGCCCGCCTCGAGCGCGAATCTCGGTCCGGGGTTCGACTCCCTCGGTATCGCGCTCGGACTCTACGACGAGGTGGTTGCCACCACGACTCCCGCGGGCATCGACGTCGACGTCGCCGGCGAGGCTGCCGACGAGGTACCACGCGACGCCAATCATCTCGTCGTCCGCGCGCTGCTCGCGGGACTCGCCCACGCGGGAGTGTCGGCCGCGGGCCTGCACCTGAAGACGGTCAATGCCATCCCGCATTCCCGCGGACTGGGATCGTCGGCCTCGGCCGCGGTGTCCGGGCTCGCTGCGGCCTCGGGTCTGGTTTCCGCCGCAGGCCTGGGGGATCCGATTTCCGATGGCGACCTGGTACAGCTGGCGAGCGCCTTCGAAGGTCACCCCGACAACGCGGCGGCCAGTGTCCTCGGTTCGGCGGTGGTCACGTGGATCGAGCCGGGCGAGCACCCCGCTTACGGTGCGCGCAGGCTCGGCGTTCATCCCGACATCCGGGCAACGGTCTTCGTCCCGGCGACCGAGTCGTCGACGTCCTACACTCGTGGACTGCTGCCGGACGCGGTACCGCGCACGGACGCGATCTTCAACGTCAGCCGCGCAGCCCTGGCTGTGGTCGCGCTGACCTCCGACCCGCGGTGTCTGTTCGCCGCCACCGACGACCGCCTGCACCAGCCATATCGAGCCGAGGCCATGCCGGAGACGTCGCGGCTTGTCGCCGAACTCCGCGCCAGGGGATACGCAGCAACGGTGTCGGGTGCCGGTCCGAGTGTCCTGGTACTCGACACCCGATCGCTGGACGCGGGCACCCGCGAACTCGCCTCTGAACAGGGTTTTCGTGTTCAACAGCTCGAGATCGCCGGCGGCGTCCGGATCGGCTGAATCTTCTCGTGCAGGTACGGCGTGTTGCCCGTATCACGCCTGGGGGGTTATCATAAACTGGTCTAGCCGCGCAGGCTCGTTCCGCCGTGCTTCTCACCGATCTCTGATCAGTATCCGGTCGGCTCCCGGATGCGCACATGAACAGTCACCGATCTGGGGCATCGCGTAATCCGCGAGTCGGCAGTTCCTTGAGAGCACAGCAGTTCAGGAGTGACACACCGCAGCGGGACCACAATCTTGCCCGCCCGTCCACCGCGGACGGCGGCCAGTTTCCTCTGATGGATTCCGACCCGTCGAGTCGATATCGCGCGTCGGACGCCTCAGCAGGCGAAATCAAGACCTCATGCAGCATCTCACTGCGGAGGAACGAAAGGACATCCGTGACTGATACGGACCTGATCACCGCGCCGAGCGTCGCCGACGACCAAGGCGCAACCAAGACCAAGGCGCGCGCAGGCCTCTCCGGCATGGTGCTTACCGAACTCCGTTCACTCGCAGGTGAGCTGGGCATCAAGGGCACGTCCGGAATGCGCAAAGGCGACCTGATCGCCGCCATCAAGGAGCGTCAGGGCGCAGGTGCGCCCGCGTCAGACGCTCCCAAGGCCGCGGCCACGAAAGCCGAGGCCCCCAAGGCCGCGACGCGCGCAAGTGCACGTCGCACCAAAGAGACCGGCTCGGCTCCCGAGCAGATGACGATCTCCGCGGAGGAGACCGCCGCGCCGTCGAAGTCGGCGTCCACCGAAGGCCAGTCGCGCCCCGCGACCAGCAGGGACGACGTGAATAGCGCCGGTTCCGCGGGCGCCGACGCTGACGCCTCGACCACCTCGGTGGCAGCGGGCGAGTCGAGCTCTCGCAACGATCGTGCTGACGGCGACCGCGGGAGCACCGACCGAGCCGGCGGAAACAATTCCGGCAACGACAGCTCCGGCAACCAGAGCGGCAACAACCGCAACCGGAATCGCAACCGCAGTGGCGGACAGGGCGGCTCCAACTCGGGCGGCTCGAACAACAGCGGTTCCAACAACAGTGGTTCGAATGCAGGTCAGCAGGGTGGCGACACCAACCAGGGTGGCCAGCAGAACAGCGGCAAGAACCAGGGCGCCAGCAGCAACCGCGACAACAACGCCCGTGACAACCGTGACGACGACGGCGAGGGCGGCGGTCGCGGTCGCAGGGGTCGACGCTTCCGTGAGCGTCGCCGCGGGCGTGACCGCGACGGTTCGGGCAATGGAGAGCCGCAGATCTCCGAAGACGACGTGTTGCAGCCCGTCGCCGGCATCCTCGACGTGCTCGACAACTACGCGTTCGTGCGAACCTCCGGCTATCTGGCCGGACCGAACGACGTGTACGTCTCGATGAACCTCGTACGCAAGAACGGGTTGCGCCGCGGCGACGCGATCACCGGTGCGGTGAAGGTTCCGCGCGAGGGTGAGCAGCAGAACCAGCGGCAGAAGTTCAATCCGCTGGTGCGGCTCGACTCGGTCAACGGAATGGATGTCGACGCCGCTCGTAAGCGACCCGATTTCAACAAGCTCACCCCGCTGTACCCGAATCAACGGCTGCGCCTCGAGACGGGCAAGGAGCAACTCGACACCCGTGTCATCGACCTCATCATGCCGATCGGCAAGGGGCAGCGTGCATTGATCGTGTCCCCGCCGAAGGCCGGTAAGACAACGATCCTGCAGGACATCGCCAACGCGATCGCGACCAACAATCCCGAATGCCACCTGATGGTCGTGCTCGTCGACGAGCGACCTGAAGAGGTCACCGACATGCAACGTTCGGTCAAGGGTGAGGTCATCGCCTCGACCTTCGATCGACCGCCGTCAGACCACACCTCTGTGTCCGAACTCGCGATCGAGCGCGCCAAGCGGCTCGTGGAGCAGGGCAAGGACGTCGTGGTGTTGCTCGACTCGATCACCCGACTGGGCCGCGCCTACAACAATGCGTCGCCCGCGTCAGGGCGCATCCTGTCCGGTGGTGTGGATTCGACAGCTCTCTACCCGCCGAAGCGCTTCCTCGGTGCCGCGCGCAACATCGAGAACGGCGGATCGCTCACGATCATCGCGTCCGCGCTGGTCGAGACCGGTTCGACCGGTGACACGGTCATCTTCGAGGAGTTCAAGGGCACGAGTAACGCCGAGCTCAAACTCGACCGCAAGATCGCTGATCGTCGTGTCTTCCCCGCCGTCGATGTCAACCAGTCGAGCACCCGCAAGGACGAGCTGCTGATGTCGGCCGAGGAGTTCGGGATCATGCACAAGCTGCGGCGCGTCCTGAGTGGACTCGATTCGCAGCAGGCGATCGATCTGCTGATCAGTCAGCTCAAGAAGACCAAGAACAACTACGAATTCTTGCTGCAGGTCCAGTCGAACACCCCAGGCGCCATGAAGGACGACTGATCACGGTGCAGACCGGCTGACACAGCACAGCAACTGAGCAGGGGCCCGCGGACTCTCACCTTGTGAGCGTCCGCGGGCCCTCTCGTATTCTCCGAGATCGTTCTTTCACCGTGCTGTCAGGCGTGCGGCACGGTGTCTGCGCACGGCGGCCCGATTCGCGCACGTGGGCGAGCAGTAGCGCTGCCTGCCATTTCGGGAGACGTCGGCGTACACACGAGTGCATTCGGCGAGTTCGCATTCCCCCAAGCGGTCGATGCCGCGGCCCGTGAGGTGCAATGCCGTCGCGGCGGAGATCAGCACGCAGATCTGCTGCCAGCCCGCGACGTTGTCGTCGCGGAAGTGCAGATGCCAGCCCGTACCCGCATGATCGGTCAGTCGGGGAGCTGCCGCGTGGTGGAGGAGTAGATCGTTGAGAAGATCTGCCCGGACCTGTTCGTCGACGGCACGGGCAACGGCCCGCCACCGCTCGAGGTATTCGAGTGTCTTGTGTAGATCGCGGAGGCCGACGTCATCGGCGTCGAACACGAACCCTGCTGCGTCGCATCGGGAAACGAGTTCACCGGCATCCCGCGGCGGATCGTTCGCCAGGTCGACGGCCAGCAGGACCGCATCCTGCCCGTAATGGTTGAAATGCACAATGCCATTACATCACAGTGGGGACATGGCACTCACACACTTCGACCATGCACACCGGTGGACCACCCAGTCCCGTCACTTCACGTCCACGGGTGCGGTTGTCTACCAACGGTGTTCGTGCGGCGCATTCTCCGTCATCGAGTATCCGATCGGGTCCACCGACGCCCCCGACGAAGCCGTTCGGTTCTGCGCAGAGGTCGACGTGATCAGCCCCCGTCGTCCCACACGATGCCAGAAAGCGAGCCCCTCTGAGTTCTCGGTCAGATAGGTTGTGCGCGAGGTGTTTCCGTCGTTGCCGAACAGGGAAGATGATGGCCGACACCTGCTCGCGCGCATCGTCGCAACCGCTGATGGTGGGGCGGGTCAGTAGACGTCGCGGACGTAGCGCCTGTCCTTCTTGAGTTGCGCCAGCACATCCTTCGCGGACGCGATGTTGTGGTGGCCGTGCTCGGTGACGATGTCGAGCAACGCCTCCTCGACATCGTGGGCCATGCGAGTGGCGTCGCCGCAGACGTAGATGTGAGCGCCGTCCTCGAGCCAGCGGTAGAGGTCGGCCCCGTGAGCACGCATCCGGTCCTGGACGTAGACCTTGTGGTCCTGATCGCGCGAGAACGCCAGGTCGAGGCGGTCGAGGACGCCGTCGCTGACGAACCGGGCGATCTCCTCTCGGTAGATGTGATCGCACGTCTCGTGCTGGTCGCCGAAGAAGAGCCAATTCTGCCCCGACGCACCGCGTTCGGCGCGTTCGTGCAGAAACGCGCGAAACGGTGCGACGCCGGTGCCCGGTCCGATCATGATCACCTTCGCGTCGTCGGCGGGAAGCCGGAACGACCTGTTGGGAGTCACGAACACGCCAACCGTCTGCCCGTCGACGATCCTGTCGGCGAGATGGGTCGAACACACGCCACCACGTTCCCGTGCGCCGCCTGCTCGGTAACGGATGGTCGCCATCGTGAGGTGCACTGTTCCCGCATGCGCACGAGGACTCGACGAGATGGAGTACACGCGGTGCGCGAGCGGTTGGAGTTCTGCGAGCAGTTCGTGGGGCGTGATGGCGAGTGACCTGTCGACGTCGAGGAGGTCGAGAACGTCCTTGCCCCACAGCCAGGCGTCGAGGGCATCGCGGTCACCAGTCGACACCAGATGGGTGAGTTCGGGATCGCCGCTGCGCGCGGCGATGTGGTCGACGAGATATTTCGACGCCGTCGCGATCTCATAGCGGTCAGTGAGAGCTTCGCGGAGAGTCCGCTGCTCCTTGCGGTCGACGACCGGGGTGTCAGGGGAGACCCCGAGTCTGTCGATGATGCGGTCGACCAACGCGGGATCGTTGCGCGGCACGACGCCGAGCCCGTCGCCCGGCTCGTAGGTCATCCCGCTGTCACCCAGCGAGAGCACCAGGTGTCGGACCTCTTTCGCCGACCCCGCACCGGAGAGGACCGTGTTGGCGATCACCCTGGCCGGGTAGGGATTCTTGCGGTTCCACACAGACTTTCGTCGACGCGACGACGTCGATTGCAGCATGTCCGCGTTGCCGGTCTGCGTGGCGTAGGCGATCAGCGACGGATGCTCCACGAACTGCGCCTTAGCAGGGTCTGACGTGGAGGAGTCCGATGAGCCGGTGGGAACGTGGTGAAATCGCATGTCATCCCGTCTCGAGGTGTGGGACAAGGGTGGTCGGCGCATGATCTGTCGGCTGCCGGTGACCTGTGCGCGCATCGATGGCCTCGTCTCGTCGCCGCGCTCGACTATAACTTAGGTAACTTAGGTAAGGCACAGTAAACCAAGGTTGCCCTCATTGCGATGCGACCCGGGTGAGTGATGGCGTCGCGTCGTGCAAGTGTCCCAGCGTGCGGGGTACAAGTAGCCCGCCTGGCGCGGGCGGAATGAATGTGTGCGAGGACGTGTTGAGGCGTGTGACAGGCAGTCGAGTCGAGTGCGACGGCCACGACGGGAGCGCCGCGACGTCATCACGTAGTCGCGATTTCCGTCAGGGCCTGGCCCGATGGCATACTGGTCGGTCGAGTCCGGTACCGGTTCACACCGCCGAATCGCGGCGGTGACCCGGCGACCACGAGAAAGGGACACCAGAATGAAGCAGGGAATTCACCCCGATTACCACATGACCACGGTCGTCTGCGGCTGTGGCAACACCTTCGAGACCCGCAGCACCGCCGAGAACGGTCGGATCAACGTCGAAGTCTGCTCACAGTGCCACCCGTTCTACACGGGCAAGCAGAAGATCCTCGACACCGGCGGCCGCGTCGCGCGCTTCGAGAAGCGCTACGGCAAGCGCACCAAGAAGGCCGACGCCAAGTAGCACACCTGACGACGCCCGCCGGTTAACTTCGACCGGTCGGGCGTCGTTTGTGTTGTGTGTCGCTGTGTTGTGTGTCGCTGTGTTTGCGCCGCGAACGCGTGACTGTGTCGCAGATGTCTGACGAGGAGGATCAGTAGTGGGTGAGAGCACGAAGAATGCCGGTACGGCGATAGACGACATCCTCGCCGAGCATGCCGGACTCGAGCAGCAGCTCTCCGATCCCGCGTTGCACGACGACCCGGCCAACGCACGCCGCGTGGGCAAGCGTTTCGCCGAACTCGCGCCGATCATGGCGACCTATTCCAAATTGCAGAGTGCGCGTGATGATCTCGCCGCAGCCGAGGAGCTCGCGGCCGACGACGCAGCCTTTGCCGAGGAAGTCCCTTCGCTCCAGGAGTCCGTCGCCGTTCTCGATGCCACGTTGACCGACCTGCTCGCGCCTCGCGATCCGCATGACTCCGACGACGTCGTGCTCGAGATCAAGTCGGGCGCGGGTGGCGAGGAGTCGGCGCTGTTCGCCTCCGATCTGGCGCGTATGTACCTCAAGTACTGCGAGCGACACGGATGGAAAGCCCAGATCCTGGGTGTCACCGAGTCGGATCTCGGTGGATACAAGGAGGCAACGCTCTCGATCAAGGGCCGCGAACCGTCGCGTGACGGTGTGTGGTCGCGCCTGAAGTTCGAGGGTGGCGTGCATCGGGTGCAGCGTGTGCCGGTCACCGAATCTCAGGGGCGGATCCACACGTCTGCCGCGGGAGTACTGATCTACCCGGAGCCCGAGGAGGTCGAGGCGGTCGAGATCGATGAGTCGGACCTGCGGATCGACGTTTACCGGTCCTCGGGCAAGGGCGGTCAGGGCGTGAACACCACGGACTCGGCCGTGCGGATCACCCACCTCCCGACCGGGATTGTCGTGACCTGCCAGAACGAACGCTCACAGCTGCAAAACAAGGCGCGTTCCATGCAGGTGCTCGCGGCGCGTCTGCAATCGGCCGCCGAGGAGGAGGCCGAGGCAGCGGCCGCCGAGGGCAGGGCCGCGCAGATCAGGACGGTCGATCGGTCCGAGCGAATCCGCACCTACAACTTCCCCGAGAACCGCATCACCGATCACCGGATCGGATACAAGGCGAACAATCTCGACGCCGTGCTCAGTGGCGACATGGATGCACTGCTCGACGCGCTCGTGGCCGCCGACCGACAGGCGCGCCTCGAGGCGGAGTGAGGACAGCGCCGAGTGATCAATGATCAGATGACGTCGACGACGTCGGAACTCTCTGAAGCGACGCGGGTTCTCGCCCGCGCAGGAATCGAGTCGGCACGCAGCGACGCCGAGTGGTTGTTCGCGCATGTGCTCGACGTCGACCGTGGGCGGTTGGCGTTCGTCGACGAACCGGATGCGACGGCGCGGGCACGGTACCGGGATCTCGTGGCCCGGCGCGCTCGCCGGATTCCGCTGCAGCACATCATCGGGCGGGCCGCGTTCGGCCCTGTCGACGTCGCCGTCGGTCCCGGTGTCTTCGTGCCGAGGCCCGAGACGGAGGTGATGCTCGAGTGGGCCGTCGAGAGTCTGCGGAGCGTCACCGATCCGCTGGTCGCGGATCTCTGCAGTGGCAGCGGCGCGCTCGCCATCGCGATAGCGGTGTCGGTGCCGTCGGCTCGGGTCGTCGCTGTCGAGAAGTCACCAGCGGCCCTGCTCTGGCTTCGCCGTAACGTCGAGAATCTCGGGGTGGGGGACAGGGTGGCCGTGCTCGGCGCCGATGTCACCGACCACGCCGGGTTGCGTGAACACATCCCCGACGGCTCGCTCGACCTCGTCGTGGCCAACCCGCCCTACGTCCCAGCCGACACAGAGGTGTCACCGGAGGTCGACGCCGATCCCGCCGAAGCGGTGTTCGCCGGCAGTGATGGCATGGCCGTGATCACGCCTCTCGCCAACGTCGCCGTACGGTTGTTGGCGGCCGACGGCTTTATCGGCGTCGAGCACGACGACTCGACGTCGTCGCAGGTGGTGGACGCCTTCACTGCCACCGGATCATTCGAGGAGGTCCTGGCGCGTCGCGACCTCGCAGGCAGGCCCCGATTCGTGACAGCCCGCCGACGACGCTGATCGGACCGACGACGCTGATCGGCGCCAGACATGTGTCGTGAAAGGATGAACCGGTGAGCACCGTATTCGATTGCACTGACGAGGAGACCCGCTCCGCAGGTATCCAGGCTGCAGTGGGGGCGGCCAAGGCAGGACGCCTGATCGTCACGCCGACGGACACGGTCTACGGCATCGGATGCAACGCGTTCGACGCCGAGGCCGTCACCGATCTCCTCGCCGCCAAACACCGCGGTCGGGATATGCCCGTCCCGGTGCTCGTCGGATCCTGGCACTCCATCGACGGACTCGTCCTCTCTGTCTCCGCGGCTGCGCGCAGCCTCGTCGAGGCGTTCTGGCCGGGAAGTGTGAGTCTGGTCGTCGAGCAGGCGCCATCGCTGGCATGGGATCTCGGCGACACGTCCGGCACGGTGATGCTCCGGATGCCTCTGCATCCGGTTGCCATCGAGGTGTTGCGTGAGGTCGGACCAATGGCTGTTTCGAGTGCCAACGTCTCGGGTAGGCCGCCCGCGATCACGTGCGACGACGCGCGAGAACAGTTGGGCGACTCCGTGTCGGTCTACCTCGACGGAGGCCGCGCTCCCAAGGGCGAGCCGTCGACCATCGTCGACATCACCGGCCCCGTGCCGCGCGTCCTGCGGGAGGGGGCGGTGACAACGGCCGAGGTCGCCGAGGTGCTCGACGTCGATCCGGCCAGCCTGGTCGACTGATGCTCGAGCCCGTCACCGGTGCCGGCATGGTCGTCGCTGACATGCTGTCCGCTGATTCCGGTTCTGGCGGTGCCGGTGTGCCCCTGCGGGAGTTGCTGCTCGTCGGACTCACCGCAGCAGCGGTCACCTACTTGCTGACATCACTCGTCCGCGTCGTCGCGATCCGTGTCGGAGCGGTCGCGGTGCCCCGCGTACGCGACGTCCACACCATCCCGACCCCGCGCCTCGGTGGCGTCGGCATGTTCATCGGGGTACTGGCCGCGATCGTGCTGGCAGCAAACCTGCCGGCACTCAACAGGGGCTTCGCGTACACCAACGACATGGGGGCAGTGGTCACGGCGGGGGCGGTGATCGTCATCGTCGGCATCATCGACGACCGGTGGGGACTCGATGCCCTGACCAAGTTCGTCGGCCAGCTCACCGCTGCAGGGGTCATGGTCGTGATGGGGGTGAGCTGGCTTCAGGTGCCGGTGCCGTTCGGCAACATCGGAACGATCGTGCTCGACCCCTTCCAGTCCGGGCTCCTTACGGTCGTGATCACAGTCGCGACCATCAACGCCGTCAATTTCATCGACGGACTGGACGGACTCGCCGCAGGACTGGGACTGATCTCGGCGTCGGCCATCTGCATGTTCTCGCTGGGGCTGCTCCGCGATCAGGGCGGCGACGTCAGCTACTACCCGCCCGCCCTGATCTCCGTGGTGCTGGCAGGCGCGTGCCTCGGATTCCTCCCGCACAACTTCTCTCCCGCGCGGATCTTCATGGGCGACTCCGGCGCCATGCTCATCGGACTGATGCTGGCGGCGGCGTCGACCAGTGCCTCCGGGCGTATCGCGGTGAACGCCTACGGGCCCGCCGACGTCTTCACGCTGTTGTCGCCCTTGATCCTGGTGGCGGCCGTCGTCTTCATCCCGATGCTCGACATGCTGATGGCCGTGGTGCGTCGCACGCGTGCGGGCGTTGGCTTCTACACGCCGGACAAGCTGCACCTGCATCATCGCCTGCTCGAACTCGGACATTCCCAGCGTCGGGTCGCGCTGATCATCTACCTGTGGGTCGGCATACTCGCGTTCTCGGTCGCGGCGAGCACGATCTTTCCGATGCGGGTGGTGCTCCCGGCGTTCGCCGCAGGACTCGTCGTCGCCATGCTGGCGACCATGGCGCCCCGGCTGCAGCGACGCATTGCGAGCTTGAGGACAGCGCGCGCGCTGCGGTGAGCCGACCCGGTTGCGGCACGTGTGACGGGGTAGTGGGCGACGGTCCGGCCGGACGGTAGGCGACCGACCAAGCGGATAGGTAACCGGAGAGTAAAATCGTGTACTATCAGCTGTAGTACTTGAGGGTGATGCATGCGCCTGCGCTGTCAGCGTTGTGAGCTGCCACCCCGAGAAGCCAACACATTCTGCGAGGACACCCCCCGGTGACCGTGGAAAACCGTGTTGATAAGGTCACTGCAAATGCAGAGCGTACGCTCGGCGGCTCCTGCCGCGAGGACGCACGCTCATCGTCTGATGCCCATGGCATGAGGCGTGTCACGTGAGGAGAGGCAATGGCGACGTCCGCCCCTGACTCGGCTCCCGTGTATTACCCGCCCGCGCCGACCGGCCTTCTCCGACCGGCGATCATCGCCGGTGTCCTGACGGTCATCGTCGCGGTCGTCGCGGTGTATCTCGGCAGCTGGATGTTCCCGCTGTTCTTCGCCGTCGGCGTGGTCGCCGTCTTCATCAACACCAAGATGGTCATGATCTCCGTCGAACGTGTTGCCGCAGAAGAGAATCCCCGCAAGAAACTGCTCGCCGTCAACTCTGCCGCACGCCTCGGAGCCATCACCGTGCTCGCGCTGGCCGCGGCGTTCCTGTTCCGGCCCGACGGGCTGGGCGTGATGTTCGGACTCGCTCTCGGCCAGGTCGTCCTGGTGCTGAACACGGTGATTCCGGTGATGAAAGGACTTCGTAAGCAGCTATGATCGCATCGACTTACGGCGCCGAAACCCTCGTGCTGGCCGAGGCCAAAATCGAGGTCGGCCACCACAAGCAGGTGGAATGGCTCGGCATGACGTGGAACATCGACACGATCATCGCCACCGCCATCGCGGCAGTGATCGTGATCGCGCTCGCGTTCTTCGTGCGCTCGCGGATGACATCCAAGCGCCCCAACGCAGTACAGCTGTTCTTCGAGGCCGTCACCACGCAGATGCGTAGTCAGATCGAGAACTCGATGGGCATGAAGATCGGCGGGTTCGTCCTGCCGCTCGCGGTCACCCTGTTCACGTTCATCCTCATAGCGAACTGGATGTCGGTCCTCCCGCTGCAGTACGCCGACTCCGAAGGTGCGTCCCACGAGGTGTTCGCCCCGGCGGCCAGCGACGTGAACTTCTGCTACGCGCTCGCGCTCTTCGTGTTCGTCTGGTACATGGCGGCCGGTATCCGCCGCCGCGGGCCGATCGGTCACTTCAAGCGCCTCGTGAAGGGTCACGTCGCATTCCTGGCGCCGATCAACATCATCGAGGAGATCGCGAAGCCCGTCTCGCTCTCTCTCCGTCTTTTCGGCAACATGTTCGCCGGCAGCATCATGGTCGCGCTGATCGCGCTGTTCCCCGCCTACATCATGTGGGCGCCGAACGCGATCTGGAAGTCGTTCGACCTGTTCGTCGGCCTCATCCAGGCATTCATCTTCTCCCTGCTCACCGTGCTGTACTTCAGCCAGGCCATGGAGATGGACGAAGACCACTAGCAAGTCCGACCCCCGGCCGGCACCGCGCCGGTCGGACCTTAGACCTGGCAATCCGATTGCCAGTATCACCCGAAAGGAAAGTTCTCAATGGATCCGAATCTGATTGGTCTGGGCGCGTTGATCGGTGGCGGCCTCATCATGGGTGGCGGCGCAATCGGTGCCGGCGTCGGTGACGGTATCGCCGGTTCCGCGTTGATCTCCGGCATCGCACGTCAGCCGGAGGCTCAGGGCCGTCTGTTCACTCCGTTCTTCATCACGGTCGGTCTGGTCGAGGCCGCGTACTTCATCAACCTCGCGTTCATGGCGCTGTTCGTGTTCGCCACCCCGATCTCCGGCCAGTCCTGATCTTCCCGGTCTTTAGTCGGGTTCCTCGAACAACAAGGGACATCTGAACCATGAATCTCGCCGCAGAGAACTTCTTGATCCCCAACGGCACGTTCTTCGCGTGCCTGCTGATCTTCGTGATCGTGCTGGTCGTGATCCGCGCCTGGGTCGTGCCGCCGATCGTCAAGGTGCTCGATGAACGGCAGGCACGAGTCGCGAAGACCGCCGAGGACAACAACGCCGCTGCGGAGAGTTACGAGGAAGCCGACCGGGAGTACCAGGCTCGGATGAAGGACGCCCGCGCTGACGCGACCGGAATCCGGGACGAAGCGCGGGCCAAGGGGAACGAGGAGTTGTCGGAAGCGAAGCGGCGTGCGACGGACGAAGCCGACGCCGCTCTCGCCACGATCTCCGCGGACCTCAAGGTCGAGGCCGACAAGGCTGTGACCGAGGCCAAGCGGGACGTCGACTCGCTGTCGCAGACACTTGCCGATCGCGTTCTCGGCAAGCAGGGGGCCGGCGTTCAAAGTTCTGGGGCGGCGACCGCCTCGGCAGAGACTGAGACGGTGAAGTAGCAGTGGACATTTTTATCGGACAGCTCGTCGGCTTTCTGCTCATCATCGCGCTGTTGTGGAAGTTCGTCGTGCCGTTCTTGCGCAAGACCGTGAAGAGTGCGCAGGAAGTCGTCGACCAGCAGGTCGCGGAGAGCGAGGCGGCGCAGGCACGGCTCGCAGATGCGAAGGTGGCGCACGAACGCTCGATCGAGCAGTCGAAGGTCGAGGCGCAACAGTTGCACGAAGGTGCACTCGAGGATGCCAAGGGCATCACCGACGACCTGCACAAGCAGGCCGATGTCGAGGTGAAGCGCATCTCGGAGCACGGCAAGGCGCAAGGCGAACTGACCCGCACCTCCATGGTGCGTCAGTTGCGCAGCGAGCTCGGTCTCACCGCTGTCGACGGCGCGGGCAAGATCGTGCGCGATCACCTCGCCGATCCGGCGAATCAGTCGGAGACGATCGACCGCGTGATCGATGAACTCCATGAGATGGCGCAGGGCGGGCAGGCACCGGCAACGGTGCCCAGCTCGAGCGAACTGATCGGGCTGCATTCGATGCATGCCGCCAGCCGTGAGTCGGCGCGCGCGATCTCTCATGAGTTCGACTCCAACACGGCAGGCGCAAGCTCGCAGGACCTGGTGACGGCGAGCGAGGATCTGACAGAGATCATCGACTTCCTGCAACACCATCCGGTGCTGCGCAAGAAGCTGACCGAGGACGAAGACTTTCCGGCCCTCAAGAAGCAACTCGTGCACCGACTCTTCGACGGCAAGGCGTCGCCCATCGCCGTGGAGATCGTCGCGTCCGGAGTGGTGCAGAACTGGTCGCAGCCAAAGGACCTCGTCCCGGTGCTGCGCCGACAGAACGCCCTGGTCGTCCTCACCGCCGCCGAGCGCGACGGTTCGATCGAACAGGTCGAGGACGAACTGTTCCGCGTGAGTCGTCTGCTGGACGCGAACCCACAACTCGCGTCGCTTCTCTCCGACTTCACCAAGCCGGCGGACAAGCGCATCGGGCTGCTGGGGAACCTGATCGGCGACCAGGTCAGCACTCACACCTGGCATCTGCTGTCGCAGGCGATCCGACTTCTCCACGGTCAGCCGGCGGAGTCGGTGGCCGATCAGCTCGCACAGTTGGCCGCCGCCCGACGAGGCGAGACCGTCGCCCATGTGGTGTCGGCGGCCGAATTGAGCGATGCTCAGAAGGAACGACTCGGCGGCGTGCTCGCCGAGATCTACCACCGTTCGATCTCGGTGCAGACCGAGGTCGATCCCTCGATCATCGGCGGACTGCGCATCGGGGTGGGCGACGAGGTCATCGAGGCCGACATCGCCACTCGATTGGCCAAGGCGGCCGAGACACTGCCGAGGTAATCGCCGACGACGGTTCAGCGACACCGCACCGGCGACCGACACCTCACCACCACGACTACTCACACCGACCGACATCAAGAAAGACGAGAACCCATGGCGGAGTTGACGATCTCAGCAGACGAGATTAAGGGAGCGATCGAGCAGTACGTCTCGTCGTTCGAAGCCGAAGCCTCGCGCGACGAGGTCGGCACAATCACCGACACGGCTGACGGAATCGCCCACGTCAGCGGCTTGCCGGGCGCGATGGCCAACGAGCTGTTGCAGTTCCCGGGCGGCATCCAGGGTGTTGCTCTCAACCTCGACGAGGACGAGATCGGCGCCGTCATCCTCGGTGACTACGAGGAGCTCGAAGAGGGCGGCCAGGTCAGCCGCACAGGCGAGGTCCTCTCGGTACCCGTCGGCGACAAGTTCCTCGGCCGCGTCGTCGACCCGCTCGGCGCACCGATCGACGGACTCGGGGACATCGAGGCAGAGGACAACCGCGTCCTCGAGCTGCAGGCGGCCACCGTCCTCGAGCGTCAGCCCGTCGAGGAGTCGCTCGCGACCGGCATCAAGGCCATCGACGCGATGACCGCGATCGGCCGTGGCCAGCGTCAGCTCATCATCGGCGACCGCAAGACCGGCAAGACCGCGGTCTGCGTCGACGCGATCCTGAATCAGAAGGACAACTGGGCGACCGGTGATCCGAGCAAGCAGGTCCGTTGCATCTACGTCGCCATGGGTCAGAAGGGTTCGACCATCGCGGGCGTCAAGACCGCTCTGGAAGAGGCAGGCGCGATGGAGTACACCACCATCGTCGCGGCTCCGGCATCTGACTCGGCCGGCTTCAAGTGGCTCGCGCCCTACACCGGTTCGGCACTCGGCCAGCACTGGATGTACCAGGGCAAGCACGTCCTCGTCGTGTTCGACGACCTGACCAAGCAGGCCGAGGCCTATCGCGCCATCTCACTGCTGCTGCGTCGTCCGCCGGGCCGCGAGGCATACCCCGGCGACGTGTTCTACCTGCACTCCCGCCTGCTGGAGCGCGCTGCGAAGCTCTCCGACGAGCTCGGCGGTGGTTCGATGACCGCCCTGCCGATCATCGAGACCAAGGCCAACGACGTGTCGGCGTTCATTCCGACGAACGTCATCTCGATCACCGACGGCCAGGTCTTCCTCGAGTCCGACCTGTTCAACAAGGGTGTTCGTCCCGCCATCAACGTCGGTACCTCGGTGTCGCGTGTCGGTGGTGCCGCACAGACCAAGGGCCTCAAGAAGGTGTCGGGGTCGCTGCGTCTCGAACTGGCCCAGTTCCGTGAGCTGGAGGCCTTCGCGGCCTTCGCCTCCGATCTCGACAACGCGTCGAAGGCGCAGCTCGAGCGCGGCGCACGCTGGGTGGAGATGCTCAAGCAGGACCAGTACAGCCCGTACTCCGTCGAGGATGAGATCGTCTCGATCTACCTGTGCGGCGAGGGTCACTACGACTCGGTGCCCGTCGACGACATCCGTAACTTCGAGACCCAGTTGCTCAGCCACCTGCACCACAACGCAACGGGTGTCTACGACTCGATCGCAGGCGGCAAGGTACTCGCGGACGACCAGGCCGAGGCTCTGGTCGCGGAGACCAACAAGTTCAAGAACAGCTACCTGACGCACGACGGCAAGCGTGTCGTGAACGAGGCCGAGGCAGCTGCCATGGACGCCGACGACGTCGAGCAAGAACAGATCAAGATCCGGAAGTGATCGAGTGCTTGTCGGTGTCCGCAGCGGTCGTATCCGTGCGATGGAAGAAGGGGTGAGGGCTCATGGCCAGCATTCGTGAGCTGCGCTCACGCATCCGGTCGGTCCAGTCGACGAAGAAGATCACCAAGGCGCAGGAACTGATCGCGACCTCGCGCATCACCAAGGCTCAGGCCCGGGTGGCGGCTGCGAAGCCGTACTCGGAAGAGATGACCAAGGTGCTCTCCGAGCTCGCGAGCAGCGCCGGGTCGCTCGACCACCCGCTGCTCAAGGAGCGCGACCAACCCAAGCGCGCCGCGATCCTGGTGATCACCAGTGACCGTGGCATGGCCGGCGGTTACAACGCCAACGTGCTTCGGTCCTCGCGCGAGCTCATCTCGCTCATCCGCGAGGAGGGCAAGGAGCCGGTGCTCTTCGTCATGGGTACCAAGGGCGTGAACTACTTCACCTTCCGTGGCATGGAGGTCGCGGCATCGTGGACGGGCTTCTCGCAGTCGCCCGAGTACTCCGACGCGGCGCAGGCAAGCAACTTCCTCGTCGATCTCTTCGTGGCCGGTTCGGGGGAGAACATCGACCTCCCGGACGGTGAGGGGACGATCGAAGGCGTCGACGAACTGCACATCGTCTACACCCGGTTCGTGACCATGCTGACCCAGACGCCCGAGGTTCGCCGTATGGCGCCGCTGGTGGTCACCGAAAACGACAACCCCGCTCACGGTGAGGTCGAGGTCGACGACGAGTCGCGCAACTACAGCTTCGAGCCGAGCGCGGAGACCCTGCTCGAAGCACTTCTGCCGAAGTACGTCGCCACGCGCGTCTACGCGGCGCTCCTCGACTCGGCGGCGTCCGAGTCGGCGGCCCGTCGTACCGCGATGAAGGCGGCGACAGACAACGCCGAGGAACTGTCCAAGACGCTGTCTCGCGAGGCCAACCAGCTCCGGCAGGCCCAGATCACTCAGGAAATCAGCGAGATCGTCGGCGGATCGAGCGCACTGGCGAACTGACGCCGATCCCCAACAAACTTCGATCAAAAGGAAGTGACCCAAGCACCATGACCGCAACTGTAGAGACACCCTCGTCGCAGTCGGCGGGGTCCACCGAGGGCCGCGTCGTCCGCATCATCGGCCCCGTGGTCGACGTCGAGTTCCCCCGCGGCTCGATCCCAGACCTGTTCAACGCGCTGCACACCGAGGTCACCCTCGAAGCTGTGGCGAAGACCCTCACCCTCGAGGTCGCCCAGCACCTCGGCGACAACCTCGTCCGCACCATCTCGATGCAGCCCACCGACGGCCTCGTCCGCGGTGCGGCGGTGTCCGACTCGGGGTACCCGATCCGCGTGCCTGTCGGTGACCAGGTCAAGGGCCACGTGTTCAATGCCCTCGGTGACTGCCTCGACAGCCCGGGCCTCGGCCGTGACGGCGAGCAGTGGGGCATCCACCGCAAGCCACCGGCCTTCGACGAGCTCGAGGGCAAGACCGAGATCCTCGAGACCGGTATCAAGGTGATCGACCTCCTCACCCCGTACGTCAAGGGCGGAAAGATTGGCCTGTTCGGAGGCGCAGGTGTGGGCAAGACCGTGCTCATCCAGGAGATGATCACCCGTATCGCACGCGAGTTCTCGGGCACCTCGGTGTTCGCGGGCGTCGGCGAGCGTACGCGTGAGGGCACCGACCTCATCATGGAAATGGAAGAGATGGGCGTCCTCCAGGACACCGCCCTCGTCTTCGGCCAGATGGACGAGCCGCCGGGCACGCGTATGCGCGTTGCCCTCTCGGCCCTCACGATGGCCGAGTACTTCCGCGATGTGAAGCATCAGGACGTGCTGCTGTTCATCGACAACATCTTCCGATTCACCCAGGCGGGTTCGGAGGTGTCGACCCTGCTCGGTCGTATGCCGTCCGCCGTGGGTTACCAGCCGACGCTGGCCGACGAGATGGGTGAGCTGCAGGAGCGCATCACGTCGACCAAGGGCCGTTCGATCACGTCGCTGCAGGCCATCTACGTGCCCGCGGACGACTACACCGACCCGGCACCTGCCACGACGTTCGCGCACCTCGACGCGACCACCGAGCTCTCGCGCCCGATCTCGCAGCTCGGTATCTACCCGGCTGTGGATCCGCTGACCTCGACCTCGCGCATCCTCGAGGCGTCGATCGTCGGCGACGAGCACTTCCGGGTGGCGAACGAGGTCAAGAGCATCCTGCAGAAGTACAAGGAGCTCCAGGACATCATCGCCATCCTCGGTATGGACGAGCTGTCCGAAGAGGACAAGGTCACCGTGCAGCGTGCCCGTCGTATCCAGAAGTTCCTGGGCCAGAACTTCCTGGTCGCGGAGAAGTTCACCGGTCAGCCGGGTTCGGTCGTGCCGCTCGCCGACACCATCGAAGCCTTCGACCGTATCTGCAAGGGCGAGTTCGATTCCTACCCGGAGCAGGCGTTCAACAGCTGCGGTGGCCTCGACGACGTGGAGGCAGCTGCCGCCAAGCTCGCCGGAAAGTAGCGGTTACTCATGGCTGAGAAGTCCTTTCATGTCGAGGTCGTGTCCGCCGACGCCGAGCTGTACTCGGGTGAGGCCACGTTCGTCATCGCACAGACCACGGTCGGTGAGATGGGTGTGCTGGCCAATCACGAGCCGCTTCTCGGACAGCTCGTGCCGGGTGGCTTCGTGGTGATCGTCGAGGAAAGCGGCACGCGTAAGGCTGCGGCTGTCGAGGGCGGCTTCATCTCGGTGACCGGCGAGTCGGTGACGATCCTCGCAGAGGCGGCGGAGTGGGCCGATGGTGTCGACGTCAATGCCGAGAAGAACACCCTCGACTCCGCCGAGCCCGGTACAGACGAGTACAACCGTGCCCACGCGCGGCTGCGCGCTGCGGAGCAGATCGCCTGATCCGGGTTGCGACAGGCTCACACGTGAGGATGTCACCCGACCGACGACCTTGTGTCGCAACTGAATACGAATCGGACCGATGACCCGGTCCGTGTCTGCCAGCCACCCGCTCCGCGCGGGTGGCTGGCCGCGTCATACGGTCAGCTGGCATGCTGGGGGAAACCATCGCCAGACACAGCCCGTCGACAGCCCGCCGACACGTCCGGTGATGGAATCCACGCGAGGGAGGTATGCCGATTGACCGTGGTGGTCGTCCTGCTGATTCTGCTCGTCCTGGCGCTGGTCGTCTGCGGACTGCTCGGCTATCGGTTGCAGCAGCTGCGTAGCGCCGGTACGGCAGCGTTGCTGCGGGAGCTGCCCGCTGACTTCGACGAGGGCTGGCGACACGGAAGTGTTCACTACGGTGACGACTCCCTGCGGTATTTCCGGCTCAGCTCTCTGCGTCCCGGCCCCTCGCGCAGTTTTCCACGGCACGGTATCGAGATCGTCGGTCGACGCTGCGCCGCGGGCAGTGAGGGTGTGATCCTCGATGGGATGACGATCCTGCACGTGCGCGAGGACCGCGACGGCGAGGAACCACGTGAGTACGAGTTGGCGCTGACGCCCGACGGCGTCACCGCGTTTCAGGCATGGCTGGAGGCCGGGGCACCGCAACGGTCACAGCGGCGTCGCAGCGCCTGATCGGTCCTGGCGCGAGCTCACGGACGGTGACGATCGCCGCCGGGAATCCAGGTGATGTCGCCCGCTCCACCCGGAAGTCGATTGGCGACGCGCGACAGGATGAACAGCAGATCCGACAGTCGGTTGAGGTAGCGGGCCGGCAGGACGGACGTGTGCTCCGGATCGGCGTCGACCGCGGCCCACGCCGATCGCTCGGCTCGGCGGGTCACCGTGCGGGCCTGGTGTAGAAGTGCTGCGAAGGGCGTTCCGCCCGGCAGGACGAAGGAGTTCAGCGCCGGGAGGTCGGCGCCGAATTCGTCGCACCACGTCTCCAGTGCGTCGATGTAGTCCTGTTCGATCCGCAGCGGCGGGTGCTGAGGATTGTCGACGACAGGTGTCGACAGATCAGCGCCGGCGTCGAAGAGGTCGTTCTGCACGGTTGTCAGGGCTGTGACGATCTCGTCGGGGATGTCCCCGCCGATCGCCAGTGCCGCGCCGATGCACGAGTTGGCCTCGTCGCAGTCGGCATAGGCGACAACCCGGGGATCCGTCTTGGCCACCCGGGTGAAATCACTCAGACCGGTGGTGCCGTCATCGCCGGTACGGGTGTAGATGCGGGTCAGATGCACGGCCATGGACCCAAATGTAACCGCAGAAGAAGTGGTGTGCGTCGAGCACACCGGAGGGGCGGATAAGGTATCTGACGTGAGTGATCGGTTTCTGGTGTCCGGGGGAGCGCGCCTGCAGGGCGAGGTGTCGGTCGGTGGGGCCAAGAACAGCGTCCTCAAGCTGATGGCGGCGTCGTTGCTGGCCGAAGGGACAACGACACTGACCAACTCGCCCGAGATCGCCGACGTTCCGCTCATGGCCGACGTACTGCGTGGCCTGGGCGCCGTCGTCGATATCGATGGCGAGACGGTGACGATCGAGGCGCCGGCAGAACCCAAGTACCACGCCGACTTCGACGCGGTGAAGCAGTTCCGGGCGTCGGTGTGTGTGCTCGGGCCGCTGATGGCGCGGTGTCGTCGCGCGGTCGTCGCGCTTCCCGGTGGCGACGCGATCGGGTCGCGGCCCCTCGACATGCATCAGGCCGGGCTGCGTGCGCTGGGCGCCCACAGTTCGATCGAGCACGGTTGTGTGGTCGCCGAGGCCGATGCGCTGATCGGCGCGCCGATCGCGCTCGAGTTCCCGTCGGTCGGTGCCACCGAGAACATACTGATGGCCGCGGTCCTCGCCGAGGGTGAGACCGTCATCGACAACGCCGCCCGTGAGCCAGAGATCGTCGATCTGTGCGTGATGCTGCAACAGATGGGTGCGCGCATCGAGGGTGCGGGTACGTCGACGCTGACCGTCACCGGAGTCGAGCGTCTGCATCCGACCACCCATCGGGTGGTCGGCGACCGGATCGTCGGCGCCACGTGGGGTATCGCTGCGGTGATGACACGCGGCGACGTGACGGTCAACGGCGTCAATCCGCACCACCTGCAGCTGGTGTTGAACAAACTCGTCGACACCGGAGCACGTGTCGAGACGCATCCGAACGGTTTCCGGGTCAGCCACGACCGCAGGCCGACCGCCGTCAACGTCTCCACGCTGCCGTTCCCCGGTTTCCCGACCGACCTGCAGCCGATGGCCATCGGCTGGGCGTCGATCGCCGACGGCATGTCGGTGATCACCGAGAACGTCTTCGAGGCCCGCTTCCGATTCGTCGAGGAGATGGTGCGGCTCGGTGCCGATGCGCGTACCGACGGCCACCACGCGGTCATCCGCGGCATCGACAAGCTGTCCAGTGCGCCTGTCTGGTGCTCGGACATCCGTGCCGGGGCCGGTCTGGTACTCGCGGGACTGGTCGCCGACGGTGTGACCGAGGTGCACGACGTCGAGCACATCGACCGCGGCTACCCGCACTTCGTCGAGAATCTGCGCAGCCTCGGCGGCCAGATCGAGCGAGTGTCGGGGTAGTCGGCATGCCCGACATCGATGGCGTGTCTCCTGACGCACCCGCCGCCGGTGCGCACTTTGACGACGACAACGACCACAACCACGACCAGGCCGACGACGCCGGCGAGACAGGGCACGTCGACATCGCCGAGTGGTCGACGCGATTCGATCTCCTGTCGGATCCGCACAGACTCGAAATCCTGCTGCTGTTGCATCGGCATCCGGGAATCATCGTCGGCGACATCGCCGCACAGGTCGGACGTACCGAGACTGCGGTGTCCCAGGCACTGCGCGTGCTACGTCATCAGGGGTGGGTCACCTCGACCCGGGTGGGGCGATCGGTGAGCTATCGTCTCGACGACGAGACGGTGCACGATCTGCTGCACTGGATCGGCGCCGGTCACAACCCGCCGTCGTAGGGCACCGGCCATCGGGTTATAACGCGGAGCGCTGTGGTCAGGACCACACCTGACCCTTCGGATAGTCTGACGGCTTCAACATCTGAATAAGTGGACAGATATCGGGGCCGGTCCTATCGTTCCTCTCATCGTGTGACCGCGAGTCGCCGCGGCCGCATTCGCGTACATCGCAGAAGGGACACCGCTCATGTCCACCACTGTCGTCGCCATGCACATGAGTGACGGGATCATCAACGCGCAGACGTCGATTCTGTTCGCCGTCGTCGCCATCGCAGGGCTTGCGTTCTGTGCGTGGCGCGCCCGCGCAGACCTCGACGAGAAGGCCGTACCGATGGCCGGGCTCGTGGCAGCCTTCATCTTCGCCGTGCAGATGATCAACTTCCCGATCCTGCCCGGTGTCAGCGGCCATCTTCTCGGTGGCGCGCTCGCTGCGATCCTCGTGGGGCCGTACACCGGCGCACTGTGCATCGCGATCGTGCTCGTGGTCCAGTGTCTGCTCTTCGCCGACGGGGGCGTGACCGCCCTGGGTGCCAACATCACCAACATGGCGCTGATCTCCACGTTCGTGGGATATGGCGTCGCTGTGGTGCTCTATCGCCTCGTGCGATCGCGGCGCGAGCGGCTGCCCGGGCTCGCCGTCGTGGCCTTTGTCTCGGCATTGTGCAAAACAGTCGCTGCCGCAACTGGTTTCGTGGTCGAGTACGCGATCGGAGGTGCCGCGACGACATCACTGTCGACCGTGGCCGGCTACATGTGGGGTACCCACGTCCTGATCGGGGTCGGTGAGGGGCTCATCACCGCGGTGACGGTGGTCGCCGTGGCCCGCGCCCGTCCCGACCTGGTGTACCTCCTCCGTCGCACCCATGTCGTCGCAGAACAGATCGAGGTGTCCGCATGAGTACCACCGCTTGGCCGCGCCCCCGCGTGCGTCGCCGCACCTTCCTCGTCGGGTTCGGCGTGATCGCACTGTTGATAGCGGGGGTCCTGTCGTACATCGCGAGCAGTTCGCCCGACGGGCTCGACTCGGCGACGCAGCAGGGCTGCCAGACGGTCACGGTCAACGGCACCGAGGAGCTGACGGGCTCTTGTATCGCGCAGCACGCCACCGATCACGCGATGTCGTCCTCGCCGCTCGCCGAGTACGCCGTGAAGGGCGCGCAGTACACCAACGGCATCGCGGGGATCATCGGGGTGATCGTCACGCTCGCAGTCGCCGTGGGCGCCTTCTGGCTGATCGCCCGCGCACGACGGACGACCGCGACCCGCGACTCGGTCGCGGCGGGGAACTGACCATGGGCGCCGGGCACGCGCATCCGCTCTACCGCGACGTCACCTCGCGTGTGCACCGTGCGCCAACGGAGGTCAAACTCGTCTGCCTCGTCGTGTTCGTGTTCGCGGTCGTCGCCACGCCGCGCGAGATGTTCTGGCCGTATCTGGTCTACGCCGTCATCCTGCTCGGCGTCTGGCGACTGGCACGGGTTCCCGTCGCCTGGATCGTGCCACGGATGCTGATCGAGGCGCCCTTCGTCGTGCTCGCAGTGCTCCTGCCGTTCGCCGAGGGTGGGCGCCGCATCGATGTCGTCGGGATGTCGCTCTCGGTTGCAGGTCTGTACGCCGCCTGGGGGATCGTCATCAAGGGCACTCTCGGTGTCGCGGCGTCGTTGACTTTCGCCGCTACGACACCGGCGCGGGAGTTGCCGGTCGCGTTGAGCAGACTGGGCGTCCCGCGCACCATCACGCCGGTCTTCGTGATGATGCTGCGGTACGTCGACCTGTTGTCCGCCGAAGTCAGGCGGATGCAGATCGCGCGTGCAGCCCGCGGAGACTCCCCGCGGATGCTGCACCAGGCCAAGGCCGTTGCCGTCAGTGTCGGTTCGGTCTTCGTACGGTCCTACGAGCGGGGAGAGCGCGTTCACCTGGCGATGATGTCACGCGGATTCACCGGCACCATCCCGGAGATGCCCGGTGTGGCGACGTCGGTGCGCGCGACGCCCGCGCAGTGGGCGATCGTCTCGCTTCCCGCAGCGGCAGCGGTGGTCGTGGCGGCCACGGCCTGGGGTCTGCGATGAACGCCATCGACATCCGCGGACTCCGCTTCGCCTATCCCGACGGCCATCTGGCTCTCGACGGCGTCGACCTCACGGTGGCCGACGGCGAGCGCGTGGCTCTCCTCGGCCCCAACGGTGCGGGGAAGACCACGCTCATGCTCCAGCTCAACGGCGTGCTGCTGCCCACGTCGGGTTCGGTGTCGATATACGGTTCGCCGGTGGGGAAGTCGACGCTGCGTGAGGTGCGTCGCCGGGTGGGATTGGTCTTCCAGGATCCCGACGACCAGTTGTTCATGCCCACCCTGGCCGAGGATGTCGCGTTCGGGCCCGCCAACTTCGGTGTCACGCAGCCAGAACTCGCGAATCGTGTCACCGAGGCGCTGACGGCGGTGTCGATGGCTCAACACGCCGACCGCAGCCCCCACCACCTGTCCGGTGGACAGCGTCGCCGAGGTGCTCTGGCTACCGTATTGGCTTGCCGCCCAGACATTCTGGTGCTCGACGAGCCGTCGGCGAACCTCGATCCGGTGGCGCGACGCGAACTCGCCGACACCCTGCTCGGACTCGACACGACCATGCTCGTGGTGACACACGACCTCCCCTACGCGGCACAACTGTGTGACCGCGCGGTCATCGTCGACGGCGGGCGCGTCGTCGCCGACGACTCGGTGGACGCCATCCTCGCCGACGCGCAACTGCTCGCGGCTCATCGGCTCGAACTGCCCTGGGGATTCGAGCCCGGAGCGCTGACCCGTGCGAAGTCACGCCAACGCTCTGGGCGCCGGATCGCATCGGGTGGGGTGCGGGTCGACTGACATCTCGGATGGAGCACCCTGCCCGATCGGATAGGTGTTCACCCGACCCGAGGTCAGTACTGGCGGCTGTATCGGACGGTTCGGTCGCAAACCACTTCTGGCACCCGCTGTGACGCGCGTAACGTCTCGATCGCTCACCCACTCCCGACGACGCGTGCGTCGGCAGCATCGAGAAGGTCAGGTCAGAAATGCAGGTTGACGAACTACTCAAGCCGTTCCCCATCAAGGAATTCCACCCGTTCCCGCGCGCCATGATGGGTCCCGGTGCGCACGAGATGATCGGTCCCGAGGCGCTCAAGCTCGGCTTCAAGAAGACGCTCATCATGACGACGGGCCTGCGCGGCAGCGACACCGTTCACAAGATCGTCGAGTCGTGCAAGTACCACGGACTCGAAGTCGTGCTCTACGACAAGGTCGAGTCCAACCCCAAGGACTACAACGTCATGGACGCGGTCTCGCTCTACAACTCCGAGCAGTGCGACTCGTTCATCTCCATCGGTGGCGGCTCGGCACACGACGCCTGCAAGGGTGCGCGCATCTCGGTGGCGCACGACGGCCGCAGTGTCAACGAATTCGAGGGCTTCAACAAGAGCGAGAACCCCAAGAATCCGCCGCACATCGCGGTATCCACCACTGCTGGAACGGGTTCGGAGACCTCGTGGGCGTATGTCATCACCGACACGACCACCGATCCCGAGAAGCCGCACAAGTACGTGGCATTCGACGACGCGGCCGTCACGACACTCGCGATCGACGACCCGGTGCTCTACTACGATTGCCCGGTCGCCTACACCGCACAGTGCGGGTTCGACGTTCTCGCGCACGCCTCGGAGCCATACGTCTCGCGACTGAACTTCCCGCCGTCGATGGGCAACGCGCTCTACGCGGTGAAGATGACCGCGGAGAACCTTCGTGAAGCCACCTGGAACGGCGTCGACCTGAAGGGTCGCGAGGGCATGATGTACGCGCAGTACATCGCAGCGCAGGCGTTCAACTCCGGTGGTCTCGGCATCATCCACTCGATCAGCCACGCGGTGTCGGCGTTCTTCGATACGCACCACGGACTCAACAACGCCATCGCGCTGCCGCGCGTGTGGGCCTTCAACATGCCCGTGATGTACGAGCGTTACGCCGACATGGCCGCGGCGATGGGCGTGGACACCCACGGTATGACGAAGGTGCAGGCCGCCGACGCTGCGCTCGAGGCCGCGATTCGCCTGCTCCGCGACGTCGGCATCGTCGAGCGTTTCGCCGATGTCAAGCAGGACTCGTATCCGAAGAACCGGCTGGGCCAGGGTCCGACGAAGTACTACGAGGGTCGACCTGACATCACCACCGATGCCGCGACGATCGATGCGCTGACCAACCACGTCCTCGGTGACGCCTGTACCCCGGGCAACCCGAAGGAGTGCACATTCGAGACGGTCCGGCCGGTCGTCGAGCACTGCATGCTCGGTGACCTCGACGAGCTGCTGCCGTAGGTCGGGAGAACTCCGCACGGGCACCCGTGCGCGTACGACCCCGGATGGCGGATTCCGCTGCCTCAAAGCGGGATTCGCCATCCGGCTCCATCCCAGACACAACGACGCACGTCCCGTGACCGATCCCACCCTCTCAGCACAGGAGACGCCGATGTCCGTGCACTTCGCCGCGACAGACGACACCACATCCGCGACGGGCGACAGTCCCGTCGATCCCTCATACTTCGCCGATGTCGACGACGTGCGGGCACGTTTCGCCGACGCGGGCTACCTTGCCGACGAACGCCTGGCGACCACGGTGTTCTTGCAGTCCAGACTCGGCAAACCCGTGCTGCTCGAGGGGCCTGCCGGTGTCGGGAAGACGCAGTTGGCGAAGACGCTCGCCGAGGTCACCGGGCGAGAGTTGTTGCGGCTGCAATGCTATGAGGGTCAGGACGAGACCACAGCGCTCTACGAGTGGGACTACGGCAAGCAGCTCCTCTACACACAGGTACTACGCGAGAAGATCAGTCAGGTCGTCGCCGACGCCGCGACGTTGTCCGATGCGGTCGACCGCATCGGCGCAGAGGAAAGCGTGTTCTTCTCCGAGCGCTTCCTCGCGCCGCGGCCATTGCTCGAAGCCGTGCGGTCGGAGACTCCCGTCGTGCTGTTGATCGACGAAGTCGACCGCGCCGATGAAGCGCTCGAAGCTGTCTTGCTCGAGTTGCTCGCCGAATACCAGGTGTCGGTGCCCGAGATCGGGACGTTCGTCGCGACACATCAGCCCATGATCGTGTTGACCTCCAACAACACCCGAGATCTGTCCGCGGCGTTGAAACGTCGCTGTCTGCACCTGTCGCTCGATTACCCCGACGCCGCGCGGGAACTCGACATCATCAAGTCCAAGGACACCGGACTCGCGGACGCTCTCGCGGCCAAACTCGTCGAGATCGTCCGCGGGCTACGCGATCTCGACCTGCGTAAGGCGCCGAGCATCTCCGAGGCCATCGATTGGGCGCGCACACTCGCAGTTCTCGGCGCCGACGAGCTCAGCGCAGAAGTGTTGTCGCAGACGGCGAATGTCGTGGTGAAGTACGATCGCGACCTCACCCGTGCGCTCGACGCGTTGCCTCGCCTCGTCGACCCGAATGCGGAGGTACCCGATCACCTTCACGCCCACGGGCATTCGCACGATCACTCCCACGGCCATTCCCATGGGTCGGCCCACACTCACGACCACGACCACGCCGAGCACGAGCACACGTCGGATCACTCCGGCAAGGCGCGTCGAGCGGCGAAGGACGAACCGGGTCGCCACAACGACGACTACTACGGCTCGCCGGGCTCGAAGAGCGACGCGGGCACGCGTGCCGTGAGCGCGTCGCAGGGAAGTCGATCGTTCAAGGCGCGCGGCGCACGTAAGCGTCCGGTCTAGCGGGGGAGTCGATCATGGAAGGGGCCGTACACCGTTTCATCCGTCTGCTCCGACTACACGGTGTGCGCATCGGGGTGTCGGAGGCGATGGATGCGATGGCCGCGACTGCTACCGCCGAGATCCTCGATGATCGTGAGCTCCTCCGGTCCGCGCTGCTGGCGTGTCTGATCAAGGATCGTCGGGACGAGGCCACGTTCGACAGGGTCTTCGATCGGTTCTTCGCACTCCGCCCGGTGGTGGAAGATGATGGTGGACAGGGACATTCGCATACCCACGACGATCTGTCCGACGAGGGTGAACTCGAGGAGTACACGCTCTCGGACGAGGTCAGCAAGACCCCGGCGCAGGGGCACAGCCACGGACCGCCGTCGAACATCCGGCAGTATTTCGATCCCGAGGATCTGGCCGAGCAGTACAACCTGCACCAGGAGTCCAACAAACTCGACATGGCATCGCTGACCGACGAGATCGTCCTCTCGGCCGATTCGGTGCCCAACTCCGAGCAGGCCGCGCGGGTACAGCTCACCGTGTCCCGGCTGCACAACCCGGGCCGGCCGGGAGAGTTGGTGAGCGGGAACTCGACACAACTCGACGCCGAGCTGTCGGTCGCCCAGGAGATGGCCCTGCTCGACTGGCTCGACGACCCCGACGCCTTCGACGCGGCCCAACCCGATCCGGAAGAACTCGCGGCACTGCGCAGTGCGCTCGCAGGACTGCTCGACGGGCTGCCCGAGAAGCTGCGCGATCACCTCGAGCAACTGATGGCGACCGACCACGAACTCGAGGACCGTGAGATCAAGGCGACGGTGCGCGACGCGATCGGCGAGCAGGAGCGTGCCAGTCTCGAGGAATCGGTCCGACGACTGATCCGCAGTCTGCACGGTGCCCCGCGTTCGCGACGCAAGGTCGCGGCGCGAGGGACGGTCGACGCGGCCCGCACCATGCGTGCCAATCTCCGGTTCGACGGCGTGCCGTTCCGCCCTGTCACGGTCGCGAAGGTCGAGGACCGGCCGAGTCTGCTCATCCTCGCCGACGTGTCGCTGTCGGTGCGCGCCACGACACGGTTCACCCTGCAGCTCGTGCACGGACTGCAGAGCATGGTCGCGCACGTGCGTTCGTTCGCCTTCGTGTCCGATCTCGTGGAGATCACCGACCTGTTCGCCGAGCACCCGGCGGAAGAGGCGTTGTCGTTGGTGGTGTCCGGTCTGCCTGCAGGTGGCGTCCTCGACGTCGACGCCGATTCCGATTACGGGAACGCGCTACAGACGTTTCTCGACGAATACGGCGGCGCGGTCACGAGGAGGACGACGGTCATCGTTCTCGGTGACGGCCGCAACAATGGCCGTGACCCGAATCTCGCAGCGTTCGAGGAGATCTCGCGGCGTGCGCGGGAAACGATCTGGCTGACGCCGGAGCCGTCGTACTCGTGGGGTCTGGGGTCGTGCGATCTGCCCGCGTACGCCACGTACTGCGATCGTGTGAACGTCGTGCACGACCTGGCCGAGTTGGAGCAGGTCTCCGTCGCGACTTCCGGCGCGTGAGCAGTGACATCGCGCGTAGGATTCACGCGAAAGCGACCACTGTGATGACGGGCTACGGTGCCGGGTGCGCCGCGCGCCCTGCACTTCCCGATGTGCTGCGATGGGCAGGTGAGAGGTGTGCCGACTGACGTCGTCGGGGCCAGCACGGTCGCGGCTGCCCGCAATCTGCATCCGTCTCGTGAGCCGGAGGCAGCCGACCGCGCCGGCGGTGTGCACATCGCCAAGTTCCACACCCCTGAGATCATCATCGGCCGCGGTTCGCTCGCCGAGGTGCCACGTGCTGCCGCAGGCTTGGGGATGCGCCGACTGTTGATCGTGTCCGACAGGGGGCTCGTCGCAACACCGTGGTACCCGCAGCTCGCGCATTCACTGCATACCGAGAAGTTGTCCGTGTCGTCGTTCACCGACGTGTCGGCGAACCCGCGAGCCCCCGAGATCGTCGCGGGGTTCGCGCGCTACGAGGAGAGCGGCGCCGACGGGATCGTCGCGCTGGGCGGAGGCTCGGTGATCGATGCGGCCAAGGGCATCGCCATCCTGGCTGCGAACGGCGGACACATCCTCGAGTACGAGGGGATCGATCGTGCCAGGCGACCCCTACCACCGTTGATAGCGGCACCGACGACGGCCGGAAGCGGTTCGGACGTGTCGCAGTTCTGCATCGTGAACGACGTGGACCGGATGACCAAGGTCACCATCATCGGCCGTGGCCTGGTTCCCGATGTCTCCGTGGTCGATCCGAGCACATTGGCTTCGTTGCCGCCCGAGGTCGCCGCACAGTCCGGCATGGACGCCGTCACCCACTGTGTGGAGGCGTACGCGTCGCTCGCGCACAATCGACTCAGCGATCGTGCGGCGCTGAGCTCGATCGGCACCGCGTGGCGGAGCATCGAGCGATTCGTCGACGACCCGTCGGATCCCGACGCCGGAACCGATATGGCGTATGCGGCGCTGGAGGCCGGGATGGCTTTCACCAACGCGATCCTCGGCGCCACCCACGCGATGAGTCATCCGGTTGGCGGGCTCTGCGACGCTGCGCACGGTGCCATCAACTCGGTGCTTTTGCCTCACGTCATCCGGTTCAATGCCCAGACCGACCCGACGCCCTACGTCGAGCTCGCCTCTGTGGTGGGTGTCAGCGGGGGAACGCCGCACGCGATCGCCGAGAGACTCGCCGACGAGGTGGCCTCGTTGGCCCGCAGGGTTGGTCTGCCCGCCGACCTGCGATCGCTCGGGGTGCGTGACGAGCACGTGGGGGTGTTGACAGCCAACGCGCTTCTCGACGCCTGCATGACGACCAACCCGCGTAAACCGACGGCCCACGATGTCGCCCGCATCTACCGTGAGGCGTTGTGACCAGCCAGCGCGGTGAGGCCGAGCAGTTCGGGAGTGACCAGCACGAAATCGGACTCGATTCGCTGGTCGGGCTGCACTCGGTCAAGGGGTCGCATTACGCGCAGTACCGGGGTGTCGAACAGCGACTGACGCGCGTGGTCGGCGCGCTCGACCGCATCTCGCGAGCGCTGGTGCAGACCGCAGAGGGACCAGAGAACCTCGTGCTGTCGGTGGTACGTGCCGTCCGCGAACACCTCGACGCGGAATGGGTGGTCTTCGCGCTCAGCGACGGTGAACTCGAACGGACCGGCCCCCGCCACCTGATGATGAGCGGTGACGGCACCATCTACGCGTTCGAAGGCGTGCAAGCCGCCCGCACGCCGAGCCATCTACCCGACGAGGTGCTGAACAGGCTCAACGACGTCCTGCGTAATCAGATGGGAGAGTTGAGCCGACCCGTCGTCGCCGAGCACCACCTGCACGTGCCGGTGCATCTCGACGGTCGCGTCGTCGGCGGGCTCTCGGCGTGGACCCCCGCTCACCACGTCGTCGATTCGGCCGATCTCGTTGTGATGCGCATCCTCGCCCGGCAGGCCATGGTTGCGCTTCTCAACGCCTCGTTGCTCGAGGAGAGTCGCCATCAGCTCGCACGCGCCGAAGACGCATACGCCAAGGCTCGGGAGCAGGCAACCGACCTGGCTGTCCGCAACGCGGAACTGCAACGGACACAACGGGAATTGTCGGCAGTCATGCGTCAGCGCCTGGTCACCGAGGAACGCGAACGCATCGCGCGGGAGCTCCACGACTCCGTGACGCAGTCCGTGCTCTCCGCAGGGGTGCAGATAGAGGTGTGCCGGATGGATTCCGATGCGTCGACCGCAGCTCGCCTCGAGGTCGCGGGCCAACTGACCCGTGACGCCGTCGAACAGCTGCGGTCGGTCATCTACGCGCTCAACCAGTCGCCGTCGGTGGAGGGACTGAGCCTCGGGGAGGTCCTCGACGAGCTGTGCTCGATGCACATGCCCGCCGACCTCGACACCGATGTGCGGATCGTCGGACGGCCGCGCGATGTACCAGACGACGTCCAGCATGCCGTGCTGCGGATCGCGGGTGAAGCCCTGTTCAACACCGCGGTGCACGCCGAGGCCGGGTCGGCGCGAGTCGTGCTGACCTACGCCGACGATCATGTCGGATTGACGGTCGACGATGACGGCGGCGGAGATCCCGGACATCTGCGGAGGGTGATGCGCGCAGCCATGCTCGGCGACCTGGCCGGACGTCATCGAGGACTGGCGAACATGGCCGTTCGGGCAGAGCAATTGGGCGGTGAGGTCCGGGTGCGTCGCTCACGACTCGGCGGTATCCGCATCGCAGCGGTGCTTCCCGACGACGCGGCGTCGAACGGCCGTCCGCGACGGGTGCTCGGAAATCGACACGAGGAGAGTGTGCGATGAATTCTGCTGAGATCACCACCGGCGCGATCCGGACCATGCTGGTCGACGACCATGCGCTCCTGCGGGCGGGTATCCGATCACTACTCGAGCGTGAGGACACCATATCCGTTGTCGGAGAAGCAGATTCGTTCGATGAAGCGTTGGCCGAGGTTGCCCGGTGCACTCCCGACGTCGTTGTGGTCGATCTCAAGCTGACCGCGGGCACCGAGTACGAAGGACTGCGCCTGATCACCGAGATCGCGCATCGCCACAGTGACGTCGCCAGTCTCGTACTCACCACCTTTCTCGACGACGACCTCGTCGTTCGGGCGGTGAAGGCCGGCGCACGCGGCTACGTGGTGAAGGACGTCGACACCACCGAGTTGGTCCGAGCGATTCAAGCAGTCTCCGGCGGCGGGAGCGCATTCGATCCGCGCAGCGCGGCGATCGTCCTGCGCACCGTCTCCGGCGGCGGCGAGAGTCCCGAGGCGTTGACGGACCGCGAACGTGAGGTACTGCGGTTGCTGGCCGACGGACTGAGCAACAAGCGGATCGGCGAGACGCTGTTCATTTCGGAGTCGACCGTGAAGTTCCACATCCGCAACATCATCCGCAAACTCGGGGTCACCAAACGCACCGACGCCGTGTACACCGCCAGCAAACGCGGACTGATCTGACGCCGAGGCGCTCGCGTCGAGATCACGCGAACCGGGACCGGCCAATGCGGGCGGACCGGGGTGTGAGCACCAGCCAGCCGCCGTGATCGGAGAGGATCTCCGCACCGGCGTGATCGGCGTCGGCGGCCCACGACACGAGGTCGTGTTCACGTAGGCAGCGCAGGTGTCCGAAGTGTGGACTCGGCTCCTCCTCGTAGGGCACGGCGACAACGACTCGATCCCGGGCAACCCGAAGAGCCTCGTCGAGCGACCGAGACACTTCGTCACGTGACAGATGTTCGAGCAGATGGATGAGAGTCACGGTGTCGACGGAGTTGTCGGGCAGGGGTAGAGCGACGGCGTTCGCGACGAAAGTGTCGACCGCGGTGCGGCGTCTTGCGGCGGCGGCGCGGAGGAGGTCGACGGCACCTGTGGAGATGTCGCAGGCGCTGACCTGCATGCCTTGCTCGGCGCACTGGAGAGCGAGCAGTCCGAAGCAGCAGCCGACTTCCAGCACGCTCGCGCCCGACACCAGGTTGCGCGCCCGCCGGTGGATAGGACTGAAGGTCGCGGTACCGGTCACGAGATCGCGCAGTGAATTGTCGTAGAACGCCGACCAGGCGGCGTCGTCGGTGGCCGCGGACGACTTGACCAGACCGACGGCGGCCTCTTCGAACTCCCACTGGCCTGCGAGCGCGCCATCCTCGACGAGGCAGACCAGCGCCGACACCATGACGTCGTCCGAGATCAGATCGCTGGTGAACGAATGCCGGATGTCGATGACGGTGCGCCCGTCAGAGGCCGACGTCCGCCGCCACGACATCGACCCGCACCGCCGGAAGCCCTCGGCCTCCGTTGGTGCCCGACGTACTCGGATGACGCTGGCGGTGGGAGTGCCGGCGCTCGCTGTGTCCACCGAAACGGTCATATCTCGAACGCTAGGAGCGGATCGGGTCGCGCGTAACTGACCTGATGGGTCTGGCAACTGCCCGAAAGTATGGGAAAAGTGCGCCACGCAGTCGGTGAACCCGCAGGTAGAAGGGCCGAGGGATCAGCGCGAGAGCATTTCGGGGCGCTACTCGTTGCAGAGAATGACGCAGATCACAGTTGCATCATCGGCGCCCTCAGGTGGGAATTCAACGGTGTGCGTCGGAGGTAGACATGCTCTGACCTGCAGAAATGGCATAGACCAGGATCGCTGACCAGGCGATTTGACCCACGCAGGCTCGTTGCGTAACTTTCTTCGAGTCAGCGCGCCACGGCGCCGCCCCGGACGGCCTCCTGAGAGGGAAGGCCACGGGGAAGGGAAACCGGGTTCAGCGCAGACCACCCCCGCAAAATCATCCGGGTCGCCTCGTGCGCCCGGTGGGATAGCGGGAGCTAGACCACCTCCGAACGAGAAACAACTTCCGAGTTGCGGATCGCCGAAAGAGTCTGGTAGGCTGGAAGAGTTGCTCCGGAGACGGGGTCAACATCCTCCAAACGGAACAAGCTTGCAGGTCAAGCCCTTTTCGGGGTGGCGCCGGTAGGTGTGCGTTCTTTGAGAACTCGATAGTGTGTGATGAATTGTCTGATGCCATATTTGGCATCGTGTGTCCAAGTTTTTGGATTATGTGATGATTTTTTGTAACGCTCGGACGCAGGTCCGGGTGTTGCTAGTTTTTG
>NZ_BAFB01000228.1 GCF_000248075.1 Gordonia otitidis NBRC 100426 | reverse complement strand
GGGCCTCCCGTGATGCTGATGGTCTCTGACCACTCACCAGCTATCTCGGGAGGCCCGCTTTCATGTTGACACGGGAGAACGATATGGAAGTACATGCACTGCACAAACGGGGGTGGACGATCTCGGCGATCGCCCGTCACACCGGCCATGACCGCAAGACAATTCGGGCTTATCTCAACGGTGACCGCACGCCAGGCGAACGCAGGAAACCCGAGAGTGATCCGTTCGAGCCGTTCCTGGTCTATGTGACCGCACGACTGAGAGAGGATCCACATCTGTGGTCGCGCACGTTGTGCGACGAACTCGAGAATCTCGGCTACACCCAGTCGTATCAGACGCTCACACGCCAGATCCGTCAGCGCAGTCTGCGACCGAAGTGCGAGGACTGCGCCCAGGTGACCGAGCGGGCGAACGCGATCATTGAGCATCCGCCGGGTGAAGAAACGCAATGGGATTGGGTGGAGTTACCGAACCCGCCAGCGTCGTGGGGATGGGGCTCGACGGCGTATCTGTTCGTCGGTGCGCTCGCCCATTCTGGTCGGTGGCGCGGCTATCTGGCCCCAAACATGACCCGGCCTCACGTGATCGCCGGCCTCGACCGCATCACCCGCAGGCTCGGCGTGGTGAGTAAGGTGTGGCGGTTCGACCGGATGGCCACGGTCTGCCACCCATCCAGCGGCGCAGTAACTGCTGAGTTTGCCGGTGTGGCAAAGCATTACGGGGTATCGGTGGCGATCTGCCCACCGCGCCGCGGCAACCGCAAAGGGGTGGTCGAGTCCTCGAATCATATTGCAGCACAACGTTGGTGGCGCACAGTGCCGGACGAGATCACGGTGGAAGACGCTCAGGTCAGTCTCGACACGTTCTGCCGCACCCGCTCCGATGTGCGGATGCGCCGCACCCGTGATGGCCGCTACAACGTAGCTACCATCGCCAAACGCGAACCCTTGTCCCCGCCACCAGCCGCACCGTTTCCGGCGGTTGTGGCCGAGCCCAGGACCGTTTCTCGACAAGCGCTGGTGGCCTGGCGTGGCAACGAGTACTCGGTGCCACACGAGTTGGCGATGGGCGAGGTGAGCGTGACCGAATGGCTCGGTGATGGCCTCATCGATATCGCCACCACCTCGGGGGTCGTGATCGCGCGGCATCGTCTGGCCGCACCCGGCACTGGTACCCAGATCCGCGACCACGGCCACGTCGTCGCGCTCGATCGGGCGGCGATGGCGTCGGCGGTGGCCGGCGGGCGACCGCACCGCCGCAAGGAACGCATCCCACCCGGCGAACATGCCCGCAGAGCGGCAGACATGCTGCGCCAGAACACAACCAACACCAACGCACACGCTGAGACGACAGTGATCGACATGAGCGTCTACGAGCGCGCCGCACAGAACAGGACCCACCTCCCATGACCTCCAAGAAGACCATGCCCACCACGAACGGAGATTCGAATGCTGTTGCACCACAGTTACAACCGGCGATCTCGCTGTATCAGAAACTCCGCGGCCATCTCGCCGCCCTCAAACTCGACGCCGCAGCCGAAGCCCTGCCACAAGTCCTACACACCGCCGGTGAGCAGGAGTGGTCGATGACCCACACACTCGAACATCTCCTCTCCATCGAGGTCGACGCCACCGAGGCCCGCCGACTGGCCGGCAGGTTGCGATTTGCCTGCCTGCCCACCCCGGCCACCCTGGACGGCTTCGACTACGACGCCGCCCCAGGTGTGGACCGGGCATTGATCCGGGAACTCGGGACGTGTGCCTACCTCGAATCGGCAACCAATGTGCTGCTCATCGGGCCACCCGGCACCGGCAAGACCCACCTCGCGGTCGGCCTCGCGAACGCCGAGGTCCACGCCGGTTACCGCACCTACGTCACCACCGCCGCGGACCTGGCCGCCCGCTGCCACAAAGCCGCGATCGAAGGCCGCTGGGCCACCTGCATGCGAATCTTCGCCGGGCCGACACTTCTGGTGATCGATGAACTCGGCTATCTGCCGTTGCCAGCCGAAGCCGCATCAGCACTGTTTCAAGTTGTTGCACAAGGCTATCTGAAAACCAGCATCGTGATCACGACCAACAGATCCGTCGCCGAATGGGGCGAGGTACTCGGTGACACCACCGTCGCTGCAGCCATGCTCGACCGACTGCTGCACCGCTCAGTCGTGCTCAAACTCGACGGCGACTCCTACCGGCTTCGTGACCACCACGCCCGCACGCACAACCAGCGCACCGCCACCACACCCACCCGAAGATCGCTACAGTAGAAGGCGCCCGCGGGTGGGGGAATTTCAGTGAGCACATCCGGGGAAGTTTCTTGAGCCTCGTCAGCAGCACGGAAACATCGGGGGCTGGTCCT
>NZ_BAFB01000229.1 GCF_000248075.1 Gordonia otitidis NBRC 100426 | reverse complement strand
GCCTACTCTGGCGGAGCCACACGGGTGGGGAATTCAGACGAGCATCACTGGGGAATTTCGATGAGCGCCGTCAATGGCAACGAGTCGATGATCTTCATGGATTCGACGGCCACGGTGGTCACCTTCCGGATCAGATCAACGATGCAGGTCGGATCATCGTGCTCTTCGCCCCAGTCGTTCGGGTCGTTGGTGATCTTGGAGTCTTTGTCAGTCTTGACCTGGTAGCGCTCCAGAATCCAGCCGAGGGCTGTGCGAGAGCCGAGGAGGTAACGTTCGGCATCTTCCGGTATGCCGGAGATCGTCACCTGCGGGTTGTAGATGATTGTGGAGTGGTCTGATTTTGACCGCCACTTCATCTTCTGCACACGCCACGTGTCCGGATCGTCGACATTGTGCCCCTTCTTAACCTCGATGTTGAGTGGGTACAGTTCGACGTCCTCATAGTCGGCGTGCAGCACCATCAGGCGGCGGCCTGCGTTCAAGTAGACGTCGAACTCGTCGCGGGACTCCGGTGTAGGGATGCGTGGCAGCATCTTCTTCAAGTCCGCAGCATAGGTGGTGCGGTAGGTCGGTGAGTGCAAGGTCCCGTAGACAAAGTAGAAGATGTCGTCCTTGGTGACGTCGTCGCCGAGCTTCGCTCGGTACAGATTCGTGATCTCATCGGTGATGTTGTCGACTCGTTGATACCCCCACTCATCGGTACCGCCAGTGGGGGTAGAGAAGTCGAGGGTGCCAGCGTCCTCTTCTGGCTTGCTGTAGGTGTAGCGCGGGAAAAACTGACCACCACTTCCCGCGCCTGTCACGTGGAGATTGGGTAGGTCTCGGAGGGCAAGGACCGAGAAGGGGACTGCTGAACCGGCACCGACTTGGTAGAAGCCGATGTTCGTGTGGTGGGGTGTGGGAAAAATCGTTGCGAGCTGGGATCGTTCGTGGTTGAGGTATTTGTCGAAGTAGACGTGTTGCTTATCGAACGGGCGGTAAGTTCCTGTCGTGAAGGCCCCCGACGTTGTGAGCGTTCGGTTTCGTGCGGCGTGATTGCGTAAGCTTCGCGCCCATTTGATCCGTGCAGGATCAGAGGCGGCCGGTGAGGTTCTGAGGAACTCGGTGACGGTGGCTTCCTTGGGTTTGGTGATGTCGTGGTCTGCGCAGTATTTCTGGAAGTCGCCGAGTGCGGCGTTGTAGTTGGTGATGAGACGTGCGACGGATTCTTCGAGTGTGGCGCGGCTGTAGTTGTACACCCACGCATCACGGGCAGTTTCGAGACCTCGGGAGAAGGTACCGAACACGGTGATGGCCCCGGCCTTCGGTGTCTTGTCGCCGATGACCGGAAATGTGGTGAAGGTCTCGTTGCGTTGGTTGATCCAGTCGCCTGCAGTGTTGGGTGTGAGGGTGTCCCAGTCGATGGCGGGGAGTGAGTCACTGTCAAGAATGCGGAGTTTGTCGTCGCGGGTGAGGTAGTCGCCGATGTCGCGGTAGTGGATCGTGGCGGGCCCCGTGTGTGACGGGTCTTTGACGCCGATGAAGATCGCAATAGTAGTGCGCCCACCGCCGCCGAAGACGTTGCCCTTCTCCTTTTTGCGGAGTTCACCGGCAGTGCGGGCGTTTCCGCGGAGGTTGTAGACGTAGATATTGCTGTAGTCGTCGGCGAGGGTGAGGCGCATGCCGTCGGCGGTGTTGCCGTCGATCCAGCCCCCGTTGGAGACGAATGCGACGATGCCTTGTTCACCGATGCGGTTGGTGGCCCAGCGGAATGCCCTGATGTACGAGTCGTAGAGGCTGTTTTTGTTGGTGGCCGTTGAGCGTGCGGCGTAGGTGTTTTCGATGTGGCCGTCGAGGGTCGGGTACTTGATGTTGGCGTTGTTGTCGTTAGCGCTGTCCTGGCCGACGGAGTACGGAGGGTTGCCGACGATGACGTTGATTTTGGTGTCGAGCTGTCGGGTGATGCGGTCGTTGTTCGCCGGGAACATCTCGGCATCCATCGTGTCGTCGGCTTCGCTGATCTGGAACGTGTCAGCGAGGACAATCCCGGGGAACGGTTCGTAGTCGGACGTGTCGGCTTTGCCGACCAGGGCGTGGTAGGTGGCTTCGATGTTGACTGCGGCGACGTAGTAGGCCAGCAGCATGAGTTCGTTGGCGTGCAATTCCTGGGTGTACTTGCGGGCCAAATCATGTGGGGTGACCAGCCCCGTCTGCATGAGTCGGGTGATGAAGGTGCCGGTGCCGGTGAACGGGTCGAGAATGTGGACATTGTCGTCGGTGAGACCCTTGCCGAAATGCTCACGGGAGACGGTGTCGGCGGCGTGGAGGATCCAGTCAACAACCTGGACGGGGGTGTAGACGATGCCGAGTGCATCGGACTGTTTCTTGAACCCGATCTTGAAGAACCGCTCGTATAGGTCGGCGATGATGCGCTGCTTACCCTCAGCGCTCGTGACCTGGGAGGCACGCAGCCGCACAGAGGCGTAGAAGTCGTCGAGGCTGGCAGTTTCTGACTCGAGGCCGGTGTCGCCGAGAGTGTCGACCATGCGTTGCATGACGATCGAGACCGGGTTGTGGGAGGCGAAGTCGTGTTCGCTGAACAGGGCGTCGAAGACCGGTTTAGTGATCAGATGCTGAGACAGCATGCTGATCGCGTCGTCGGTGCTGATGGAGTCGTTGAGGTTGTCGCGTAAGCCGTCGACGAACTTGCTGAACTCCGCTTCGATGGCTGGATCACTTTGAGCGAGAATCGCTTTGATGCGAGTAATCTGCGCGGCGGAGATGTCAGCAACGTCGTGGGCCCAGTCTTCCCAGTAGGTACGGTCTCCGACTTTGTCGACGATGCGGGCGAAGATCGCTTGCCGCCACTGCGACAAGGAGAACAACGCCAATTGCGAGGTGAAGTCAGCATCTGAGCTGGTGTTGTCGGATGGGGTGTCGGCGGACGGGCCGGTCGTTTCAGTCTCGTCGCCGGTATCGGGGCCGATGTGTCCACCCATCAAGGTCCCACTGCCGGTACCGGTAGCGGGTGTCTTGGTGTCGGCGGCGTTGAGGTTGATGGCGTTGACGTGGGCGTCGAATCGTTCGTCGTGGGAACGCAACGCGTTGAGAACCTCCCACACAACCTTGAACCGCTTGTTGTCCTTCAATGCCTGCGACGGGCTCACCTCGGCTGGCACAGCAACCGGCAAAATGATGTAGCCGTAGTCCTTGCCTTCGGACAGGCGCATCACCCGGCCAACGGCCTGGACAACATCGACGATCGAGTTGCGTGGATGCAGGAACAACACCGCATCAAGTGCTGGAACATCCACACCCTCGGACAGGCAGCGCGCGTTGGTGAGGATGCGGCACTCGTTGTCTGACAGTGGGGAGCTGATGCCTTTGAGCCAATTGATCCGCGAGGTGCGTTCCAGCGCGTTGTACGTGCCGTCGACATGTTCAACCGAGCAATACAAGTCGGCGTTGTTGGCTGCAGGATCGACGCTGTCGTCTTCGTCGTCGAGGGTGTCGCGGTAGGCATCGACAACGGCAGGGAACATCCGCGCGATGGACTTCGAGGTGGCGATGTCTTTGGCGAACGCGACAGCACGGCGCATAGGGTTCTCGCCGGGGGTGAAGGTGGAGCCGTCGATCGCGGCGCCAGCACGTTTGGCCAGCCCATTCCAGCAGCCGACGATCCGGGTGGCGTCATCAAGGTTGAGTTCATTATCGGAACCGGCAAGTTGTTCCTGCATCGGTCCGGCCACCAGTGACTGATCGACAGTCAGGACAAGAACTTTGTAGTCGGTGAGCAGGAGCTTCTCCACAGCTTCGCCGAACCCAAGGTGGTGGAACTCTGGACCGAACAGTTCCTCGTTGTCCATCGAGGCCACTTCAGCGGAATGCTCTTCGGCCTGGTCCTTGAGCTTCTGATCGTAGATCCGTGGTGTGGCGGTCATGTACAGACGGCGAGCCGACCTCAGAAATTCCGGGTCATGCACCTTCACGAAGTTCGATTCATCCGCACCGGTCAGCGTGACGCCAGTGGTGCGGTGAGCCTCATCGCAGAGGATCAGATCAAACTCCGGTAGCCCGTGGGCCTGAGCGTCAGAGACCACCGGAAGCGATTGATAGGTGGTGAACACCACTGTCAACCCATCAGCATCATTCGCAGCGTTGGTGAGTGACTCGGTCAGCTTCGCGGCGTTGGTGGTCACCGGGATAGCAACGTCATAGGTGCGGGAGTCCTCGGCAGCCCGGGATACCTTCTGATCCGAGCAGACAGCGAAAGCACGCAGCGGCATAGAGGTCTGCGCAGTCCATTCCCGCAACGTTTGCGACAACAGTGAAATCGACGGAACGCAGAACACGATTCGGGCACGCCCACCGTTCTCAGCAGCTGTGCGTTCGGCGATCTTCAAAGCGGTGAACGTTTTGCCGGTACCGCACGCCATGATCAGTTTGCCGCGGTCATTACCCGCACCGAAGCCGGTAAACACTTTGTCAATGGCAATTTGCTGGTGTTCACGGGGCTCATGCCGGGCGACCTGCTCGACGCCAACCGTAAAGTCGTCATCAGCCCATTCGACCTGCCAATCGATCGGTGACTCGGCAAGGACATCCAAACCGATGCGCTGTACCGGCTTGGATTGGTCATTCAGGGCGTCTTCAGCGTTCTTTCCCCACCGGTCAGTGGTGGAGATGATGATCCCGCTGGTGAACGGCGCTTTGCCAAGAGCAGTGAAGAAGCTGTCGATGTCACTCTTGGCCAGGTGATGCTCGGGTTCA
>NZ_BAFB01000230.1 GCF_000248075.1 Gordonia otitidis NBRC 100426 | reverse complement strand
CCACTCCATCGAGTTCCGTATCAACGGCGAGGACCCCGGCCGCAACTTCCTCCCCGCCCCCGGCCCGATCACCGTCTACAAGGAGCCGTCGGGCCCCGGCGTGCGCGTCGACTCCGGCGTGGAGCAGGGCGACGTCATCGGCGGGCAGTTCGATTCGATGCTCGCCAAACTGATCGTCACCGGTGAGAACCGCGAGCAGGCACTCGAGCGTGCCCGCCGCGCACTCGACGAGTTCGAGGTCGAGGGTCTCGCGACGGTTCTCCCCTTCGATCGACACATCGTGTCGAACCCGGCGTTCATCGGTCACACCGACGAGAACGGCGTCGAGACGTTCGACGTCTACACCAAGTGGATCGAGACCGATTGGGACAATCCGATCGAGCCGTACACCGGCGGTGAGGCCATCGAGGACGACGACTCGGCCCCGCGCCAGAACGTCGTCGTCGAGGTCGGTGGCCGTCGGGTCGAGGTCTCGCTGCCCGGCGATCTCGCGATCGGCGGAGCGGCGTCGGCGGGCGGCGTCGTCCGCAAGAAGCCCAAGCCGCGCACACGCACCAAGGGCGCAGGCGCTGCCGCTTCCGGCGACTCGGTTGCCGCACCGATGCAGGGCACCGTGGTCAAGATCGCCGTCGAGGAAGGCCAGGAGGTTTCCGCGGGAGACCTCGTCGTGGTGCTCGAGGCGATGAAGATGGAGAACCCGGTCACCGCGCACAAGGACGGCGTCGTGACCGGCCTCGCGATCGAGGCCGGCGCGGCCGTGACCCAGGGAACAGTGCTGCTCGAAATCAAGTGACCCTCAGATAATTGGCAGTCGTCGTCGGGCCCGACCACACGGTCGGGCCCGACGCGTTGTCGAGGAGCCCCGATGGAACCCGTCGAGATCAATGCCGGCACCTGGTATCTGCGCGGACTGCGTACCGATGACCGGATATCGGACGCACCGGCACTTTGCGAACTAGGCATCACCGAGCCCGAAGACTATGTCAGACAGTCGGATTCGGCGTGGGCTGACGAGACGTCGTTCACCTGGGCCATCTGTGAGCCGACAACCGGCGAGCTCGTGGCGCTGATCGGGGTCACGGCCACGGACGGCACCGCCCAACTGTGGGACAGCGCACGCAGCGGCTTCGACGACGCCGTCGTCACCGCGCGCGGTCCGGTGTGCCGCTTCGTGGTCGGAGCGCTCGGACTGCCGATGCCCACACTTCTCGGCGACAGCTCCGCACCGGAGTAGGTTGGCTGTGGGAGGATCTTCGCCCGTCGGGGGCGGACACGTTGTGGTCGGGCATTCGACGACGATGGAGGCGCACGATGGCAGATTTCCAGAAGGTCACAGTCCTCGGAGCCGGTGTACTCGGCTCCCAGATCGCATTCCAGACCGCGTACAAGGGTTTTGATGTCACGTCCTACGACATCAACCAGAAGGCACTCGATGCCGCGGCGAAACGGTACGACGACCTCGTCGAGACGTACAAGAACGAGGTGCCAGGTGCCGCGGACGGTGCCGCCGACGAGGCACGCAAGCGCATCACGCTGACCGACGATCTCGCCAAGGCGGCCGACGCCGACCTCATCATCGAAGCGGTTCCCGAAGTCCTCGAACTCAAACAGGACACCTACCGCAAACTCAACGAACTCGCCCCGAAGGACACCATCTTCGCGACCAACTCGTCGTCGTTGCTCCCCAGCGACCTCGAATCCTCCACGGGGCGCCCGGATCGCTTTCTGGCGCTGCACTTCGCCAATCGGGTCTGGCAATTCAACACCGCGGAGATCATGGGCACCAAGGACACCGATCCCGCGGTCTACGACAAGGTGGTGCAGTTCGCCTCCGACATCGGCATGGTGCCCATCCAAATCCACAAGGAGAAGGCCGGGTACGTCCTCAACTCGCTGTTGATCCCGTTCCTCAATGCGGCACTCGAACTGGCAGCAGGCGGCTACGCCGAACCCGAGGACGTGGACAAGACGTGGCGTATCGCGACCGGCGCTCCACTCGGCCCCTTCCAGATCTACGACGTCGTCGGGCTGATGACCCCGTACAACATCCTGATGAACGGCGACCAGGGCAATCGTCATCTCGGCGCCTGGCTCAAGCAGAACTACATCGACAAGGGCAAACTCGGTATGGCCAGCGGCGAGGGGTTCTACACCTACCCGAAGTCCGATCAGCCGGCCTGACGCCGGGTCACGGCTCGTCTCGGTCGAGTCCCGACGCCAGGTCGCCACACTCGACCATCTCGACGATGTCGGCGTGCGCGCGCAGATATGCCGCCGCGCCGACATCTCCGTGCAGCGACACCATCACGTCGCGCAGATGTTCGGCGCCGAGATAGACCGGGTGTCGGGGGGCTCCCCCGTATGTGGCACGCACGAGGGCGCCTCGTCGACGCGCCGCGCGCGCCAACACACGTCGCACGACAGCGGCCGACACGTCGGGCATGTCAACAACATGTAAAACCACACCGGCCAGATCGTCTCGCTCGAGCGCCTCACCGAGGACTCTCCGCACGCTTGCCGACAGTCCTGACTCCCAGTCGGCGACGATGATCGACGTCGCGCCATCGGGCGCTTCCACGACCGCGGCACCCATCGCCACGAGCACCTCGTCGCACCCGCCGGCACGCAACGCCGAGACGGAGGCTCTCACCCACTCCCCCTGAGCGGCAAGGATTTTCGGCATTCCGTAGCGACTGCCCGCACCTGCGGCGAGCACCGCTCCGACGACCTTTCCCGGTGTAGAACGGCCACTACGTCCGGCGTCAGCCGACTCCGCGATGTCCACGGGAGCCGATGGTAGCGCTGCGTCGAATCCATCCGTGTTAACCCCGCTGAAACATGATCGCGCCGCTGCGCGAGATCGCCCTCGGGGGTTCACTATCTATCTGCCGGTCGCGTGCTCGTCTGCGGTCGGCCCACATCTGTGCGCGGAGCACCATCTCGTTGGAGGCGAACATGACAACCGAGGCGACACCGGCGTCCACGCCGGCGAAGAAGCGAAAGCGCGTACACCCCGTCGACCAGGTTCCGCCACCCGGCAAACTCGTCGCCCTCGGCGCACAGCACGTCGTCGCGTTCTACGCCGGTGCCGTTCTGGTCCCGTTGCTGATCGCGCGCGCCATCGGGCTCGACTCCGACGCGCTGACGATGCTCATCACCGCAGACCTCTTCACCTGTGGCATCGCCTCATTGCTGCAGTCCGTCGGCATCTGGAAGATCGGGGTACGCCTGCCGTTGCTGCAGGCATCACCTTCGCCACGCTCGCACCTGTCATCCAGATCGCCAACCAGAACGGCGGCGGACGCGTCGGCCTGCAGACGGTCTACGGCGCGGTGATCGCAGCCGGCATCGCGACCTTTCTCATCGCTCCGTTCTTCGCCAAACTCATCCGCTTCCTGCCGCCGGTGGTGACGGGCACACTGATCACCATCATCGGCGTCTGCCTGATTCCTGTCGGCGCGGGCGACGCAGTCACCAACCCGCACGAGCACCTCCACGACAACGCGAACTGGAAATGGGTCTGCTACGCGCTCGGTACCATCCTGCTCATCGTGTTGATGCAGCGATTCTTCCGTGGCTTCATGGCAACGATCGCGGTGCTGATGGGCCTCGTGGTCGCCACGTTCATCGCCTGGCTGTGCGGCGACGCGTCCTTCGGCATCGTCGGCGAAGCCGGCTGGTTCGGCTTCACCCCGCCGTTCGCCTTCGGCGCTCCCAGGTGGGATCTCGTGGCGATCGTGTCGATGATCGTCGTGCTGTTGGTCGTCGCGGTGGAATCGACGGGTTCGATCTTCGCCACCGGTGAGATCGTCGGCAAGCGCATCAAGAAGGAAGACGTCGCCGCAGCCGTACGCGCCGACGGCGTGGCCACCATCTTCGGCGGCATCTTCAATTCGTTCCCCTACACCGCGTTCTCCGAGAACGTGGGCCTGGTGCGCCTGACCGGGGTCAAGAGCCGCTGGGTGGTTGCCTGCGCAGGCGTCATCATGATCATTCTCGGCTGCCTGCCCAAACTCGCGAAGGTGGTCGAGTCCATCCCCGCACCGATCCTCGGTGGCGCAGCTCTCATCATGTTCGCGACCGTGGCCATCGTCGGAATCCAGACCCTCACATCGGTCGACTTCACCGACCATCGCAACCTGATCATCGCGGCCACGTCGCTGGCCGTCGCGCTCTACGTGCAGTTCTCGCAGTCGGCGACCCCGACCACCGACATCGAAAAGGGCGGCGCGCACGTCGACGTCCCCGCGTTGCCCGGTGTCGATCAGGCGATGCCCAACATGATCCTGCAGATACCGTTCTCGACGGGCATCACGATGGGTGCGATCACCGCGATCCTGCTGAACCTGTTGTTCTTCCACGTCGGACGTCGCGGCCCGGCCGTCGCGGGACGCGGCGCCATCACCCTCGACGCCGTCAACAAGATGACCTACGTCGAATTCAGTCAGACCTTCGGTGGCCTGGTGCAGAACGTCGACTGGGTGGTCGAACGCGCCTACGAGCAGCGCCCCTTCGAGGACGTCCACGATCTGCGCAGCGCCTTCCAGGAGGCCATGCTGACCGGCAGCGACGAGGAACAGTTGCAGCTCATCCGCGCATTCCCCGACCTCGGCGCGGAAGACGAGACCGGCGAGCTGACAGCCGTCGACCACAAGGGCCTGTCCCACCTCGAGGAGACCGAGCACGAGAACGTCGTCGACCTCGCCAAGGCGTACAAGGACCACTTCGGCTTCCCGTTGGTCATCGACGCGCAAGAGGCCGAACGCTACGACCGCGTGCTGCGCAACGGTTGGGCTCGCATGGACAACTCCGAGACCTCGGAGAAGTCCTTCGCGCTCATCGAGATCGCGAAGATCGCCAACCACCGGTTCGACGATCTCGTGGCCGACGCCAACCCGCTGACCTCGGCTCGCTTCAGCCGCCAGCCAGAGCTCTCGTAGGCTGACCGCGTGCGACGAGTGGATTGGCGTGGTCTGCCCAGTTTCAACGAGCTGTCCGAGCGACAGGCGATCAGCACGCTCTACGAGTGCTGCAGTTCATCGATCTGGGCGTTGCGCGTCGCCAAGGCGCGCCCGTTCGTCGACGACGAGGCACTTCTCGAATACGCCGATCTGATACTCGCCGAACTGACCGAGACCGACCTCGACGAGGCACTGGCGGGGCACCCCCGCATCGGAGACCGACCCGACAACGCCTCGTCGAGTCGGGAACAGTCGGGAGTGACCGGCGCCGACCCCGCAGTACTCGCCGAGCTCAAGCAGCTCAACAAGGAGTACGAGGAGAAGTTCGGACACGTCTACCTGGTGTTCGCCAATGGACGGCCCGCCGAGGAACTGCTCGCAATCCTCAAGGAGCGCATGCGCAACGACGCCCCGACCGAGCGTCGGGTCCTGCGCATGGAGCTGGCGAAGATCAATCGCAGTCGGCTGCAACGGATGCTGACACCCGCCGTCGAATTCGTCGACGACTGATCGCACATCGCGCTGCCCGGAGCCCTCAAACGCCGCCCGATTCGGCAGACGCCGTCGGTGCACCAACCGCGTCCGCCGACTCGAGCTGCGTTCACGGCAAAGAACTCACCACATACCCACTAGGCTGAATCCATGACCGGACTGTCCACACACGTCCTCGACGCCGTCAGCGGTGCTCCCGCGGTCGGGATGTCGGTGATCCTGCGCGACGTCGACGGCGAACAACTCGCCTCGGGCACCACCAACAGCGACGGCCGCATCCCGCAGGTCAACACCGACCCACTCGCGCCGGGCACCTACCATCTGGTCTTCGCGACCGTAGACTGGTTCGGCGCGAACGGGATCGTCGGCTTCTTCCCGCAGATCGACATCTGTTTCACCATCGACGATCCGAATCGGCACTATCACGTACCGGTGCTGTTGAGTCCGTACTCGTACTCCACCTACCGCGGTAGCTGAGTACTCACCGTTCGTCGTGCCGGTAGACCACGAGCGACAATTCGTCACAACCGCGTACCTGCAGCGTCGTGAAGTGGCAGCCGACGACGCCCTCTCCCGGCACGCGCAGTCGCCACCGCCCCGACCTCTTGTCGTGCGGCTCATAGCGGTTCCAGATGTAGCGAAATGCCTTGCTGGACCGCCACAACCGGTCGATCAACGCTCGATGTTCCGCCGACGCAGGTCGCGTCGCGAGATTCAGATGAGCCAAGCCGACCACCTCGTAGGCCTTGGCCGTCCAGTCCACATACACCGATCTGCTGATCGGATCGTCGAAGATGTACTCCAGCAACGAGACCGGTTGAAGCGGCCACTCGGACGAGTCCCGGTCGGGGAACAGGACGGCCGCAGTCGCCTTGTCGACGGCGGTAAGCATCAACTCGTCGGTGAGAAGGTGCAGCATCACGGTGTCGAAGAGTCGGGTGCCGATGGCCAGCAGATCCGCCTCGGCATCGGCGAGCGCCTCGCTCGTCGCCATCGGCTCACCCGACGGTTCCGCGGTGAGTGCCAACAGATACCTGCGGTCGAGGTCGCTCAGACGAAGAGCGTCGGCGATGGAACCGACGACCGCGCGGGAGGGGTGTGCCACCTTGCCCTGCTCGAACTTGGTGTAGTAGTCCATGCTCACGCCTGCGGCCCAGGCGATCTCCTCGCGTCGCAGCCCCGCAACCCGGCGGTCGGTGGTGGCGTTGTAGACAGGCCAGGAGGGATCGGGCGCCAACTGTGCACGTCGATTCCGAAGGAACCCGGACGTCGCGGTGGCGCGGTAGTCGGCCGTGACAGAGCGCGACGACGCGCCCTCCGCGTCGTCGTTCTCCCGGCCTTCGCTCATGCGAGTTGCGCGTCGATCGCGGCGGTGAACTCCGAGAGGTCGTCCGGGGTGCGCGACGTGATCAGCGTGAACCCGTTGGTGTCGTCACTCACCACCGACTCGTCCACCCAGTTGCCGCCGGCGTTGTTCACATCGGTTCGCAACGACGAATACGACGTCAGGGTTTTGCCGACGAGCAATCCGGTTTCGACGATCAGCCACGGTCCGTGGCAGATCGCGGCGACTGGCTTACCCGCATCGGCAAAACTGCGCACCACACTCTGCGCCGTCGCATCGGTGCGCAGTGTGTCGGCGTTGAGTGTGCCCCCGGGCACCACGAGGACGTCGTAGTCGGCGGGATCGACGTCGGCGATCGCGGTATCAGCGGCAACGGTTGCGCCCGGATCCTTGTCGCCCACCAATGTCTGTACGTCGTCGCCGTCCACCGTCGCGACGGTGACGGCGACGCCTTCCTCCCGCAGATGATCACGGGGGACGAGGAGTTCGTCGCGCTCGACGCCATACGACGTGGCGATGATCAGTGCCTTCTTGTCGGAGAGAGCCATGATTCGATCCTTTCAGGAATTGCCGTCGACCGGCGTGTACGGGGAGATGTCGTAGGCGGTCTGGACCAGTTCGGGACGTTTACCGTCGTTGAGCGTGCGATCCCACTGCGCCTGTGTCTGTGCCTTGATGTCGTCGACCGTGTGCGCGGGCAACACGTGTCGGTAGTCGGTGTCGGTACCGGTGAGGACGTCGATCGTCACGGTGATGACCTCCTCCGGGTCGAACTGCTCGTGCGGAAAGGCCAGCTTGCTGTAGTCGTAGAGTCGCGTCGACGGGTCGTCGACCCACGACTTCCACTCCTCGAACATCGTGTCGTTGAATCCGGTGAGGAACGGTCCGGGATTGATGGTGGCAACCGTGACTCCGTACTCGGCGAGTTCCTGATCCAACGCATCGGCAAACGCTTCGACGGCGTGCTTCGAGCCCGCGTACGCACCGGTGAACGGGTCGACGGTGAGTCCTGCGACCGACGACATGAATACGATCTTGCCGCCACCCTTGGCCACCATCCGCTTGGCGATCGGCTGCGTCAGCAGGATCGGGCCGAAGACGTTCACCTCGAACTGCCTGCGGAGATTCTCGGCGGGAATGTCGACCGACGAACCGCCCTCGGAGATGCCCGCGTTGTTCAACAGCACGTCGACGTCCCACTGTGCAGCCTTCCGGCGATCCCCCTCATCGGTGACGTCGAGCTTCTCGACACGCAGTTCGACGCCGCGCTTCTTCGCCTCCGCGCGCAGCACGTTCACCTGCGCGATGATCTCGACACCGGCGATCACGTCGTGTCCCTGCTCCGCCATGCGTAGCGCGACCTCTTTTCCGAAGCCGCTTCCGGCACCGGTGATCAGATACGTCGTACTCATCACTTCTCTCCTTCATCGTCGATGACCGGCGGACCGGTCGTCATGTCACACGCCGCTGGATTGCGGCTCACAGTGCGGCCGACGCCTCACGGGCGACCGTCGTGTCCTGTTCACGGGAGCCGCCGCTGACACCGACAGCTCCCACCACCATGCCGTCGACGATCAGTGGGATGCCGCCCGCGAAAACCAGGACGCGGCCGTGACCACTCAACGCCATGCCCCAGAACTGTTCTCCTGGAAGCGAATCGGCGGCGAGATCGCCTGTTGGCGACTGGAAGAACACTGCGGTGTGCGCCTTGTCGATCGAGTGCTCGATACTTCCGAGCTGGGCGTCGTCCATCCGAACGTGAGCGACCAGGTTCCCGCCGTTGTCGACGACGGCGATGTTGCTCGGCGAGCCGATCCGTTCGGCCGCGGCGATCCCCGCGTCGATCATGCGTCGTGCGTCGGAGAGTCCGACCGTTGTCAAACTTCGCACTGCTGCCTCCTCAACTCATTGATCGGAGTGCGCCGCTGTCACTGTTCGAGCGCGTATCACCCACGCTAGGCAGACCCCCGACGCCGTGCCTGGTTCTGTCGGAACCAGGCGGGTCGGCAGCGACGGGGAATCGCCTCGACGTCGCCCTGCGCTATGCTGCACCCGCAGCTGGTTCGCCCGCCGGGAGTCGCGATGGAGCCCCTCCGTCCCGCGCGCGGCGTCGAATCCGTTCGTCGCGCAGCTGCGCGACCTCGGGTGAGAGGGAATCCGGTGAGAATCCGGAGCTGTCCCGCAGCGGTATGTCGGAACGACCGCCGTCACACGCACTGGGCGCATGCCCGGGAAGCGACGGCCAGTAGGAACATCGCCGATGGCGAGAGTGCCGACAAGCCCGAAGACCTGCCTCCTGTACCGGTCGCGCCGCGACCGGTGGCTCACCGCCTCGTGGACCGGGCGCAGGTCGATCAGCGTTTTGTGATGCCCGCGCATCACTCGGGGCTCGTCGACTCTCCCTGCATGGCGGTGAACCATCCGTATCGAATGCAGGAGTTCACGAACTCATGTCCATCAGCACTCCCGGCACCTCACCCGCCGGCCACACCTCGGGGCCCGTGGCCGCCCCGTTCACCACCACCGTTCCCGGTGCACCCCGTATCGGCCCGCGACGCGAGCTCAAGCGGGCGATCGAGGGCTACTGGGCCGGGCGCGTCAGCGCCACCGATCTGGAGCAGACGGCCGCCGACCTGCGACGGGATACCTCAGCACAGTTGGTCGCCGCCGGTTTCGACTCGATCCCGATCAACACCTTCTCCTACTACGACCAGATCCTCGACACCGCTGTGCTCGTGGGTGCCCTACCCGCCCGGTACGACGGCATCGCCGATCCGCTCGACCGCTACTTCGCCGCGGCTCGGGGTACCGGCGAGATCGCACCGCTGGAGATGACGAAGTGGTTCGACACCAATTACCACTACCTCGTCCCCGAGATCGGACCCGACACGACGTTCACGTGCTACCCCGACAAGGTGCTCGCCGAGGTCTCCGAGGCGCACGCGCAAGGGGTCGACGCCCGTCCCGTCGTCATCGGACCGATCACCTTCCTCGCCCTGTCGAAGCCCGTCGACGGCGCTGCGGCACCGCTGTCGCGGATCGACGACGCTGTCGCCGTGTATGTCGAGTTGCTCCGCAGGCTCGCGCAGGCCGGTGTGGGCTGGGTCCAGATCGACGAGCCTGTCCTCGTCACCGATTACGCCGACGACCTCCCCGCCCTCGCCGGCGCTGTGTACTCGACGCTCGCCGACGCCACGAGCCGTCCCGCGATCTTCGTCAACACCTACTTCGGCGATCCCGGGGATTCTCTTGCGGCACTGGCACGTACACCGGTCGAGGCGATCGGTGTCGACCTGGTGGAGGGTTCTGTCGACACCGTCGTCTCGGTACCCGAACTCGCCGACAAACTACTCGTCGCCGGTGTGGTGAACAGACGCAACATCTGGCGGACAGATCTCGACAAGGCGCTCGCCACACTCGGGACATTGCTGGGATCGGCACGGGCGCTTGCGGTCTCGACGTCATGCTCCACTCTGCACGTCCCCTACACCCTCGACGCCGAGACCGGAATCGACGACGATCTGCGCGGCTGGTTGGCGTTCGCGGCACAGAAGTACGACGAGGTCGGGGTGCTCTCCCGCGCGCTACGCAGCGGCCGTGAGTCCGAGGCCGCCGCCTTCGACGCGTCGTCGGCAGCACTGGCGACACGCGAGTCGGATCCCCGCGTCCACGTCGCCGCCGTGCAGGAACGGTTGGCAGCCATCACCGACGACGACGTGACACGCGGTGACGCGACCGAGCGGATCGCCACACAGAATGCGCGCCTGGGCCTCCCGACGCTACCGACGACCACTATCGGCTCCTATCCGCAGACCTCGGCGATCCGTCTCGCGCGGGCAGCACTGCGGTCCGGCGAGATCGACACCGCCGAGTACGAGCGGCGGATGCGCGCCGAGATCGACGACGTCATCGCGTTGCAGGAGAAGATCGGGCTCGACGTGCTCGTGCACGGCGAACCCGAGCGCAACGACATGGTGCAGTACTTCGCCGAACAACTCGACGGCTTCTTCGCCACAGCGAACGGCTGGGTGCAGTCCTACGGCACCCGCTGCGTTCGCCCGCCGATCCTGTACGGCGACGTGGTGCGCACACATCCGATGACCGTCGACTGGATCACCTATGCACAGTCGCTGACGAACAAGCCGGTCAAGGGCATGCTGACGGGACCGGTGACGATTCTGGCGTGGTCGTTCGTTCGCGACGACCAGCCGTTGTCGGTGTCCGCCGACCAGATCGCACTCGCCATCCGTGACGAGACGGTAGATCTGGAGAATGCCGGGATCCACATCATCCAGGTCGATGAGCCTGCACTGCGGGAACTGCTGCCACTGCGTGACGCCGACAAGAGGGCATACCTCGACTGGGCCGTGCGGGCGTTCCGGTTGGCCACGTCGGGCGTGTCCGACACGTCGCAGATCCACACGCACCTCTGCTACTCGGAGTTCGGCGAGGTCATCGATGCGATCGCAGACCTCGACGCGGACGTCACATCCATCGAAGCCGCCCGCTCGGCGATGGAAGCGCTCGACGACCTCAACGAAGTAGGTTTCTCCAACGGGGTCGGCCCGGGCGTATACGACATCCATTCACCGCGCGTCCCGGGTACGGCGGAGATCGAGAAGTCGCTCCGCGCAGCACTCACTGCCGTTGGGCCACAACGTCTCTGGGTGAACCCCGACTGTGGGCTCAAGACGCGAGCAACGCCCGAGGTCATCGCGTCGCTGACCAACCTGGTCACCGCCGCCGCGACGGTGCGCGGCGACGTCGAGGACTGATAATGCGCTGAATCCGCCCCCGATCCGTCGGGGGCGGATTCTGCGCGCCGATACGGAACGTCACCACGATTCGCCGGTCACCCCGGACGTCGAACTGCAACGTCCACATCGTCGATTCGTACTGGCGGCAAAACCGCCCACTTCCCGACGGTGCCACCCGTATCGTCTGGGTCATGGTCATCGACGCGCTGGTCCGCGAGATCCTCGACCTCGCGACCAGCCGCTCCCGAGTGGTCGTCGGCTTCACCGGCCCGCCAGGAGCGGGTAAGACCACCGTTGCCCGACGAGCTACGCGCGAACTCGCGGAGCGGGTCGGCGATGCTCACGTGGGTTATCTACCGATGGACGGCTTCCACCTCGCGACTCCGATGCTGCGTCTCCTGCACCGCGTCGACCGCCGCGGCGCTGAGGACACCTTTGACGTCGACGGATTCGTCGCGACGCTCCGTCGAGCTGCCACGCCGGGAACCGAGGTGTACACACCCGATTTCGACCACACTCTCGGCGAACCGATCGCAGCGGCGTCGCTCATCGCCACCACAGCGACAATCGTTGTGGTCGAGGGCAACTACCTCGGGTTCGGTGGCGCGTGGGCGCCTGTTCGCGGCATGCTCGACCAGCTCTGGTTCGTAGACCTTCCCGATGCGATCAGACAGCAACGACTCCTCGCCCGGCATGTGGCGACAGGACGGAGCGTCGACGATGCACTCGAATGGATCAGAACAGTCGACGACCCGAACGCCGCCCTGATCCGAACGACCCGTGACCGCTGCGACGGCACACTGGACTCGACAGTGATCGAGTGACCTGCCGATCTGATCCGTATGACCACTGGCCCGCACAACCGGGCTCTGCGTCATACGGATCTACGCCCGGCCGACATCTCGTCCGGATCAACAGGCCGTTGCGCGTCAACCGATCTCGATGAGCAGATCCCCCGGCGCGACCTGCTGCACCTGCGAGACCGCGACGCGCGCGACCTTGCCGCCGACCGGCGCGGTGATGGTCGCTTCCATCTTCATCGCCTCGATCGTGCCGATCGCCGCGCCCGCCGCGACCTCGTCGCCGACACCCACCGACAGCGAGACCACGCCCGCGAAGGGTGCACCCACGTGATTCGGGTTGGCCCGATCGGCCCGCTCAGCGGCAGCGACCTTGGAGTCGACGGAGCGATCACGCACCGCAACCGGACGCAACTGCCCGTTGAGCACGCACATCACCGTACGCATGCCCTTCTCGTCGGCTTCGCTGATCGCCTCGAGTCCGATGAGGAGCTCGACGCCCGGTTCGAGTTCGACGCGGTGCTCGTCGCCGTAGCGCAGCCCGTAGAAGAACTGGTTCGCCGACAACCGCGAGGTGTCGCCGTAGGTCTCCTGATGCTCCTCGAATTCTCTTGTCGGGCCGGGGAACAACAGCCTGTTGAGCGTTTCCTGGCGGCCGCGCCCCGCGATGTCGAGAGCCGCGGAGTCGGCGCTGGACAACTCTTCGACCGGTCGCGGTGCCGTGCGACCGGCGAGCGCTCGTGTTCGCAGCGGTTCGGGCCAGCCACCGGCGGGTTCGCCCAATTCGCCGCGGAGGAAACCGATCACCGAGTCGGGGATGTCGTAGGAACCGGGGTTGGCCGCGAAGTCTGCAGGTGCGATGCCCTGACCGACCAACGCGAGTGCCAGGTCACCGACGACCTTCGACGACGGCGTCACCTTGATGAGCCGTCCGAGCATCGCGTCCGCGGCGGCGTACGCCTCCTCGACGGCTTCGAAGCGGTTACCGAGCCCGAGCGCGATGGCCTGCTGACGCAGATTCGACAGCTGCCCGCCCGGGATCTCGTGCGAGTACACCCGGCCGGTCGGTGCGGGAACACCGGATTCGAAGGGGGCGTAAACCTTTCGCACGGCCTCCCAGTACGGTTCCAGATCGCAGACCGCGCCGAGGTCGAGGCCGGTGTCGCGCTCGGTGTGTGCGAAAACGGCGACGATCGCCGACAGCGGCGGCTGGCTGGTGGTACCTGCCAGCGGCGCCGACGCGCCGTCCACGGCGTCGGCACCGGCGTCGACCGCAGCGAGGTAGGTGGCCAACTGGCCGCCCGCCGTGTCGTGGGTGTGGACGTGGATCGGCAGATCGAACTCGCGCCGCAACGCCGACACCAGCAGTTCCGCCGCCGGTGCGCGCAGCAGGCCTGCCATGTCCTTGATGGCCAACACATGTGCGCCCGCGTCGACGATCTGCGCCGCCAGCCGCAGGTAGTAGTCGAGGGTGTAGAGCTTCTCGTCGGGGTTCGCGAGATCGCCGGTGTAGCTCATCGCCACCTCCGCGACGGCACGATCGGTCTCCAGCACGGCGTCGATCGCAGGCCGCATCGCGTCAATGTTGTTGAGCGCGTCGAAGATACGGAAGATGTCGATGCCGACGTCGGTGGCCTCGGCCACGAATGCCGTCGTGACCTTCTGCGGATACGGCGTGTAACCGACGGTGTTGGCGCCACGTAGCAACATCTGCAGGCAGATGTTGGGCATCGCCTCACGCAACTGCGCCAACCGATCCCACGGATCTTCCTTGAGGAACCGCAGTGCGACGTCGTAGGTGGCACCACCCCAGCACTCGACCGACAACAGCTCCGGCGTCATGGCCGCCACGTACGGTGCGACCGCGAGCATTCCGCTGGTCCGTACCCGTGTCGCCAACAGGGACTGGTGAGCGTCACGGAACGTGGTGTCGGTGACCCCGACGGCCGACCGCTGACGCAGATCACGAGCGAAACCGGTGGGGCCCAACGCCAGCAGACGTTGACGAGACCCGTCCGGCGGGGAAAGCAGGCGGGAGCGGTCGACGACGGGGAGCTTGTCGCGCGGATACACGGTGCTCGGACGCTCTCCATGCGGCTTGTTCACCGTGACGTCGGCGAGATACGACAGGATTCGCGTACCCCGGTCGGCTGATCCACGCGAGGTCAACAGCCACGGACGATCCTCGATGAACGACGTCGTCACGCGTCCTGCGGCGAAGTCCGGATCGTCGAGAACCGCCTGCAGGAACGGGATGTTGGTGGCGACCCCGCGGATGCGGAACTCCGCCAGCGCACGACGAGCGCGTCGTACCGCGGTGTCGAAGTCACGCCCCCGACAACTGAGCTTGACCAACATGGAATCGAAATGCCCGCTGATCTCGCCGCCGAGCACCGCGCTGCCGTCCAGACGGATACCGGCACCGCCCGGTGTGCGATAAGCTGTGATCCGTCCTACGTCGGGCCGGAATCCGTCGGCGGGGTCCTCGGTCGTGATGCGACACTGCAGGGCAGCGCCCCGAATCGAGATCGATTCCTGGTCGAGGCCCAACTCCTGCAGTGACTGTCCCGAGGCGACCCGCATCTGGGCGCCGACGAGATCGACGTCGGTGATCTCCTCGGTCACCGTGTGCTCCACCTGGATGCGCGGATTCATCTCGATGAAGACGTGGTTACCCTGCTCATCGACAAGGAACTCGACGGTTCCCGCGCAGGAGTAGCCGATCTGCCGCGCGAACGCCACGGCATCTGCGCAGATACGTTCGCGCAGTTGCGGATCCAGATTCGGCGCCGGTGCCAACTCGACGACCTTCTGATGCCGCCGCTGCACACTGCAGTCACGCTCGAACAGATGGATGACGTTGCCCCGGGTGTCGGCGAGGATCTGCACCTCGATGTGCCGCGGATTGATCACCGCCTGTTCGAGGAAGACCGTCGGATCACCGAACGCCGTGTCGGCCTCCCGCGATGCCGCTGAGATCGCTTCGGCCAGATCCTCACGCCTGGCCACGCGGCGCATGCCGCGGCCGCCACCACCGGCGACCGCCTTGACGAACAGCGGGAACGTCATGTCCGCGCTGGCCGCGACCAACTCGTCGACATCGGCCGAGGGCTCCGACGATGCCAACACCGGCAGGCCCGCATCCCTCGCCGCCGCGACGGCTTGCGCCTTGTTGCCCGTCAGCTCCAGAACATGAGCAGGTGGTCCGACGAAGGTGATGTCGTGTTCGGCACACGCCGCGGCCAACTCGGCGTTCTCGGACAGGAACCCGTAACCCGGATAGACAGCGTCGGCGCCCGAATGCAGCGCGGCTCCGATGATCTCGTCGACCGATAGGTACGCCCGTACCGGATGCCCGGGTACCCCGATCTGATACGACTCGTCGGCCTTCAAGCGGTGCAGTGAATTGCGATCCTCATACGGGAAGACCGCGACGGTGCCCGCACCGAGTTCGTATGCAGCGCGAAACGCTCGGATCGCGATCTCACCGCGATTGGCAACCAGGACTTTCTCAAACATCTCGGGTCACAACTTCCATTCGTCGAGGTCACACCGTCAAGGCCGTGTGTGGCCGTGACCCGCAACGGGTCCGGTAACAATCGTCGCGGTCCAACATATCCTAAAGTGAGGTCGTTGCCTCACTTTTGTCTCACGATGTGAGCTCGCGCTGCGCTGGACCGGTGTATCCGCTCAGCGGGCGAATCAACGCGTTCGACGCAGCTTGTTCCATGATGTGCGCAGTCCACCCCGTGATGCGGCTCATCACGAATATCGGGGTGAACGACCCGATGTCGAATCCCATCAGGTGGTAGGCGGGTCCGGTCGGAAAGTCGAGGTTGGGCAGGATTCCGGTTCGGTCGGCCATGAGGTGCTCGAGTTCTCCGTAGATCCGCACCCACCGGTCATCGCCGAGATGCTCGGACACCTCCACGAGCGCGTCGCGCATCGTCGGGACCCGCGAGTCCCCATTCTTGTACACGCGGTGACCGAACCCCATCACCTTGTCCTTGTTCGCGAGCTTGCCCTCGAGCCAGCCTCGTGCACGCTCAGGGCGATCGATCTCGATCATGTCGTACATGACGGCCTCATTGGCGCCGCCGTGCAGTGACCCCTTCAGTGCGCCGATGGCCGCGGTGACCGCGCTGTAGATGTCCGACTGCGTCGAGGTCACCACGCGGGCCGCGAAGGTCGAGGCATTGAAGCTGTGCTCGGCGTAGAGCACCATCGACTTCTCGAATGCCCGAACGATGACCGGATCGGGAAGCTCGCCGAAGCACATCGTCAGAAAGTTCTCGGCGTAGCCGAGCGCGTGATGTGGTCCGATCGGGTCGAGGCCACGTCGTCGACGCATGTCCGCGGCGACGATCGTCGGCAGTACGGCGAACATCCGCAGCGATTTGTCGAAGTTTGCAGTCGGATTGGCGTCGTCCTCGTCCGGGTCTTCGGTGCCGAGATAGCTGATCGCCGTCCGTACGACGTCCATCGGGTGGCAGTTCTCCGGGATTCGGGCGAGAACGGCCTGGGTCGAACGGTCGAGCCGACGGCTCGCACGCTCCCGCTGGGTGAACGCTGCCAACTCGTTGTCGGTCGGCAGCTCACCGTGCCACAGGAGGTAGGCGACCTGTTCGAAACTGCAGTGCGCAGCCAAATCCTGCACCGCGTATCCACGGTAGGTCAACGAGTTGGTCTCGGGGACCACCTTGGAGATCGCGGTGGTGTCGACGACGACGCCTGCCAGCCCTTTGTGAATGGTCTGGTCAACCGATGGTGCGCTCATGACATTGTCTCCGTGGTTGTCTCGCCGGGCAGTCGGAAGGTGAAGAGTTCGGAATCGAAGTCGTTGTAGTCGGCGTAGCGGAGCAGCTCGTACAGGCGGCTGCGATGCTGCATGCCGTCGAGAAGACCGACTTGCGTTCCCGCCGTTGCCAATTCGCGCAGTCCTGCTTCGACTGCACCCATCGCGATCCGCAGCGTGGTGACGGGATAGATGACGGCGTTGTATCCGACATCGGAAAGCTGACGGGCGGTGAGGAGTTCGGACTTGCCGAACTCGGTCATGTTGGCCAGCAACGGAACGTCCACCGCGGCGCGAAACGCCTCGAACTCCGACAGATCGCGCAGCGCCTCGGTGAAGATCAGATCGGCACCGGCGTCGGCGTAGGCCCTGGCGCGGTCGATCGCGGCGTCGAGTCCCTCGATCGCCCGTGCGTCGGTGCGCGCACAGATCACGAAGTTCTCGTCACGGCGCGCCGTCACGGCCGCGGCGAGACGCTTGAGCATGTCCGCCGTGGGCACGACGTCCTTGCCGTCGAGGTGGCCGCACCGCTTCGGGTTGACCTGATCCTCGAGGTGGCATCCGGACAACCCCGCGTCCTCGAGCGCTGCGACCGTCCGCGCCGCGCTCATCGGTTCACCGAAGCCGGTGTCGGCGTCGACGAGAGTGGGCAGATCCGTCGCACGTGCGATCTGCCCGCCCCGGTCAGCCACCTCGCTGAGGGTGGTCAGTCCGATGTCGGGCAGTCCGATATCTGCCGACAGGACGGCACCCGAGACGTAGACACCCTCGAAACCCACATCGGCAATGAGCTTGGCCGCCAGCGGTGAGAACGCGCCCGGCCACCGCTGCAGTTCGCCGCAGGCGAGACCGGTTCGCAGTGCGCGACGTTTGTCGGATGCCGACACCGCCGAGGAGAACAATCCTGCTGTCGTGTTGGTCGCGGACATCAGAAGATCCCCGACCCGATGGTGGGCGCCTTGTCGAGAACCACGGGCAGCACTCTGGGAACCAGGGCGTCGAGCCCATCCGAGCCGAGCTCGGCGAGCCCCCGGGCTGCGGTCAGGAAGCGCTGCTGGTCGGCTACGTCGATGACGCCGTCGGCCATGGTGGCGAACTTCGCTTCGTACTGCGCACGCGCGAAGGGACGCGCACCGAGCGGATGGGCGTCGGCGACGGCGAGTTCGTCGGTGATCACCTCGCCGCTGCGCAGCGTGACGACCGCCTTGGCGCCGAACGCCTTCTCGGCAGGGTCGGTCGAGTGGTAGCGCCGCGTCCACTCCGGGTCTTCGACGGTGGAGATCTTGCGCCACAGTTCGATGGTGTCGGGACGGTTGGCGCGCTCCGGCGCATACGAGGACTCGTGGTGCCAGGTGCCGTCCTGCAGCGCCACGGCGAAGATGTACATGACCGAGTGGTCGAGCGTTTCCCGGCTCGCGGAGGGATCGAATTTCTGCGGGTCGTTCGAGCCGGTGCCGATCACCACGTGGGTGTGGTGACTGGTGTGCAGCACGATCGATTCGATGTCGTCGATATTCGCGATCCGCTCGCGCATTCGGCGCGCGAGGTCGATCGGCGCCTGACTCTGGTATTCGGCCGAGTGCTCCTTGGTGTAGCTGTCGAGGATCGCGCGCTTGGCCTCGCCGGGACCGGGTAGCGGGATCTCGTAGACCTTGTCGGCTCCACCGAGCATCCACGCGATCACACCGTCCTCGCCCTCCCAGATCGGTGCGGGCGAGCCCTCCCCGCGCATCGCCCGGTCCACGGCCTCGATGGCGATCTTCCCCGCGTGGGCCGGCGCGTACGCCTTCCAACTCGAGATCAGTCCCTTTCGGGACTGTCGGGTGGCGGTGGTGAGGTGCAGCGCCTGACCGACCGCCTGGTAGATGGTCTCGGCGTCGAGGTGCAGCATGGTACCCAGTCCCGCGGCGACCGAAGGTCCGAGATGGGCGACGTGGTCGATCTTGTGCTCGTGCAACGACATTCCGCGGACGAGGTCGATCTGGATCTCGTATGCGGTGGCCAGGCCGCGGATCAGATCGGCGCCGGTCGCGCCCACATGCTGGGCGACAGCGACCAGCGGTGGGATGTTGTCGCCGGGATGTGAGTACTCCGCTGCCAGGAACGTGTCGTGGAAGTCGAGCTCACGAACGGCGACTCCATTGGCCCACGCGGCCCACTCGGGCGAGTACGAACCCCCGACCCCGAACACCCCGGCACCGTTCTTTCGGGCTGCCGGTGGGTGAGCGAGTGCTTGCGCACGCGCGGTTGTCACGGGTCGTCGGATCACCGACGCCGCGCTGACCGCAGCGTTGTCGATGATGCGGTTGATCACCATGTCCGTCGTGTCGACCGGTACCTCGACCGGGTCGGCGGCAACCTCGGCGATCTTCTGAGCGAGGTGCTCAGACTGTGGAAAAGTCTCCGCGCTGCGATGGGTACGCACGTTGTGAATGATCATGTTCGCACCGTACGCAGAAGGGGTTCACCCTCGAAAGTGCTGGACAGTGCGTATTTTTGCGGACTCTTGGTCCGAATTGTGCAAAGGTTGCGGATGGCGATGGCGCTACACTCCCGAGATGGCTGCTTCGACATCGAGACGACTGCTGGTCGGCGCTCGCCTGCGACGTCTCCGCGACGAGCACGGGCTGTCGCAGGCAGCGCTGGCACGCCGGATCGACAAGTCCACCAGCTACGTCAACCAACTCGAGAACGACCAACGCCCCATCACGGTCTCGGTCCTGCTCGCACTCACCCACGAGTTCGATCTCGACGCCGACTACTTCGCCGCGGACACCGACGCGCGACTCGTCGCCGACCTCGCCGAAGCGCTGTCCACGCATCCTGATGCCGGCGACGTCACGCGCGCGGAGATCACCGAGCTCGTCTCCAGGATGCCCGCGGTCGGCCGCACGATCTCGACGCTGCACCGCCGCCTCGCCGCGGCCGAATCCGAGCTCGAGACCTACCGGGGCAGCGCCTCGCACTCCGACGGCGCGTCGTCGATCCCGATGCCGTTCGAGGAGGTTCGCGACTTCTTCTACGACCGCAAGAACTACATCGACGTCCTCGACCGTGCCGCCGAGGACATGTTCGATCGGCACCACCTACACATCGGGGGCCTCGACCTCCAATTGGCGACACTCCTATCGCGCGAACACGGCATCTCGGTGTCGATCGCGCACGACGACGATCCCGCCGGGGCCGCGCGTCAACCCAAACGCGTCTACGACCCCGCGCAGCGTGTCGTCCATCTCGCCGGTCGACTCACGTCGGGGCAGCGTGCCTTCCAGCTCGCGACGCAACTGGCACTGATCACGCAAGGCGACGTGGTCGACGCCGTCATCGCCGAGGCGACAGAACTCAGCAAGGAGTCGCAGTCTGTCGCCCGGATCGGCCTGGCCAACTACTTCGCCGGCGCATTGTTGCTGCCGTACGGGCGTTTCCGCGCAGCTGCGGAGGATGCGCGGTACGACATCGAATTGCTCTGTGTCGGGTTCGACGTCGGTTTCGAGACCGTGTGCCATCGGTTGTCGACGCTGCAGCGCCAGGGACACCGGGGCATACCGTTCATCTTCGTGCGGACCGACCGAGCCGGGAACATCTCGAAACGGCAGTCCGCCACAGCGTTTCACTTCTCGAGGGCTGGCGGGAGTTGCCCGCTGTGGGTCGTTCACGACGCCTTCGCGTCTCCCAGCCGCATAGTCACCCAGGTCTCGCAGATGCCCGACGGCAGGTCGTACTTCTGGCTGGCACGCAGCACCGACGAGGGACAGGGTTATCTCACGCAGCACAAGTCCTTCGCGATCGGACTCGGCTGTGACCTCGCACACGCCGACCGCCTGATCTACTCCACAGGTGTCGACCTCGCCGAAGACCGTCGAACCGTGCCGATCGGCGCCGGATGCAAGGTGTGCCCGAGATCCGCGTGTCCACAGCGGGCGTTTCCCCAGATCGGCCGACCGATCGACGTCGATGTGACCGTGAGCGATTCCATTCCGTACCGTCCTGCGCGCGGCCGGTGACCTCCCCGAGCACGCCCGCTACCCACGCACCCGGTGTCTGCACCGACACGGGTAGGAACTGCCTCTCGTCCGGTCTGCGGTAACGTCGGACGAAATGATATCGGTTGCCAAGAAGCAGGGTCGTGGTCACACGACGAGGTCGCTCGTGCTCGGATACGCGTGGCCCGCTCTCGCGGCGGTAGCGGTGCTGGCTGTCACGATCGCCACGATCACCGGCCTCACGCAGCGTTCGTCCGCGTCGGCCGAGTCGGCACAGCATCCGAAACCCTTGCCGGTCGTCACCGCACCTGCTCCTCCCCTGCCGTCATGTCCCGCGAACGCGACGGGTAAAGCGATCGTCGTCGGCCTCGCGTCGCAACACATGGCCCTCTGCGAGGACGGACGTCAGATTTCCGACGTGCCCGTCACCACCGGAAGCGTCGACCGCGGTGCAGGTACCCCGCTCGGAACCTGGCAGATCGAGAGTCACGACGTCGACCGCACGCTGAGTGGACCGGGATACACGGTCTTCGTGCACTACTGGCTGCATCTCTTCGGCGACATCGGCTTCCACGACTCGCCCTGGCAGAAGTTCCCCTACGGCGACACCACGAAGTACAGGACGCAGGGTTCCGAGGGCTGCATCCATGTGCCCGGCGACCAGATCAAGCACCTCTACGAGTGGGCGGGCGACGGCACACCGGTCACCATCACCGCCTGATCCCGGCGACCACCCGGCGCACGTAACCGACGCCACAGGGGTGCGTAGCCGGGCACCCCGACATGCCGCGCAGGCCCATTCGTCGTAGCGTGTCGCTGTGCCCTCAGCAACCCTCATCGAGAACGCCGCCGTCGTGACCGTCGACCCGCGGCGGCGGGAACTGTCGCGGGCATCGGTACTCTTCGAGGGCACTACGATCACCGCGATCATCGACGACGAGGTCGCTGCACCACCACTTCCGGCCGACGTCGCCCGAATCGACGGCTCGGGCTGCGTCCTGACACCCGGCCTGATCAACACCCACCACCACCTCTATCAGTGGATCACCCGCGGGCTCGCCGCCGATCACACACTGTTCGAATGGCTCACCACGCTGTACCCGATCTGGGCGGGTATCGACGAGAACGCCGTGCACACCGCAGCTCTCGGTGGCCTCTCGCAGCTGGCACTGTCGGGATGCACGACGACAACCGACCACCACTATGTGTTCCCCCGCGAAGGAGGCGACCTCCTCGGCGCGGAGATCGAGGCGGCCCGCACCACCGGTCTGCGCTTCCACCCCACACGCGGCTCGATGGATCTGTCCGAGAAGGACGGCGGACTCCCCCCGGACACGGTGGTGCAGGGTATCGACGAGATCCTCGCCGCGAGTTCCGATGCCGTTACCCGCTGGCACGATCCGGCACCGGAGTCGATGCTGCGCATCGCACTCGCACCGTGCTCACCCTTCTCGGTCACCACCGACCTGCTGCGCGAATCCGCGGCTCTCGCGCGGGAACTCGGCGTGCGCCTGCACACACACCTCGCCGAGTCAGTCGACGAGAACATCTACTGTGACGAGCATTTCGGCTGCACCCCACTGCAATACATGGAATCGGTCGGCTGGATCGGCGACGACGTATGGTTCGCCCACGGCATCGAGTTCGCCGACGACGAGATCGTCCGACTCGCCGCGACGTCAACCGGTGTGGCCCACTGCCCCACCTCCAACGCCCGACTGGGCAATCGCATCTGCCGCACCCGTGATCTTGTCGACGCCGGGGTACCCGTCGGTCTCGGCGTCGACGGCGCGGCGTCGAACGAATCCGCTCGACTGCTCGAGGAAGCACACCAGGCTGTGCTGATGGCCCGCGCCAGGGGTGGCCCCACCGCATTGACCACGCGTACGGCGATCGAGCTGGCCACCATCGGCGGGGCACGAATATTGGGACGCGACAAGGAGATCGGCTCGATCGAGGTCGGCAAACTCGCCGATCTGGTCCTCTGGGATCTGAGCAGGCTCGCACACGCCGACATCGATGACCCGATCGCGGCCCTGGTACTCGGCGCCATTCCACCGATCAGGGCATCCTGGGTCAACGGGGCCCAAGTCGTCGCCGATGCCGAGATGCTGACCGTCGACACAGACGCAGTCGCCGCCGACTGCGCTCATGAGCACCGTCGGCTCCTCGACAAGGCGACCGGAGTGCACTCATGATCACTGCGAGCAGTACAGCTTGGTGGATCTGATGGATCTACACACCATCTCGACCTACCGTTACGCACACGATCGCGACGACCTCCGACTCGCCGACGGCGAACGCATCGTCGCGGGTGGCACCTGGTTCTTCTCCGAGCCCCAGGTGGCCTCGACCGGCGTCGTGGACATCAGCAGGATCGGTTGGAAACCGTTCGAGGACCTTCCCGACGGCGGTCTGCGGATTGCGGCGACGGCGACGGTGGCCCAGCTCGCCGAATTGCCCGCACAACGTGGCTGGCATGCCCACCCGCTGCTGTTCCAATGCGCCACAGCGCTTCTCGCTTCCTTCAAGATCTGGAACGTGGCAACAGTCGGCGGTAACATCTGCCGATCGTTCGCGGCCGCCTCGATGGTGTCACTCGCGTCGGGCCTCGACGGACGGGCACTCGTCTGGCGTGCCGACGGCACCGACTACACCGTCCCCGTCGCCGAACTGGTGACCGGCAACGGCACCAACACATTGGGCGACGGAGACGTGTTACGCGCGATCGACATCCCCGGCTACGCACTGCGCGCCCGAACGGGTTTCCGCAAGATCGCACTCGCGGAGCTCGGCCGGTCCGGAGCGGTGATCACCGGCCGGCACGACGAGGACGACACAGCTGTCTTCGGTATCACCGCCGCAACCCTCTGGCCGACGGTACTGCGCTACGAGGGATTACCCGACGCCGACCGCCTGCGGGCCGACATCTGGGCGGCCGACGGCTACTACACCGACCCGCTCGGTGCCGCCGACTGGCGACGCAGCGTGTCGGCAACTCTGGCAGAACAGATCCGTGTCGAGCTCTCACGCTCGACGAAAGACAATGGTGCGCGGTGAAATTCGAGATCAACGGCGATGCCGTGGAAGCCCAGCCCGCCGCGGGACAGTGCCTGCGGACGTTCCTGCGCGAGCAGGCACATTTCGAGGTCAAGAAGGGGTGCGACGCGGGTGACTGCGGTGCGTGTTCGGTCTTGGTCGACGGTAAGCCGGTGCACTCGTGCATCTTCCCGGCACAGCGTGTCGACGGTCGCTCCGTCACGACGGTATCCGGTCTCGGAACCGTCGACGACCTCCATCCCATGCAACAGGCGTTCGTCGACAACTTCGGGTTCCAGTGTGGTTTCTGCACCGCGGGGATGATCGTCACCGCGTCGACCCTCGACCCGCAGACAGTCGCCGACACCGACGAACTGCAGCGCACCATGAAGGGAAACCTCTGCCGCTGCACCGGATATCGCGCGATACGCCAGGCCATTCGGCAGGGAGCCTCCCCTGCGATCTCGCCGTCCTCGACGCCTGCTGGTCGAGCGGACACCGCTGACGGGTGCGGTGGCCAGACCATCCCCGCGGTCGGCAGCTCACTCGCCCCGCCGGCGGCACGTCGTGTGGTCACCGGCAACGAGCCGTACACCTTCGACGTCGCGGTCCCCGGCATGCGTTACCTGCGCGTCCTGACCTCTCCGCACCCGCATGCCAAGATCCTCTCGATCGACACCTCGGCGGCCGAGGCCCTGCCCGGCGTCGCGCTGGTCCTCACCCATGAGAACGTCAGCACGCGAAGGTTCTCCACCGCGCGACACGAATCCCGCGCCGACGACCCCGATGACACGTTGGTCCTCGACTCCGTGGTGCGGTTCGTCGGTCAGCGGGTTGCCGCGGTCGTCGCCGACACCGCCGGAATCGCCGAGGAGGCGTGCCGACTCATCGACGTCGAGTACGAGATCATGCCGGGCGTCTTCGATCCGGAGGAGGCCAGGAGTTCCGGCGCGCCGATCGTCCATCCCGACCGCACGCCCGAGGACAGGGTCTTCGAGGCCGGCCGCAACGTCATCTCCTCGTTCCACGAGGGCTTCGGCGGTGATGTGGATTCCGCACTCGCCGACTCCCCGGTGACCGTCGGCGGAACGTGGCGCACCGCGCGGATATCGCATGCGCAGTTGGAAACACATGGCTCCATCGGCTGGCTCGACGACGACGGTCGCCTGGTGATCCGCACCAGCACCCAGGTTCCGTTCCTTGTTCGCGACGAACTGGCGTTGCTGCTCGAACTACCGCCGGAACAGATCCGGGTGTTCAGTGCGCGCGTCGGCGGCGGCTTCGGCGGCAAGCAGGAACTGCTCACCGAAGACCTCGTCGCGATCGCGGTTCTACGCACCGGCGCGCCGGTCGGTTACGAGATGACCCGCACCGACGAGATGACCCGCACCACGTACCGTCATCCCTTCCGCGTCGCGGTCGACCTCGGCGCCGATGACGACGGCCGGCTCCGTGCGATGAAGGTCGACGTCCTCTCCGACACCGGCGCCTACGGCAATCACTCGATGGGGGTGATGTTCCACGCCTGCGCCGAATCGGTGTCGGTGTACAACTGCCCGGTCAAGCGCATCGACGCCGAGGTCGTCTACACCAACAACCCGCCGTCCGGCGCGTTCCGCGGTTACGGGCTCGGGCAGGTGATCCTGGCGGTCGAGTCCGCGATGGACGAACTGGCCCTCGCGCTCGACATCGACCCCTTCGAACTACGCCGGATCAACGCGGTCCGCGACGGCGACCCGCTCCTGATCGCACACCCGGAACCGGAGGACGACCTCGTCTACGGCAGTTACGGCCTCGACCAGTGTCTCGACCTCGCCCAGAATGCGCTGGCGAAGGGGAACGGAGCGGCTGTGCCGCAAGGGGATTCGTGGCGTGTGGGCGAGGGCATGGCCATCGCCGCCATCGCGACCATGGCACCGCGTGGACATTTCTCCACCGTCGAGGTGAGTGTCGGCGTCGACGGCCGATATCACGTCGGGGTCGGCACGGCGGAGTTCGGCAACGGCACGACGACGGTCCTCACGCAGATCGTCGCAGAGGCGGTGGGCACCGATCCGTCGCGCATCATGTTGCACCACGGCGACACCGACGCGGCGGTGTACGACACCGGCGCGTTCGCATCTGCAGGAATCACAGTGGCGGGCAAGGCGACCCACGGTGCCGCTCTTGCGCTACGCACTCTCCTGCTCGACGCCGCGTCCTCGATCACCGCAACCTCTCCCGACGCCGTTCGGCTGGTACCCGACGGCGCGCTGGTCGGCGAAAGACTCGTCGGTTTCGGCGAACTCATCGCAGCCGTCGATCCCACTCATCGTGTCGGGGACCGTATCGCCGCCAGCGGGTCGGAGAGCGGTGCACTGCGGTCGATCGCGTTCAACGTGCACGCATTTCGCGTTGCAGTGGACACCGCCACCGGCACAGTCCGCATACTGCAGTCGGTCCAGGCCGCCGACGCCGGCACGGTCATGAATCCGCAACAGTGCCGCGGACAGGTGGAGGGCGGTGTGGCCCAGGCGATCGGATCGTCACTGTACGAAGAGATCATGCTCGACGGAAAGGGCGTGCCGCTCACCCCGGTGTTCCGTACCTACCGGGTGCCGCAGATGGCCGACGTCCCCGAGACCGAGGTCTACTTCGCCGATACGTCCGACGACCTCGGTCCCTACGGCGCGAAGTCGATGAGTGAGTCGCCCTACAACCCGGTGGCACCGGCTCTGGCCAACGCGATCAGACGGGCCGTCGGCTGTCGGCCCTACGAGCTGCCGATGTCGAGGGATCGGGTGTGGCGCCTCCTCCAGTGACCATCGGCGCCCCACACGCGGTCCGAGCATGTGAACGCGGCTGGTGCACCAGCCGCGTCTGCCAACTCAAGCCGCGTCTGGGATGGCACTGGTACCGGGTTTCGGTCACCCGAACTTTTTGATTCGCGTCGGTTGAACTCGGCGCCGAGCTGTGCGAGATTGGTCAGGTGAGCACGGTCGAAGAACGTGAGCAACCCGGGTCGCCGGCAACCCGTGGCCGCGTACGTCGTCCGCGCACACTGCTGCGGAACGTCGCTCTACTGGGCCCCGCATTCGTGGCCGCCATCGCCTACGTCGATCCCGGCAATGTCGCCGCCAACATCACAGCGGGTTCCCGCTACGGGTTCCTGCTGGTCTGGGTCCTGGTCCTGGCCAACGTGATCGCAATGCTGATCCAATACCAGTCGGCGAAACTCGGAATCGTCACCGGCAAGGGACTCCCCGCGCTCATCGGTGAGCGCATGGGCCGCCGATCCCGGTTGGCCTTCTGGATGCAGGCCGAGGCCGTCGCGGTCGCCACAGATCTCGCGGAGGTTCTCGGCGGGGCGATCGCGTTGAACCTCCTGTTCGGACTCCCACTCGTTCTCGGTGGAGTGATCGTCGGCGTGGTGTCGCTGCTGATGCTGCTGCTGCAGAACCCGCGTCAGCAGCATGTCTTCGAGCGGGTCATCCTGGGGATGCTCGCTATCATCGTGGTCGGGTTCCTGGCCGGGCTCGTTGTGGAACCCCCGCCTCCGGGAGAGGTTCTCGGCGGACTCGTGCCACGGTTACAGGGGCCCGAGACGGTCCTGCTCGCCGCGTCCATGCTCGGCGCCACCGTCATGCCACACGCGATCTACGTGCACTCCTCGCTGGTCGTCGATCGACACGGAATCAGTACCAGCCCCTCGCGGACCCGACGCCTCATCAGGGTGACACGGTGGGATGTCGTGATCGCCCTGATCGTCGCGGGAGCGGTCAACATCGCGCTACTGCTGCTCGCGGCCACCAACCTTCGCGGCAAAGAGGGCACCGACACCATCGAAGGGGCCTACGATGCGGTGCGCGACTCGCTCGGCCCCTCGGTCGCAACAATATTCGCCATCGGGCTGCTGGCGAGCGGCCTCGCCGCGACGTCGGTCGGGTCGTCGGCGGGTTCGGCGATCATGGATGGGCTGCTGCACATCCGGATACCTCTCGTGCTCCGCAGACTCGTCACACTCGTCCCGGCGCTGGTGGTCCTCGGAGTCGGGGTCGATCCGACCTGGGCACTGGTCATCAGTCAGGTGGTGTTGAGCTTCGGAATCCCGTTCGCGATCATCCCGTTGGGCCGCCTCACCGCCGACCGTCGACTCATGGGCGACTACGCCGACGGGTGGACGCTCCGCATTGCCGCAACGGCTTCGTCGATCCTCATCGTCGTGCTCAATCTGGCTCTGATCGTGCTGATATTCACCGGGGCCTGACACCTCGGGACCCGCGTTGGGTCCACCACTGTTCATGGCGATGGGGGCGTTTCATTTTCCACGATCCCGACGCCGCCCTCATCCCTGTCCGGATGGACAGGGTCACCCCTCGACCGACAGTCTGATCATCTTTTCATCTGAGCAGGTGATCTTGTATGTGCGTGACGTCGACCACACAGTGGAACAGGACACACCGTCACGTCACTAGGAGATCGCCACATGGCCATCGAGCTGAACCAGATCTGGGACTTCCCGATCAAGGACTTCCACCCGTTCCCGAACGCCAAGCTGGGCGTCGGCGCGCACGACATGCTCGGCGTCGAAGCCAAGGACCTCGGCATGACACGCGTGCTGCTCATGACGACGGGCCTGCGCGGGTCGGGCATCATCGAGGAACTCAAGGGAAAGATCGAGTACCAGGGTGTCGACGTCGTGCTCTACGACAAGGTCGAGTCGAACCCCAAGGATTACAACTGTATGGACGCGGCCGCGCTCTATCAGTCGGAGAAGTGCGACGGCATCATCTCGGTCGGCGGCGGCTCGAGCCACGACGCGGCCAAGGGCGCCCGGATGGTGATCGCGCACGACGGCCGCAACATCAACGAGTTCGAGGGCTTCTCCAAGGCGACCAACAAGGAGAATCCCAAGCACATCGCCGTATCCACCACCGCGGGAACCGGTTCGGAGACGTCGTGGGCCTACGTCATCACCGACACGTCGGACATGAACAAGCCGCACAAGTGGGTGGCCTTCGACGACACCTGCCTCGTCGACCTCGCCATGGACGATCCGCTGCTCTACTACAGCTGCCCCGAGCACTTCACCGCGTTCTGCGGCTTCGATGTGCTCGCGCACGCATCCGAGCCGTACGTGTCGCGGCTGGACTTCGCGCCGTCATTGGGTAATGCCAAGTACGCGATCGAACTGATCCGCGATCATCTGCGCACCGCCGTGTACGAGCCGCGCAACCTCGAAGCCCGCACCGGCATGATGAACGCGCAATACATTGCGGCACAAGCATTCAACTCCGGTGGCCTCGGTCTCATCCACTCGTTGTCGCACGCCGTCAGCGCGTTCTACGACAGCCACCACGGCCTGAACAACGCGATCGCCCTACCGCGCGTCTGGGAGTACAACCTGCCCAGCCGGTACGAGCGCTATGCCGACATGGCCGCCCTGCTGGGTATCGACACCACCAACATGTCGACCGTCCAGGCCGCCGATGCCGCTGTCGAAGAAGCCATCCGACTGTCCAAGGATCTCGGCATCCCGGACAACTTCGGCCAGGTCACCGTCAACAGTTACGAAAAGAACCGGATGAACACGGGTAAGTACGAGGGTCGCGGAGAGACCATGGACACCTCGGACAAGCAGATCCGGGCGATCGCCGAGCACATGATGGATGACTGGTGCACACCGGCGAATCCGCGCGAATGCTCCGTCGAATCACTCATCCCGATGGTGAGCCACGCCATGACCGGCACGTACTGATGGGCACGTACTGATGGGCGCTGCCAGGAGACCCTCGGGAGACTGAGCACCTCCCGAGCACGCTGATCGGTCCGGGTGAGGTCGCGACCTGACCCTTCACCTGGACCGATCCGCACCCCCGAGTTCACACCACACCCGCGAGCACTGATGTCACGAGGAGCCATGCCGGACGTGTCCGAACTGTCCAACGCCCCACTGTCGAACACCCGACTGTCGGAAGCCGAATCATCGCCCTTCTCACACGGATTCGACACCGTGGAGGAGCTGATCGAGAGTCTCGACGCCCAAGGCTATGTCATAGATGACGACCTCGCGGTGGTCGTCCACCTCGCCACACTGCTCGACCGACCACTTCTTCTGGAGGGGCCCGCAGGCGTCGGAAAGACCGAGTTGGCCAAATCCCTTGCTGCGGCGTCGGGTCGGGAATTGATCCGTCTGCAGTGCTACGAAGGACTCGACGAGTCACGCGCACTCTACGAATGGGATTACGCCCGCCAACTCCTGCACGTGCAGATGCTGCGCGACCGGATCGGCACCGAACTCGCCGCCCAGCCGACACTGTCCGCCGCATCCGCGGCGCTGACCCGCGCCGACGTCGGCGTATACACCGAGGACTTCCTCGTCGCCAGGCCGCTGCTCGCCGCGATCACCGCGGCCTCACCGACGGTGTTGCTGGTCGACGAGGTCGACCGCACCGACGAGGCGATGGAAGCGGTCATGCTCGAGGTGCTCGCAGAGCGTCAGGTGACCGTGCCGGAACTGGGAACCTTCACCGCGCGGTCGTCGCCGTGGGTGATCCTCACCTCCAACGACACTCGCGAGCTCTCCCCCGCACTCAAGCGTCGCTGTCTGCACTTCCAGGTCGATTATCCCGATGTCGAGCGCGAACGACGCATCGTCGCGGTCCGCGCACCGGAGGTCGAGCCCGCGGTGATCGCCGACGTCGTCGACCTCGCGCGTCGCCTGCGAGAGTTGCCGCTGCGTAAGAGTCCCTCAATCGCCGAGGTCATCGACGCCGCACGGGCGGCGTCGTATCTACGCGCGACGACTGCCACGCACGCTGCGGACACGGCACACGATCAGGCGTCCACCGATCGCGCCCTGCTCTCGCTGCTGGTGAAGTTCGGTAGTGATCTCGACACCGCGCGAGCCGCGATGGGCACCCCGGAGTCGTCCGCATCCACCCTCGATGCACCGACCCCGATCGCAGCCGACGGCTCGAGTCCGCGAGGATCTGTGACCGCGACCGCGTTCGGATCAGGTCGCGCACGTAGCGCCGGTCGACGCTGAGCGCATGGCGACCTCTCGAGCGCGAAGTGCCACTGCGACCCGCGATCACGTACTGGACGCGATCGCGGTGGTGTTCGGACACGCGCTCCGCCGCCACCACGTCACCGTCTCCCCCGCCGAGGTCATCGAGATCAGACGCACGCTGGCACTTGTGGGGGCCGGCCACCTCGACCGGCTGCGGGCAGCACTCCGCGCGGTGAGCGTGAAGTATGCGCACGAGGTCGACGGCTTCGACACCGCCTTCGACCTCGTGTTCGTCGGCGCACAGAAAGCAGATTGCGCCGCCGACCTCCCGCGTCCCCGCGGCGCTGCGGCAGAGCTACCCGAGGACGTCGCCTGGGACGACGACTTCGACGGCGCGGCACGGCGCATCGGCGCCGACGAGCACACCGACGAGATCGGCGATCTGATGGCCGACGACCCCGATGCGCGTGAACGCCACGGGGAGAGCGCACATCGCGAAGAGAACGATTTCTCGGTGTCGGCGGGGACAGAACAGTTGGCCGTCGACTCCGAAAGCAACAGCGTCGCAGGCGGAATCACCTACACGGTCGAGATCGACGGAGCGGCAGCTGCCCAAGCCGGTGAACTGGTGGGGTCGACGGCGCGCGTGAGCGGAACGTCGATCACGATGGCCGACGCGGCTGAGATTCTCGCCGCTTTCGACTCCGCCGACGCACGCAGCGTCTACGGCGACGACGGCGCGAAGGACCTCAGCGACGAACAGCGTGCGGAACTCGAACATGCACTGTCCCAGTTCATCTCAGCACTCTCCGAACGCCTCGTCGGCGTAGCTGCAGAAGCCGTACTCGATTCCGCACCCCTACACGGGAGCGATCAGGCACAGATCGACCGAGCGTGTCACCGACTCATCCAACGTATTCGGGGTGCGCCACGCACGGTGGCGCGCAAAGCTGATCGTGGGGCGCTCAACATGCGTCGAACGATGCGTTCCGCCGTCCGCACGGACGGGGTCCCCCTCACGCTGTGGCGCAGTGTTCGCTCGCCGGGCCCGGTGCGACTGCTCATCCTCGTCGACGTCTCGTTGTCGGTGCGACCTGTCGCGGGTTTCATACTGCGACTCGCACAGACGCTGTACGCGTTCGGTGACCGGTGTGAGGTCGTGGCTTTCGTGGACAGACCGGTGCTGGTCACGTCCGCGCTGAGAACAGCCGCCGCCGACGACGCACTCGCGGCCGTCCTGGCCACCGACGACCTCGACCTGTCGGCGACGAGTGATTACGGCCGCATGCTCGCCGAGTTGCTCGAGAGCCATAGCGGTCTCATCACCGCGCGCACGTCGGTCCTCGTCGTCGGCGACGCGCGCAGCAACGGCTTCGATCCCCGCGTCGACCTGCTCGCCGGATTGGCTCGGCGGGTCCACCGGATGGCATGGGTCACCCCGGAGCCGCGCCGATACTGGACCCAAACGGGCTGCGCTCTCAGTGATTACGCGCAGCACTGCACCGGCGCGGTGAGCGCCCGCGACGGAACAGAACTCATCGAGAAGGCCGACGAACTCGGAAGTGCGCTGGCCTGACAACCCTCAGGCAAGCAGCCCCTTTGCCACATGTGTCACCTGGATCTCGTTGCTACCCGCGTAGATCATCAGCGACTTGGCATCGCGCGCAAGCTGTTCCACGCGGTACTCGGCCATATAGCCGTTTCCGCCGAACAACTGCACCGCCTCCATCGCGACCTCGGTCGCCGCCCGTGACGAGTAGAGCTTCATCGCCGACGCCTCGGCCAGCGACAACGGCTTGCCCGCCTTCGCGCGTTCGAGCGCGTTGAACAGCATGTTCTGCACGTTGATACGGGCGATCTCCATCTCGGCGAGCTTGAGCTGGATGAGCTGGAAACGACCGATCTCCTGGCCCCAAAGTGTCCGTGACTTGGCATATTCGATCGACAGCCGCTGAGCCTCGTTGATGATGCCCATCGACAGCGCCGCGATCCCGATGCGTTCGGCGGTGAACCCCGCCTTCACTCCGTCGTCGCCCCGGCTGCTCGACCCGGTGTCCTCGGTCTCACCCAGCAGCCTGTCGCGCCCGAGACGCACGTTGTCGAAGAAGAGTTCACCGGTCGGGCTGCTCATGATGCCCATCTTCTTGAACGGCTTGCCCTGTGTGAGTCCCTCCATGCCCTTGTCGAGCACGAAGGTCAGCACCTTGCGGTCGCGCATCGGTGTGCCGTCGCCCTCGTCGAGTTTCGCGAACACGACGATGGTGTCGGCATACGGACCGTTGGTGATGAACGTCTTCTGCCCGTTGAGCACGTAACCGTCGCCGTCGCGACGGACCGTCGTCTTCATGCCGCCGAGTGCGTCCGAACCCGAGTCCGGCTCGGTGATCGCCCAGGCACCGACCTTCTCCAGGGTCACCAGCTCCGGCAGCCACCGCTTCTTCTGCGCGAGCGTGCCTTTCGAGCGGATCGTCGACACCGTGAGTCCGACGCTGACCCCCATCGAGACCACCATGCCGAGACTCGCCGCGGCCAGTTCCATGTTGAGGATCAGCGCCATCGAGTTCATCATTCCGCCGCCGGACCCCTTGGGCTTGGACTCACCCGAGGCCTCGGCATCGAGTTCCTTCTCGAGCCCCTCGCGCGCCATTGCGTCGACGCCGAAGGAGGTCATCAGCTTCCGCAGGATGTCGTATGGCGGCAACTGCCCACTCTCGAGTTCGTCGGAGTGCGGCCGGATCTCCTTGTCGACGAACGACCGCACCGCGTCACGCACCATGAGGTCTTCTTCGGACCACTCGAACATAGCCACCTACCCATCAGCGATAACTAGAACACGTTTCAATACAGCTTTGCACGCCGGCTTCCCTCGATCCACATGTACCCGGATACTGCCCACCGGTACCCGCGTGAACTGCACTCACGCAATCGACCGCGGGCGGCTTCGGGCACCCGTGCCGGCCGCCGACCCGCCGCGTGTGTGGACACCGTTCACCGTCGTGCGCTACGCAGAGAGGATGACCGAGTCAGTTCACGCCGCTTTCGGCCCCTTCTTCGAGGTCGAGGTCCACGAGGCGGACGCGCCGGTCGGGGCGAGCTGGTTGACCATGGCAGCCGCGCTGGTCGACGACGACGTCCTCGTCGACCGGGTACGACGAGTACGTCGAGCACTCACCGCCAGCGCTCCCGCGGAGGTCGAAGCACGCGTCGCGGCATCGGTGACGCACCTCGGCCTCACCGCGCGACTGGTGGCGCCCGCGCTGGGCGCCGCGGTCACCGGAGCAAGCATCTCGCTGCAGCCCGAGCACGTCTGGTGGCGCGACGAACTCGGCGGACCGTTTCCACTCTCCGTCGTGTTGCTCGGTGCCGCCGACGCCAATCCCGGTGCCGCCGACGCGAAACCTGGTGCCGTCGAGGCGAAACCTGGTGCCGTCGACGCGAAACCTGGTGCCGCCGACGCCAATCCCGGTGCCGCCGAGGCTGAATACGGTGCCGTCGACGTGGATCTTGGTGCCGTCGGCGAACTGAGCGAATGGTTCGCCCGGCGGTATCCGCTCAGCACGCGAGTGCTGGGCGGCAACGTCGCCTCGGCGATCAACTCCGCGGCACGGATGATCGGGATGGCGGTCCCGGACCTCGCGGACGCCGCACTACTGCACGCGGATCGGTTTCTCGCACACCCCGACATCGAGGACGGACTGTTGCGGTCCGGTCCGACTTTCAAGCGTCGGAGCTGCTGTCTGATCTACCGGGTGTCGGGCGATCGCACTGCCGTGTGCGGCGACTGCGTGCTGGCCAGATAAGCCAAACGCGGCCCGAGCTGGTGAACGCGGCTGGTACACCAGCCGCGCTTGCCAACTCGAGCCGCGTGTGGGAACGGAGGAAGGTCAGGCGACGGTCTGCGTCTCCGTTTCGTCGACGCCCTGGTTCGCTCGAGAGCGTGACAGCAAGCCCAGCACGAGCGCGAACACGACGGTCAGGACCATCCACAAGATCACCTGATTCGCAATCGCGTAGACCCGGAAGTCGCCGATGACGTCGGCCGGGAAGCCCGGGTAGACGATCTGGCCCGCGTCGTTGGTGACCGGGGTCGGCACCTCGTCGAAGCTCGGCAGCAGGGCGATCGCGACAGTGACCGCGACGAGATACCCCACCGCGCCCGCGATGGCACCGAGCAGTCCGCCGATGCGCGGCCGCAGCCAGAGCGCGAACACCACGGCAGCGATCATGAACACCAGCGACAGCACCGTCATCGTCAGATACGCGCTCGACCGGTCGGCGATCGTGTCGTCGTTGCCGACAGCGGGCGGGTTTGCCGGGTACGCGAAGAAGGGCACGCCGAAGAAGGTGACGAATCCCAGCGCGCCGACACCTGCCGCTGCCCAGCGGGGATCGGTAGCGGGATAGCGACGACCGAGGTAGGTCCAGAGGATGGTGAACGCGACGGCGAAGAACGCACCCATCGCCACCGCGAAGACCACGGTGCCGACGCCCGCTCCGATGTTCTCCTGCACCGAGCGCGTGAACACCTCGTGCTCGTGTCCGTGCTCGCCGGTCAACATCTCCTCGGCGTGGCCACGGCCTTCTTCGTAGTCGATCGCCTTGGCGACCTCCGGCTCGATGAAGATCCTGGCGAAAACGTACGCGAAAATACCAGCGATCAGGCCGGAGAGCAGGCCTGCGCCGATGAACTTCTTTTCCATTGTTCTGTTGTCTCCCGGGTCAGATCAGTGGCAGGGGAAGCCGAGGAAGTGACGGGAGTCGTGGACGAACTCGTGGATGTGCGTGTCGCTGCCGAACACCGACCAGGCGCCCTGGTCGTATCCGATGAAGTAGTAGGCGAGAGCGGCGACGAGCACCGTCGCGGTGAGCCACAGCGCGGCCGACGCCGCGGAGAGGTTCGGTACGGCGAGGGCCGCAGGCTTTCGTGCTGCTCGTGTCGAGGCAACCATGGGGCAATTCCTTTCGGGGATGACGCGTCCCTGACGTGTTCCGGAAGCAGGCTGACCGTCACGTCCTGACTCGTCACGACGGGCACATGTCCGTCGGACTCACAGTGGCGCGACCGTTCCGGACTCTCACCGGATTCCTGACAATCAGCGTGGATCTGACCCTATACCAGATCGTCGTCGACGAACCAGCGTGTCGGACCCGTACGGAACAATGGAGGGGTGGCTCGTTCGACTCCCATCCTGAACCGCTTCACCGACCCGACGCGTCGGTGGTTCAGCGGCGCATTCCCCGCGCCGACTCCCGCCCAGGAGGGCGCATGGAGGGCGATCGCCGACGGCGAGAACACGCTGGTCATCGCTCCTACCGGCTCGGGGAAAACGTTGTCGGCGTTTCTGTGGGCACTCGATACACTCGCCGCGAGGCCCGAGAGGTCCAACGGCACCCGCGTCCTCTACATCTCGCCGCTCAAGGCGCTCGCGGTCGACGTCGAACGCAACCTCCGCGCACCTCTGGCGGGAATCACACGAGCGTCGCAGGAACTCGGGGTGCCCGAGCCCGCGATCACCGTGGGCGTCCGCTCAGGCGACACCCCGGCGGCGCAGCGTCGACTTCTCGCCAAGACGCCACCCGACATCCTGATCACCACACCCGAATCGCTGTACCTGATGCTGACGTCGTCGGTGCGGGAATCGTTGACCACGGTCGAGACCGTCATCGTCGACGAGGTACACGCCGTCGCAGGCACCAAACGCGGCACCCATCTGGCGCTCTCACTCGAGCGACTCGACGAACTGCTCGACTCCCCCGCGCAGCGCATCGGACTGTCCGCGACGGTCCGTCCGCCCGAACTCGTCGCGCAATTCCTCTCCGGATCGCGCCCGTGCACCGTCGTACGACCGAAGGCGGCGAAGACATTCGATCTGCGCGTCGACGTACCGGTTCCCGACATGGCGAACATCCCACCCCCGCCGGATGCTCCCGACGGCGACGACCTCGACGACGCGTTCTCGCCTACCGCGGGTTCGCTGTGGCCCTATGTCGAGGCCTCGATCGTCGACCTCATCGAGACCAACCGCACGACGATCGTCTTCGCCAATTCTCGACGCCTCGCCGAACGTCTCACCGCACGGCTCAACGAGATCCACGAACAGCGCACGGCGCCCGGCCGCGAACCGCCGCGCAACGAGCGGGTGGGCGGGGGTGCACCGGCGCTGGTGATGGCGTCGGGAGCGAGCACCGGGGCCGCAACCGTGCTGGCCCGCGCCCACCACGGATCGGTCAGCAAGGAACAGCGCGCCGAGATCGAGGACGATCTCAAGAGCGGACGGCTGCGCTGCGTGGTCGCGACCAGTTCCCTCGAACTCGGCATCGACATGGGCGCGGTGGATCTGGTGATCCAGGTGGAGACGCCGCCGTCGGTGGCCAGCGGACTTCAACGGATCGGCCGCGCCGGTCACCAGGTCGGCGAGATCAGCCAGGGCGTGCTGTTCCCCAAACACCGCACCGACCTGATCGGCTGCACGGTCGCGGTCTCCCGCATGCGCGAGGGCGCGATCGAGGAACTGCAGGTGCCGCGCAATCCGCTGGATGTGCTTGCGCAGCAGACGATTGCGGCCGCCTCCGTCGACATCCTCGATGTCGACGAATGGTACGACGTGGTCCGTCGCGCCGCGCCGTACCGCGAACTCGGGCGGTCGGTCTACGAGGCGACGTTGGATCTGATCTCCGGCCGGTTCCCGTCGGACGAGTTCGCCGAACTGCGTCCACGGGTCACCTGGGACCGTGAAGCGGGAACGCTGACCGGACGACGCGGCGCACAGCGACTGGCGGTCACCTCCGGCGGCACCATCCCCGACCGCGGGCTATTCGGTGTCTTCATGGTGGGCGAGAAGTCCACCCGGGTCGGCGAACTCGACGAGGAGATGGTGTACGAGTCCCGGGTCGGCGACGTCTTCGCGCTCGGTGCGACGAGTTGGCGGATCGAGGACATCACGCACGACCGCGTCCTCGTGTCGCCTGCCTTCGGCCAGCCGGGCAGACTCCCGTTCTGGATCGGTGACGCCCAGGGACGTCCTGCCGAACTCGGTGCCGCCATCGGCAAGTTCGTCGGCTCCCTCACCGACGAAGCCGAACTCGACCGCCGAGCAACGGAACTCGGCCTGAGCGGCTACGCCCGCGACAACCTGGCATCGATCATCTCCGAGCAGCGCGAGGCCACCGGCCACGTCCCCACCGACCGCACACTCGTCGTCGAGCGATTCCGCGACGAACTCGGCGACTGGCGGCTGATCCTGCACTCCCCGTACGGCTTACGTGTGCACGCCCCCTGGGCGTCGGCGATCTCGGCACGCCTGCAGGCAACCCTCGGACTCGACGGAGCGGTCACCGCGTCCGACGACGGCATCATCGTGCGCCTTCCCGACACCGACGACAATCCGCCCGGCGCCGACGTATTCGTCATCGATCCCGACGAGATCGAGCAGATGGTCACCGACGCACTGGCCGATTCCTCGATGTTCGCATCACGTTTCCGAGAATGCGCGGCACGTGCGCTGCTCCTGCCCCGACGTGATCCCGGCAGACGTGCCCCGCTATGGCAGCAACGTCAGCGCAGCGCCCAATTACTCTCCGTCGCATCGCAGTTTCCCGATTTCCCGATCATCCTCGAGACCGTCCGCGAATGCCTGCAGGATGTCTACGACCTCCCCTCGCTCACCGATCTCCTCACGCGCATACGCTCGCGCCGGGTGCGGCTGACCGAGGTAGAGACGCCGAGCCCGTCGCCGTTCGCGGCGTCGTTGCTGTTCGGCTACGTCGGCGCGTTCATGTACAACGACGACGCCCCGCTCGCGGAACGGCGTGCCGCGGCGCTCTCGCTCGACACCGCGCTTCTCGCCCAGCTTCTGGGCCGAGTCGATCTCCGCGAACTGCTCGACCCCGGTGTCATCGCCGAGGTCACCGCGCGTCTCCAGCGACTCGACGACCACCGCAAGGCACGCGATGCCGAGGACGTCGTCGACCTGCTGCGCTGGCTCGGCCCGCTCACCACCGACGAGGTGGCGCTGCGCTATCGGCGCGGCGACGACGGCCCGCCCGCGCTCGATGTGCTCAACTCGCTGCACCGCCAGGGCTCGATCATCTCGGTCGCCATCCGCGGGGTGCCTCTCTGGGCCGCCATCGAAGACACCGCGCGCCTGCGCGACGGACTGGGCGTCCCCGCGCCGCTCGGGGTTCCGGCCGCGTTCACCGAGTCGGTCGCCGATCCGGTCGGCGACCTCGTCCACCGCTACGCCCGCACACACGGCCCGTTCACCGTCGACGAGGCCGCCGAGTCGATCGGGATGGCACCGGCGGTGGTGCGCGACACCCTGATCCGACTCGCCGCCGACCGCAAGGTGGTCGAGGGCGACTTCCTGCCCGCGACCTCCGACAACCCCGACGGCTCACCGACGTGGACGACGCAGTGGTGCCACAGTGAGGTCCTCTCCGCGATCCGGCGCGGGTCATTGGCGGCCAGCCGCGCCGAGATCGCGCCCGTCGACGGCCCCACCCTCTCCCGATTCCTCGGCGCGTGGCAACACGTGACCGATGGAGAGCGACTCACGGGAGTCGACGGCCTGGCAGTCGTTCTCGATCAGTTGGCGGGCCACCTCATCCCCGCGTCGGCGGCAGAGTCGTTGATCCTGCCTGCCCGGATCAGCGACTATCAGCCGGCGATGCTCGACGAACTGCTCTCCAGCGGAGACTTCATGTGGGCCGGACACGGTCGCATCGGATCGTCGGACGGCTGGATCAGTTTCTTCCACGCCGACCTCGCTCCGCTGTTCCTACCCGCCGACGTCGAGATCGATACCACCCCTGTGCACACCGGGCTGCTCGAGGCATTCTCGTCGGGAGGTGGCCTACGATTCGCGCAGTTGCTCGACGCGACGTCGACGGAATCCGCGACCGTCACGCGGCAGCAGATCGAGGATGCGCTGTGGGATCTCGTCTGGGCCGGGCACGTCAGCAACGATTCGTTCGCGCCCGTTCGGGCGGTTCTCGCCCCGCGTCGGACCTCGTCGTCGAGCCGGGCGACACCCGCGCACCGTTCCCGCGGGCAAGCACCCCGGCTCCGCCCCGGACGACTCAGTACCCGGCATCTGTTGTCGCAGACCGGTGCGTCGACGACCCCCTCGACGGCGACGGGTCGTTGGTTCGCGACGCCGGGTTCGCTGCTCGAAACGACCGTCGCCACGCAGGCGTTGTGCGAATTGCTGCTGGCACGGTACGGAGTGGTCACCCGCGGCAGCGTGATGGCCGAGGACGTCGTCGGCGGGTTCGCCCGGATCTACAAGGCGCTCAACGTCTTCGAAGACACCGGCCAGGTGCGCCGCGGCTACTTCGTCGACGGTCTGGGCGGGGCGCAGTTCGCCGGAACCTCCACGATCGACCAACTGCGGCGACACGCTCTCACCGACGACGTTCCGGGCAGTCACCGTGCCCCCGACACCGCTGTCGTGCTGGCGGCGACCGACCCGGCCAATCCCTACGGAGCAGCGCTGCCCTGGCCGGATACCGCAGCAGGTGCCGGAGGCCACCGACCGGGCCGCAAGCCGGGAGCCCTGGTGTGCCTGGTCGAGGGGGCACTCGTGGCTTTCGTCGAGCGCGGCGGGAAGACGGTCCTGACCTTCAGTGACGACACCGCATCGCTCGAGGCCATGGCAGCCTCCCTCACCGGGGTGGTGCGGGCCGGACGCGTCGCACGGCTGACCATCGATTCGATCGACGGCGTCAACGCGCTGCGCTCCGAACTGCAGCCGGTTCTCGTCGGTGCGGGCTTCGCGACCACACCGCGCGGACTACGAATCCGCTACGGACACCATGCCTGAAGGCGACACGGTCTATCAGGCCGCTGACCGATTGCGCCGTGCACTCGAAGGCAACACGCTCGAGCGCACAGACTTCCGCATCCCGTCGCTGGCCACCACCGATCTCACCGGCGGAGTCGTGACCGGCGTCCGTTCACGCGGCAAGCACCTGCTGATCGATGTGGCTTCTGTCGCCGGAAGCGCGACGCCGACATCTGAGGGGGTGAGTATCCACAGCCATCTCAAAATGGAGGGCGCGTGGCATGTACACCGCATCGGCACCAGGTGGCGACGGCCGGCACATCAGGCGCGAATCATTCTGCGGGCGAACGGTTACGAAGCTGTCGGATTCGACCTCGGGGTGCTCGAACTGCTTCCCCGCGCGCGCGCCGACCTCGACTACCTCGGCCCCGATCTGCTCGCCGACGACTTCGACGCCTCGCTGGCCGTGGCGAACATCGAAGCACAGCCGACGACCGCGATCGGAGAAGCGCTCCTCGATCAACGCCTCATGGCGGGAGTCGGCAACGTCTACCGTTGCGAAGCGTGCTTTCTGCGGGGCGTCCGACCGGACCGGACCGTCGCAGACGTGGACGTGCCGCCGCTCGTCGAACTCTGTCGGAAGATGTTGTGGGCCAATCGGTTACGAACAGCCAGAACAACAACCGGACGGACCGCGCACAACGCCCGCACCTGGGTGTACGGCAGGATCGGAGCACCCTGTCGCCGATGCGGGACACTGATCGCCCGCGAATTCTGGTCCGACCGCCCCGAATCGACGAGTGAGGATCGCGTCGTCTACTACTGCCCCAACTGCCAGCGTTGAGGGATGGGCGACCCGAGGAGTCTGCACGGTGACTGACCAGCGCTGAATCAGCAGCGTTGCCGGAGCCGACTCTCCGGAGCCCCTCAGACCGGGTAGCGCTCCGGCTCAGGACCGAACTCGAAGCGACGCGCGCTGATCTCGTCCGGCACGATCTCGATGTAGTTGTACTTCAGCGTCGGGATCAGCGGTCGCAGCGGGGCTTCGTCGGCCTTCGCGATCTCGGCACCCGTGCTCAACACACGGGCGCTCCCCTTCACCACGACGCTCCAGCCGCCGTCGGCGTCGTACGCATCGGCCTCGAAGGCAACCTTGCCGTTGACGGCGAGTTCGGCGAGCTTGGTGCCCTCCGCGGTGCGCATGAGCACACGTCCGTCACCCGCGTAGTAGTTGATGGGGAAGATGTCGGGCTGTCCGCCGACGCTCAATGCGATCCGACCGACATCGGAGGTTGCGAGCAGTGCCCATGCCTCGTCCGCGGAAAGCTCCTGAATGGGATTGTCCACCATGACTTCTCCTCTGCTCATGAGTCCATTGTCGCGCCGCCGACGTTACGCCGCTAGGAGCATTTGGTCCTGTCGAAGGCGCAATCACTCTGGCACCGGGACGGGTTCCAGGATGTCGACGCGCGACTCCGGGGCCGCCGCGCGCAGGGCGTCGGCCGATTCGTCGTCTGGCTGCTGTTGCGAGGCGACCTCGGCCTCGACGCGCGCCCGGTAGGTGCTGACCTCGAAGTCGACCTTGTCGCGGTCCCACCCGAGTATCGGCGCGATCAGGTCGGCGACCTCCTGTGCGCAGTCGACGCCGCGGTGCGCGTATTCGATCGAGATCCGCGTTCGGCGGGCCAGGACGTCCTCGAGATGCAGCGCGGCCTCGTCGATGGCCGCATAGACGACCTCGACCCGCAGATACTGCGGAGCGGCGGCCAGCGGCCGCAACAGCGAAGGATCGTCGGCGGCGTAGGACAAGACCTCGTCGATCAGCGAGCCGTACCGGTTGAGCAGTCGGCGGACGCGGTAGGGGTGTAACCCGTACTTCTCGCCGAGCGACTCACACTGGTTGATCAGCGCGAAGTAGCCGTCCGCACCGATCAGCGGGACCCGCTCGGTGATCGATGGCGCGACCCGGGTCGGGATGAAGTCGACACAGGCGTCGACCGCGTCGGCAGCCATCACCCGGTACGTCGTGTACTTGCCGCCTGCGATCGACACGAGTCCCGGCGCGACCACGGCCACGGCATGTTCCCGGGAGAGTTTCGACGTCGCCTCGTCCTCGCCCGCCAGCAGCGGACGCAGCCCTGCATACACACCCTCGATGTCGTCGTGACTCAACGGCGTCACGAGCACCTCGTTGACCCGCTCGAGGAGATAGTCGATGTCCTTACGGGTGGCGGCCGGGTGCGCGAGGTCGAGGTGCCAGTCGGTGTCGGTGGTCCCGATGATCCAATGCGTCTCCCACGGGATCACGAACAGGACCGATGTCGCGGTGCGCAGGATGATGGCGGTTTCGCTGACAATGCGGTCACGCGGCACCACGATGTGGACGCCCTTCGACGCACGTACCGAGAAGCGTCCCCGCTGCTTGGACAGTGCCCGGACCTCGTCGGTCCACACGCCTGCCGCGTTGATGACGCAATGCGCTCTGATCTCGGTGGTCTCGCCGTTCTCGGTGTCGCGCACACGCACACCCATGATGCGGTCGGCGTCGCGGAGAAAACCGACGACCTGCGTCGACGTGCGGACGACGGCCCCATAATTGGCTGCGGTCCGTGCGACGGTCAAACTGTGCCGCGCATCGTCGACGACGGTGTCGTAGTAGCGGATACCCCCGATGAGCGAGTCACGCTTGAGTGCGGGGGCGACGCGGAGTGCACCGGAGCGGGTCACGTGCTGCTGTCCGGGCACCGACTTGGCGCCGCCCATCGTGTCGTAGAGGAAGATTCCAGCGGCAACGTATGGGCGCTCCCACACGCGGTGTGTCAGCGGATAGAGAAACGGTAGTGGTTTGACCAGATGAGGTGCGAGCAGACTCAGCGAGAGTTCCCGCTCGTGGAGTGCCTCTCTGACCAGGCCGAATTCAAGCTGTTCGAGGTAGCGCAGTCCGCCGTGGAACATCTTCGACGATCTGCTCGACGTGCCGGACGCGATGTCGCGTGCCTCGACGAGAGCCACCCGCAGACCCCGCGTGGCGGCGTCGAGCGCAGCACCGACGCCCACGACACCGCCGCCGATCACCACGATGTCGAACTGTTCGGCACCCATCCGACGCCACGCCTGCTCGCGGTAGAGCGGCCCCAGGTCGGCGGGTCGGTCCGGATCGAACTCCGTCTCCATGACAGCCGAGCGTAATCGAGACATCCGACATGCACCGGGCATTCCTGCGGTGCGAGCGGTCAGGGGTGTCAGGTCACGCGAACTCGGTCAGTACCGCGACGACACCCGCGCCGCCACCCAGAGCGGCCGAGGCCTCGTACACCGCTTCTCTCAGGCGATAGCGGACAGCGGCGTCGGAATCGAATATGACTGCCAGACAAGTCAATCCGCGTGCAGCACGAAAGTGCGCACGCTGTGTGGTCACATCAGAGGACCGGTGAGCGGCGAATCCGTCGACATCGCGCTGCACCATCAGTGCCTCGAGCCGTCTGCGCGTGTCCACCGACACCCGCCGTGAGGTCTGCCATTGCGCCAGCGCGTCGCGCACCGGGTCGCACGCACCGATGTCGCTGACGTCGATGACGACGAGGGCGAGACGTCCCAGACAGTCGTCGACATCGTCGTCGGGGATGCGGTCGGTGAGACTTCGGACGTCCGCCGACAACCGGCCGATCCGACCCGATGCGGTGGTCATCGCCCGTCGCCCCTGGTCTTGTCTTTCGGATCTGATCTCTCGGCGTGTGACCGGTCCGCATCGGAGCGTCCGTCGGCACGTACCGCGCCGACGTTCGGCTCTGCAGCGCTGGTGTCGGACCCGGGGTCGCGCGGGGGCATCGATTGCGGACTCCAGTCGCCGATCACCGGTGGGCCGACGAGCGGCAGGTCGCCGACGATCTCCTCGCCGTGCTCGCGGGTGTTCAGATAACGAGCCGACTGATGCTTGTTGTCGCCCCGGTCGCGCGCGCCGGCACCGGTCGTCGGCGGAATCCCCGTGTGCGGACCCGGTCTCACGGCAGGAGCGGACGCCGGAGTCGCCGACGTGCCCGGTGCCGACGGGCCAGTACCCGCTCCAGGGAGCACAGTCGCACCCCAGGGTGGCGTCGCCGAGTTCACCGGATTCCCGCCGCCACCGCTGCCATCCTCAGCTCCTGCCGAACTTCCGTGGTCGATGGCCTCGCCCGCGACCACCGAACCCGACCTCCCCGACTCCGTGCCGTCGGCGGCGTGACGGCTGCTCGTCCCGTCGCGGTCGGAGCCCGCGGTGCGCCGCAGCCCGGTGGCGTCGGCCGTGCCGAGCCCACCCCGGGTCAGCCCCTCTGCGCCGGAACCAGCGGCATCACCGCTCGTCTGCGCTGAACCACCGCGCGAGCCGACCGGTGCCTGACCGGCGGTGCCGCGAGTGGAAGTCGTAGGCGTCGACACCGGGGTCGCGCTCTCGGCGGAACTCGGACCCGATGGCCATCCACCCTGGTCGGATTCGCTGATCCCTACCGCCTGGGTGCGACCCGACCGACCACCCATGCTCGGGATCACACTCTGACCTGCATCACCGGCACCGGGCGAATCCGAGGCAGCACCCGGCAGTTCGGGAAGCCACGTCTGGACGTCGACCATCGGGGTCGTGTACACGCTCTCCATCAACGAAGCGACCCGTGAACGTAGCTGTGCGGCGTCCTCCGGTCGCGCACGCATCTGCACTGCGATCCCGCTGACGACACCCCGCTGCTGCGAGGTGTTGGTGAGCACGGCCTGGGCCTGTTCGAGTGCGTCGATCGCCGGCCGTACGGATTCGGCTGCAGCTGCAATGTCTCGCCCGACACCGGCGCCTGCGGTACGACTGCCGTCAGCAGCGAGCCCACGCATCGGGTCGTCACCAAAGGTCGCGGTCAGGCTCTGCACGACTCTCTCGACGGCGGCGAGCGCAGCCTTGATGGCGTTCGCATCACCACTGGCCGAGCTGTCGGTCATGCCCGAGATCTTCGCGAGGATGTCGGCGATGCTCATCGACGACCAATCGGTTCGTCCGCCGCTCGTCGCGTTGGCACCCGAGGGCATGAGCGCTTGGGCTTTCCACGTGGTGTCCTCCGCTTCGGGACGCACGTGGGGTCCCTCGTACAGTGGACTGCTCACGCGGCCCCTCCCCGTTCACCCGTCGCCTCGATCTGGCCGAAACCCTACCGTGGCGTCACGGCGATCGGCGTCCGTCGAACGCGGCTGTGCACTACCTCGAAGTGAGCGCGCCGCCGCCGGGGCTGATCAGTCCAGGTCGTCGTGGCGGACCAGCTGGCGCGCGGCCTCGGTGATCGACCCCGACAGGGAGGGATACACGGACAGAGTCTGCGCGAGATCACTCACGGTGAGCTTGTTCTGGACGGCCAGCGCGATGGGCAGGATCAGCTCCGACGCCGTCGGCGCGACGACCACACCGCCGATCACCACGCCGGTCGCGGGGCGACAGAAGATCTTGACGAACCCGCGCCGCAGACCGCTCATCTTCGCGCGCGGGTTGGTCGACAGCGGCAGCATCACCGTGCGCGCCGGATACTCACCGGCGTCGATCGCCTGCTGGGAGACACCGACGGTGGCGATCTCGGGACGCGTGAAGATCGCAGACGCAACGGTTTTCAGCTTGATCGGACTCACACCCTCACCGAGGGAGTGGTACATCGCGATACGGCCCTGCATCGCAGCGACGGAGGCCAGCGGGAACAGACCCGTGCAGTCGCCCGCGGCGTAGATGCCCGGTACCGACGTTCGCGATACGCGATCGACCGTGATGTAGCCACCCTTGTCGGTTGCGACGCCGGCACGATCGAGACCGATCTTCGAGGTGTTGGGCACCGAACCGACGGTCATCAGGACGTGCGATCCGGTGACCGTGCGGCCGTCGGCGAGGTGGACGGTGACAGAGCCTCCGGTGCGTTCGACCTTGTCGGCGCGCGCATGCTTGACCAATTCGACGCCGCGTTCGGCGAGTGCGTCCTCGAGCACGAGGGCGGCGTCCTCGTCCTCTCCGGGCAACACCCGATCACGGCTCGACACGAGCGTCACCTTCACACCGAGCTCGGTGTATGCGTGCACGAATTCGGCGCCTGTCACACCCGAACCGACGACGACGAGATGTTCGGGAAGCTTCTCGAGGTCGTAGAGCTGCCGCCAGGTCAGGATGCGCTCACCGTCGGGAACCGCGTCGGGCAGGATGCGCGGCGAGGCGCCGGTGGCGATGAGGACGACATCGCCGTCGTAGTGCTCGGTGCTGCCGTCGGCGAGCGTGGCCACGACCCGATGCGACGCGATCCCGGGATGGGTCTCCTCCAGCGAGGCGTAGCCCGACACCAGGGTCACGCCCTCGCTGAGCAACCGGTCGCGGATGTCGGCCGACTGCGCGAACGCGAGGTCGCGCACGCGCTGGTGGATCTGCGGCAGGGTCACCAGGGCGTCGTCGGTACGCAGGTTGATGCCGAGGTCGACGGCGCGTCGAACCTCGGTGCGGATACCGGTCGACGCGATGAAGGTCTTCGACGGGACGCAGTCCCACAGGACACATGCACCGCCGACCCCATCGGAGTCGATCAACGTGACGTCGGCTCCGTAGGCTGCCGCGACCAGCGCAGCCTCGTATCCGGCGGGGCCACCGCCGATGATCACGATCCTGGTCACAGAGCACACTCCTGTTCGACGAGCGGGGCCATCGGGCACGACACATCAGGGTGCCGATCAACACCTCCAACGTAGTCCCACCGCGGTGCCCGCGCCGCGACCGGGCACGTCACGTACCTCACCGTCCGCTTTCGTGACGAGCCGCGACCATCTAGAGTTTTCCGACGTGCCGATATATGCCGCGTACGGGTCCAACATGAGTCCGGATCAGATGACCGAGCGCGCGCCCCACTCCCCGATGTCGGGAACCGGCTGGCTGCGCGGGTGGCGACTCACGTTCGCCGGCGCCGACATCGGCTGGGAGGGCTCCCTTGCGACTGTCACCGAAGACCGCGACGATCCCGAGGCCAAGGTCTTCGTCGTGCTCTACGACGTCCCCGACGAGGACGAGGCGACCCTCGACCGCTGGGAGGGGTCGGAACTAGGAATCCACCGCAAGATCCGTGCCCGCGTCGACACCACCGACGGCCCGGTCCTGGCATGGCTGTACGTGATGGACGCCTACGAAGGCGGTCTGCCGTCGGCACGCTATCTCGGCGTGATGGCCGACGCGGCCGAAAGCGCAGGCGCCCCAGCCGAATACGTGCAGGACATCAGGCTGCGCGAGGCGCGCAACGTCGGGCCGGGTCCCGGACCGGTCGATTCCTGACCCGTCGACGGTCAGGCCACGCCGAGTACGACGCCCGCGAGCGTGCGCACCCCGACCTCGAGAGCGCGTTCGTCGAGGTCGAAATTGGGCTGGTGCAGATCCATCTGCGGACCGATGCCATCCCACACGCCGAGCCTGCCCATCGCACCCGGAACGTGCTCGAGGTACCACGAGAAGTCTTCTCCACCAGGCGATTGCGGAGTATCTGCGATGGCCTGCGGGCCGAGCGTTTCGACCGATTGCGCCAACATGGCGATCGCGGTCTCGTCGTTGACGACCGGCGGCACACCGCGGAAATAGGACAGGTCGTAGGAGACGCCGAGCGGCCCGAGTAGCTGGCCGACGACGCTGCGCACGAGCGGTTCGAGCTCGCCCCATGTGGCGTGGTCGCCTGTGCGGACGGTGCCGCGGAGCATGCCCTCCTGCGGAATCGCGTTAGGAGCGTTGCCCGCATGAGCCGCACCCCACGCCATCACAGTGCCGGAGCGTGGATCGACGCGACGAGACAACACGCCGGGCAGTCCGGTGATCACCGTGCCCATCGCGTACACGATGTCGCCGGTGAGATGGGGCCGCGATGTGTGCCCTCCGGGCGAATGCAGTTGCAGCTCAATGTGATCGGCGGCAGAGGTGAGAGCACCCGCACGCAGGCCGACCGAGCCGACCGGCAGCCGCGGATCACAGTGCAGCGCGAATATCCGACTCACCCCCTCCGTCACACCGGCGGCGACGGCGTCGAGCGCTCCGCCCGGCATGACCTCCTCCGCCGGTTGGAAGACCAACCTGACACCGACCGGCAGCACGGGCACCGAGGCGAGCAAGCGGGCGACCCCGAGCAGGATCGCGGTGTGCGCGTCGTGGCCACACGAGTGCGAGACGCCCTCGACGGTCGACGAGAACGGCAGGCCGGTGTGCTCGGTGATGGGTAGGGCGTCCATGTCGGCACGCAGTGCGATCCGCTGGCCCGTATCCGGCCCGAGATCGCAGACGACGCCCGTTCCCAGGGGCAGCCGTTTCGGGGTCAACCCCGCCTCGATCAGTAACGCCATCACCATCTCGGTGGTCTTGACCTCCTGCCGGGACAGTTCCGGCAGCTGGTGGATGGCGCGCCGCCACCCGACGACGTCGGCGCCGTTGTCGGCCCACCACTCGCCGATCACCGACGAACCGTCCTGACTCACGCCGACTCCGTCATCACAACAACGATGCCGGGGTCGGCGCGGCCAGGTCGTCGAGGAGGTGAAAGCGCAGCGCCCGCTTGATGGTGGCGAGGTTCGCCCCGGCGAGTCCCGAGCGTTCGGTGGCGACCGCCCGTGCACGCGCGAGGAGGTCGTCGACGGGCACCGCCTCGTCGACGATTCCGGCCGATACCGCGTCGTCGGCACCGTAGCGGCGGCTGGTCAGCATGGCCTCCGTTGCGGTGTGGTCGGGCAGCCGCGTGGTGAGCAGCCCGGCCATCCCACGCGGGAACGGCATGTTCAGGGCGGCCTCCGGCAGCGACCAGAACCCGCGCTCGGTGCGCATCAACCGGTAGTCGGCACACAATGCCAGCATCGCGCCGGCACCGAAGGCGTGTCCGTTGATCGCGGCGACGGTGGGCACCGGAAGCGTCAGCACCTTGGCATACAGGGCATGCACACGATCGAGATACGCAGGCAGTTCGGACGCGTTGGCGAACACGAAGTCGGTGTCGAGGCCGTTGGTGAAGAACTTACCGGTGGCGGTGATCACCAGCGCTTTCGCGGAGCTCGCGGCAACGTCGTCGAGCAGCTTCTCCGTCGCGTCCAGCCATGCCGGACCGAAGCGGTTCTCGGGGTTGGCTTCGTCGAGTTCGACGCCCGGCGAGCCGAGATAGAGGTGCGCGATCTCGGCGGCGTCGGCGTCGGCCGTGTCAGAAAGATAGGGCATGGATCGACCTTATCGCCTGGGCGCACCGACCTCGCACGATGCCCTTAGGGTGATGCCCATGGATCCCACTGTCGACGCCGACGCCGCTGCCACCGCCGCTGCCGCGACAATCGCTGCAGAGACCGACGCCTCCACGCATGACGTCGCAGTCGTCCTCGGCTCCGGTTGGGCACCGGCCGCGGACGCCTTCGGCGCTCCGATCGCCTCGGTACCGATGTCGGAGATCCCGGGCTTCTCGCCGCCGACAGCGGCTGGGCACGGCGGCGTCGTGCATTCGATCCGCATCGGAGATCACCGGGTCCTGTTGATGCTGGGCAGGATTCACGCATATGAAGGCCATGGTCTGGCGCGCGTGGTACATCCGGTTCGTACCGCCGCGGCGGCGGGAGCACGCACAATCGTCTTGACCAACGCCGCGGGCGGCCTGCGTGAGGACATGTCGGTGGGTCAACCGGTACTCATCTCCGATCATCTCAATCTGACCGGCCGGTCGCCGCTGGTCGGCGCACAGTTCGTCGATCTCGTCGACGCGTACTCGCCACGGTTGCGCGACGTCGCGCGCGGGATCGAGCCGTCGCTGGCCGACGGTGTGTACGCGGGTTTGCCGGGCCCGCACTACGAGACACCCGCCGAGATCCGCATGCTGCGCACCGTCGGCGCCGATCTGGTCGGCATGTCGACAGTGCACGAGACGATCGCCGCCCGCGCGGCAGCCATGGACGTACTGGGCGTGTCGCTGGTCACCAATCTGGCAGCGGGAATCACCGGAGAGCCCCTGAGCCACGCAGAGGTGCTCGAAGTAGGACGTTCGTCGTCTCGTCGGATGGGCACCCTGCTGGCGGCCATCATCGAAGAGCTCGGCACGTCGAACGGTCCGGCGTGAGTGCTGAGGTCGACGCCGAGCGCGTGGCCGAGTGGATCGCCGCCGACCCCGACCCGGCAACGCGCGCCGAACTCGCCGCGGCATCCGACGTCGAACTCGCCGAACGGTTCGCAGCGGAGCTGCGTTTCGGCACCGCCGGATTGCGCGGCCCCGTGCGCGCGGGCCCCAACGGGATGAACGTCGCCGTGGTGACCCGCGCGTCCGCCGGGCTGGCCGCGTGGCTCCGTGCGCACGGACACGGCGGCGGGACGGTCGTCGTGGGGCGCGACGCACGCCACGGCTCCGAGAAGTTCGCGATCGCAGCGGCCGAGGTCCTCACCGCGGCGGGCTTCCACGTGATCGCGATGGGGTCCGCGGGTCCGACGCCGCTGGTGGCGTTCGCGTGCCGCCATCTCGACGCCGTCGCGGGTGTGCAGGTCACGGCGTCCCACAATCCGCCCCGCGACAACGGCTACAAGGTCTATCTGGCAGGGGGCGCACAGATCGTGCCACCGGCCGACGGTGAGATCGAGGAGTTCATCGCCGCGTCCGGCCGGGCGGCCGACATTGCCCGAGCCCCCGTCGAGCACGATCCGCGAGCGGACGAAATCCTTCCCCGCTATCTCGATCGGCTCCGCATACGATTCGGCAGGGTCGCCGACACCACACTGCGGATCGCGCTCACCCCGATGCACGGTGTGGGCGGCGCGCTCGCGCTGGACGCGCTCGCCCAGGCCGGGTTCACCGATGTCCACGTCGTCGACGAACAGTTCGCACCAGACCCCGAGTTCCCCACGGTCGCCTTTCCGAACCCCGAGGAGCCCGGGGCGAGTGACCTGCTCCTCGCGCGCGCGTCCGCCGTCGGCGCCGACATCGCGATCGCTCTCGACCCCGACGCCGACCGGTGCGCGGTCGGCACACGGGTCGACGGCACCTGGCGGATGCTCACGGGTGATGAAACCGGCGCATTGCTCGGCTCGTTCGTGCTCGCGGAGATCGGCGGCGCCCCCGGCACACCCGTGACCGTCGCGGCGTCCGCCACATCCGACGCCCGGCCGCCGGTCGTGGCGAGCACCCTCGTGTCGGGCAGTCTGCTGGAGAAGATCGCGCGAGATCACGGCGCCCGACACGTCACAACCCTCACCGGTTTCAAATGGCTTGTGCGCGCGGGCGAACCGCTTCGCTACGCCTACGAGGAGGCCATCGGGCACTGTGTGGATCCCGACGCGGTACGCGACAAGGACGGGATCAGCGCTGCGGTGGCGCTCGCGGTGTTGGCCGAACGGTGTCATCGCGACAACATCGGTCTCGATGACGTGCTGCTGTCGCTGTACGAGAGGTATGGCGTGCATGTGACCCGCCAGCACTCGGTGCGCGTCGACGATCTCGGACGCATCGCCACACTGATGCACCGATTGCGCACGTCACCTCCGACGACACTTGCGGGTATCGCGGTGACTGCAGAAGACTATGCCCGACGCGCAGACCGTCTGAGTACCGATGCAGTCGCACTGCGGGGTGTCGATGACCTCGGGATGTCGGTGCGGGTCATGGCGCGTCCCTCGGGCACCGAACCCAAGCTCAAGTACTACATCGAAATGACGACACCGCCCGATTTCGGATCGTCGGCAACACATTCGTCGCCGATGACGACATACCGTGCAGACACACGTGAATTGGTTGGCATGCTCGACGACCTGACGATGCGCGTCGTCACCGAACTCGCCACGTTCGGTGAGACCGTGGCACCGCAGGCCGACTGAGCGGAGCGCATACGCAAAGGACAAGGACACGCCGCATGACCTATCCCCCGCCGCCCCCGCAGCGTTCGCCGTGGTCGTCACCCGCAGTGCTCGTCGCAATCGCGACGGGCGTGCTGCTCGTCGTCCTCGGCGTGCTGGCGGCGCTACTGCTGCTGCCGCGTCTCGACGGCAGCGACTCCGACTCCGCGGCAGCCGATTCGAGCGCTCCGGCGAGCAGCGCCGGTCCACCTGCACCGAGCACCGTCGTGGTGACGACCACCCCCGGCGGCTCCGCAGGAGCTCAGGGCGGCAACGGCAATTCCGCGCCCCGGGACACCGGAGCCGATCAGACAGACGCCGCGGACACCCCCCATGCCACGCCGGACATTGTGGGGACCGACTGGCAGGGATTCACCGCAGGTCCCCGATGTAACGCCTCCGACGACCCCGCCGTGGTGATCGCGCAAACCAATCGCTCACAGGTCGTCATCTGTCAGGTGGGGTCGCAGACAGGGCGCTGGTATTACAAGGGGTTCGCTGACGGAAGCTCTGTCGAGGTCGGCTATCCCACCCGAAGCGGCAACACCTACAGCGCCACCAACGGGAACGTGACCTACGTCGTCGGTCCGGGTCAACTGGAGATCGAGAAGAACGGCGAGACCATCAGCACCGAGCCGATGTCGGCGTACTGGACCAGGTCCTGAGTATCACCAGGTCCTGAGTATCACCATGTCCTGAGTATCACTGGCGCCTACCCCGGGTGACCGACCGGCCGCGTCACTGGTTTAGAACTGAGTGGTGACCCCGGTTCTGAACGCTTCCTCCGTCGACGTCGTCCGCAGCGGACGTAAGCTCCTACACGACGTGAACCTGACGGTGTCGCCGGGTGAGCACTGGGCGCTGCTCGGACCCAACGGCGCCGGCAAGTCGACGCTGATGGCCATTCTGGGCGCACGCAGTCACCCGACCACCGGGACCGTCGATGTGCTCGGCCGACGCCTCGGTCGGGTCGACATGCGCGAACTGCGAACCCATATCGGGCACGTCGACCCGCGCTGGCGCATCGACGTCCCGATCACCGCGCACGACGTGGTGTTGACGGGCCTGACCAACACCCCGGAACTCGATCGTCGCCACGTCTACACCGAGGACGAGCACCGCCATGCCGACGAACTCCTCGAGATGCTGGGGATGAGTGCGCGCCGCGACTCCGCGTGGCCGTTCATGAGTCAGGGTGAGCGAGGTCGGACACTCATCGCGCGTGCGCTCATGCCGCGGCCGGCTCTCCTGCTCCTCGACGAGCCCGCAACAGGCCTCGACCTCGCCGCGCGCGAGAGGTTGTTGTCCGCGATCGACCGCCTGCGCTCAGAAGTCGACGACCTCGCCAGCGTGCTGGTCACCCACCACCTCGAAGACCTTCCCAGTTCCACGACGCACGCGATGTTGCTCCGTGACGGCGAGGTGACCGCATCGGGCCCGGTCGAACAGACACTGACGTCACAGGAGATCAGCGACTGCTTCGACCATCCCGTGGCGGTGCGGCGTCACGAGGGACGCTGGTCGGCCACAGCCGCCTGAGCACGCTCGACGCCCGCGGGCCGTCGGTGACATCCGCTCACCTTCGGCCGCGAGACCCTCGGGAGGCGTCGTCAGCGCGGACCGAACTGCCGGTCACCCGCATCACCGAGTCCCGGCACGATGTAGGCGGCGTCATCGAGCCCCTCATCGACCGACGCAACGACCAGCCGCACCGGATGGCCTGAATTCTCCAGCGCTGTAACACCTTCCGGGGCCGCTACGACACAGACGGCAGTGATGTCGGTGGCGTTGCGCGCGACCAGCAGCTCGATGGTGTGGAGCATCGACCCGCCGGTGGCGAGCATGGGATCGAGCACGAACACCGGAAAGCCGGAGAGATCGTCCGGTAACGATTCGAGGTACGGCACCGGTTGCGCGGTCTCCTCGTCACGCGCGATCCCCACGAAGCCGACATGTGCTTCCGGCACCATCTCGAGCGCCTGCTCGATCATGCCGAGCCCCGCGCGCAGGACCGGGACGAGCAGCGGTGCGCACTCCAGCCTCGACCCCGTGAAGGGCTTCAACGGGGTCTCGATCTCGACCGCCGCAGACTTCGCGGAGCCGAGGGCCTCGTACACCAGCATCTGAGTGAGACTCGAGAGTGCTGCACGGAATCCCGCGTTGCCGGTCGTCTTGTCGCGCAACGTGGTCAGGCGGGCCGCGGCGAGCGGATGGTCGACGATCTGTACCTGCATGCGGACAACTGTATGGTGCCTCCGACAGCGCCGCGCGGTGGTGTCGCGGCAGATCATCGTCGAACAGATGGAACCGAACCGGCTTTCGCGCCGTCTCAGTTCGCATGACGGAGCTCACTCCCTATTCCACCTCCCTGTCCCCGCACGCCCTCGACTCGTACGCACGCGTACAGGAGGCTGCAGCACAGCGCGTGACCGCCCACGCGGCAAGCAGTCGACGTGATCTCACCGCACTGACGCCGACCTTCGGTGTGATCGGGTCCGACTTCCTCGCGGCACTGTCGGCGACCATGCAGTCACGGGCCGATCGCCTCGACTCACTCGCCGCCACGCATGGTCGGATCGGCACACACACCACGACCGCCGCAGTTGCCTACTCCGACGCCGATGCCGACGCCGCCGACCTGCAGTTGCGGCTGCCATGATCACCGTCGACATCCTCATCGCACCCTTGCGAATCCTCATCACCGCGCTCGGCACCGGCGTGCTGCCGACGGACAATCCCGCGGCAACGATCCGCTCTGCGGGCACCGATCTCGACGATGTTCGTGCCACAGCGGCAACGGCGACAGCATCGGTGCGCAGTGAGTGGCAGGGCGTGGGCGCCGCGGGAGCGAGTGCAGCCGACGAGCGATCGGCCCGAACCGCACTCGACGTCGACGACGACAGCCGACAGATAGCGATGCTCGTGGAGACTGCAAGCGCTCGGGTCAACCTCGCCGCCCGCCAACTGCGCGAGGTGGTCGATTCCTTCGAACGGGCAGCCACCGCGCTCGGGCCCGCACTGTCGACGCCCGCGGGGCTGCTGGCCATCGTCCCCGTCGCGGTCGAACACGTCGAACGGGGTTTCAGGATCGTGCAGCGGGCGCAGGCCGATCTCGCCGACGACACCCGCGCCATGACCGAGCTCGCACGTCACGAGACACCAGCCCGGGTAGCGCCGCCGACCCCACCGGGACCTGCAGCCACTCCGGCCGGCAACGGCGTGGCGGTCACCCTCCCCGACGGCTCGGTCGCCTACGCACCGAACGAGCGCGCAGCCACCGCTGTCCGCGCCGCGCTCGGCCAGCAGGGGGTGCCCTACGTCTGGGGCGGCACCACCCCGGACGGCTTCGATTGCAGCGGGTTCACCCAGTGGGCCTACCGGCAGGCGGGAGTCGAGCTTCCCCGTCTCGCACAGGACCAGGACACCGCGGGAGTGGCGGTCACACAGGATCAACTCATGCCGGGAGATCTCGCCGTCTGGGACGGGCACGTCGCGATGTACATCGGCAACGACCAACTCGTGGAGGCGGGCGACCCGGTCGGGGTGTCACCGCTGCGCACCACCAACGCCGGTCAGGGATTCCAGGGCTTCTTCCGGCCGAGGTGATCACGGCCATGTGGGGCAGGTACCGGGTTCACAGTGATCATCGCTACGCTGTTGCCTCATGGCCGGAGACATCGTTCCCATCGAACTCGGACTCACCAACGGAAACGGTTTCACCCTGTGGGCGCCCCGGTGGCGCGAGGGAGACGACGAGTGGGAGGCGTTCCTCGGACTCGACGAGGATCTCTACGTTTTCCCAGGTGTCGCCGAGCTCGCCGGGTTCGTCCGGACCGACACCGACAACGATCTCGTCGAGCATCCCGCGTGGGACACCATCAAGCAGGTCTCCGCCGACGAGTTGATTCCCGACGATCGCCACACCTATGACCTCGTGGGTGTGCCGGAACTCGCGGCCGAGGACCCGACTCCCGAGGTCATCGCCGAGCTGGAGGACGCACTCGAGATCGTCCGCATCCTCGGTGAGGTCTGCGAACTGGTGACGATCACCAAGTTCTTCAACGGCAACCCGATCCTCGGTGCGGTCACCACGGGGACCCGCAACTTCGAGGGCCGCGACGGCGTCGACCTGTGGGTCCGCATCGGCCGTCTGATCGCCAAGCACTGGGACGACGTCCTCGACGCCATCGACGACGTCATCACAACTCCCGACGTCGACGCGGCAACGGTGGCGATCGCCGCCGACGAACTCGAAGCCGCGGCGTCCGCAGAAGACGAGGACGAGCCCGAGGACGACGACATCGATCTGCTCGACGAGGATTCCGACGTGGCGGAGTCCTCGGCTGTTGCGGCGTCGACGATCGACGACACCGACGAGGAGCTCGACGAGGACGAGATCGACGACGACGATTTCTGGGCGACCGTCGGCATCGACCCGATCAAGATCGTCACCGGCACCGGCGAGTACTACTCGCTGCGATGCTATCTCGGCGACGATCCGGTCTTCCTCGGTTCACGGGGCAGGATCTTCGTCTTCGCCTCCACTCGCACGCTGTCGAAGTTCCTGGCGGAGAACTCCGACCACGACCTCGCCGATCTGTCGACGTTCACCGACGTCCGCACCGAAGCGACCGATGGCGCACTCGAGTTCGACGTCATCGACGACAACGTGTACGTCCTGCCGGGGTTGGCCGAGGACATCATCGACGGTCCCCGTCGCATCGACCGCAACCAGCTCGACCTGGCGGTCGAATTGTTCTCCGACGCCGCCGATTACGCCGATGACGACGCGGTGTCGGAAGCGCTGGCCAGCACCACGCCGCTCGGGTGGTTCGTCGACTATGCGATCAACCCCGACCCGAAGCGGCTGGCTCCCAGTGCGCCCTTCGACAACGAGGCCGAGGCATGGCGAGCCCTCGAGCACGACTTCGAGGACCGCCTGGAGATCAAGCGCTGATCACCCGATCAGAACCGCGTAGCCGGGTTTGATCACCTCGTCGATGAAGGCCAGGCGCTCGTCGAAGTGAATGAACGCCGACTTCATCGCGTTCACCGTGAAGCGCTCGAAATCTGCCCAGCCGTAACCGAACTGCTGTGCCAGCCGGTAGAACTCCTTGCTCATGGTGGTGTCGCTCATCAGCCTGTTGTCGGTGTTGACGGTGACACGGAAACGCAGGCGCGCGAGTGCGTTGAACGGATGGTCGGCCATCGACGCCACCGCACCGGTCTGCACATTGGAGCTCGGACAGAGTTCCAGCGGAATCCGCTTGTCGCGCACGACATTCGCGATTTCGCCTAGTTCCGCGCCTGCGAACGACGATGCCGCGAGATCGACACCGTCTGGCAACCTGATGTCGTCGATCACACGCACACCGTGTCCGAGTCGGTCGGTACCGCAGAACGCGATCGCCTCGTGGATGGACGGTAGCCCGAACGCTTCCCCCGCGTGGATGGTGAACGGCGCACTGTTGGCCCGCATGTACTCGAACGCGTCGAGATGCCGGGTGGGCGGGTTGCCCGCCTCGGCGCCCGCGATGTCGAAACCGACGACGCCGTCGCCGCGATAGCGGACCGCGAGTTCGGCGATCTCACGCGCACGCGCCGCGTGACGCATCGCGGTCACCAGACATCGCACCGTGATCGGTCGCCCACCTGCCGCGGCGACAGCCTCGCCTTCTGCGAAGCCTCGCAACACCGCCTCCACGACCTCGTCGAGCGTCAGTCCCTGCTCGAGGTGCTGCTCGGGTGCATAACGAATCTCGGCATACACCACGCCGTCGGCGGCGAGGTCCTCGACGCATTCGCGGGCCACCCGCTCGAGTGCGGGCGCGGTCTGCATCACTGCGACGGTGTGCGCGAACGTCTCCAGGTAGCGTTCGAGCGATCCGCTGTCTGCCGCCTCGCGAAACCATCGCGCGAGTGAGTCCGCGTCGTCGGCGGGCAGATCGTCGTAGCCCACCTCACGGGCGAGGTCGAGCACGGTGGACGGTCGCAGCCCGCCGTCGAGATGATCGTGGAGCAGGACTTTGGGCGCGAGGGCGAGCGTGCTCAGATCGAGTGGCTGTCCACCGGTACCGGGGAGTCCTGCTTCTGTGTTGATTGCGCTGCCCGTCACTGCACTGTCCGTCGCTGGCGTCATCACTCGAACCTAACGCGATCGAGCACAACTGGTCGGGTATCCGACGGCGGTTCGGGCACGATCACAGCCGCGTTCTCCAATGCCCGCCGCGCGCCGTCGAATCGCGCCGGAGCATCGGTGTGCAATGTGTACAGGGGCGCACCCGCCGAGACCCGGTCGCCGGGCTTCGCGTGCAGCACCACGCCGGCGCCCGCCTGCACGCTCTCGCCGGGACGAGATCGTCCGGCACCGAGTAGCCAGGCCGCATCGCCGACCGCCCGCGCGTCGAGTCGCCGGACGTACCCGGTCGTCGTGGCGGTCACGTCGTCGGTGTGCCGCGCGCGAGGCAGCGGAGCGTCGGGGTCCCCGCCTTGGGCGGTGATCATCTCCCGCCACGTGTCCATCGCGGTACCGTCGCTCAGCGCGGCTGCCGGGTCGGCATCGGGAAGACCCGCGGCGTCGAGCATCTCGCGCGCGAGTGCGAGTGTCAGCTCGACCACGTCGGCTGGACCGCCGCCCGCCAGCACCTCGAGTGACTCCACCACTTCGACGGCGTTGCCCGCTGTCAATCCGAGGGGACTGTCCATGTCGGTCAGCAGCGCGGTCGTCGGCACACCCGCATCGGCACCGAGCGACACCATCGTCTCGGCGAGCCGCCGGGCCACGGCTTCGTCTGGCAGGAACGCGCCGGACCCGACCTTCACGTCGAGGACGAGCGCGCCGGTCCCCTCGGCGATCTTCTTGCTCATGATCGAGCTGGCGATCAACGGCACCGACTCGACCGTCCCCGTCACGTCGCGTAGCGCATAGAGCTTGCGATCGGCGGGCGCCAGATCGGCGCCTGCGGCACAGATGACGGCGCCGACGCGGCTGAGTTGCGCGACCATCTGAGCCGTCGACAGATCGGCGCGCCAGCCGGGAATCGATTCGAGTTTGTCGAGTGTCCCTCCGGTGTGACCGAGGCCTCGCCCTGACAACTGGGGCACGGCCACCCCGAAGGAGGCGACCAGCGGCGCCAACGGCAACGTGATCTTGTCGCCCACACCGCCGGTCGAGTGCTTGTCGACGGTCGGCAACGCCATGCCGTTGCGGTGCAGCCCGGAGAAGTCCATGCGCGTTCCGCTGTCGATCATGGCGCGGGTCCAGTCGCCGATCTCCCTGCGGTCCATACCCCGCAGCACGATCGCCATCAGCAGGGCCGACATCTGTTCGGGGGCCACGTCACCGCGTGTGTAGGCGTCGACGATCCAGTCGATCTGCGCCGTCGTCAATTCGGCGCCGTCGCGTTTGGTCGCGATCACCGACGTCGCGTGGATGATCTCGCTCACCGGACGGCGTCGAGGTCGTCGGGACCGAATGCGTCGGGGAGGAGCCGTGCAAGCGTCGTCGGTCCTGCGCGATGGTCGACGAGCAGATCACCACCACCGTGTTCGTAGAGGACTTGCCGACACCGTCCACAGGGCATCAGAATCGAGCCTGCGGCGTCGCACACGCTGACTGCGCAGAGTCGACCGCCGCCAGTCGCGACCAGCGATGCGACGAGCCCGACCTCGGCGCAGATTCCGAGTCCGTATGAGACATTCTCCACATTGCAACCAACCACGACGCGGCCGTCGGCTGTGAGTCCCGACGCCCCGACGGGAAATCTCGAATAGGGCGCGTAGGCGTGCTCGATCATGCCGGTTGCGCTGTCCCGCAACAGCTTCCACTCGATGTCGTGGCTCAAGGCGCCCTCCTGCCGGACGGTCGTGATCGGGGTCGATGTGATGATGGCCGCCCCCGAAAGGATGGTAAGGCAAACCTAATTCGTAATGCCTTGTCCCGCAGATCGGTTCGGGCAATTTAACGACTCACTCAGCATAGGTTTAAAGTCTCTTGCATGGGTCCAAGGTGACACCCAGCCGGTGCCACCGCGTCCATCGACGATGTTGGAGGCCAATTCCCCGATGAGTTCCGAGACCGAGGTCGCACCGGAGCCGGTGCGCAAACGTTCGCTGTATCGCGGCGATCCAGGCATGTGGTCCTGGGTGCTGCACCGCATCACCGGCGTCACGATCTTCTTCTTCTTGTTCGTCCACGTGCTCGACACCGCGGTCATCCGCATCGACCCGAACAAGTACTCGGAGATCATCGACACCTACAAGACCCCGATCATCGGTCTCATGGAGATCGCGCTCGTGGCCTGCGTGCTGTACCACGCACTCAACGGCCTGCGCATCATCCTGATCGACTTCTGGTCGAAGGGGCCCAAGTACCAGCGGCAGATGCTGTGGGTGATCCTCGGACTGTTCGTGGTTGTGTTCGCCGCCGCGGCCGTCCGTCTCCTGCAGATCCTCATCGAGTACTCGTTCTAGGAGATCAGACAATGACCACATCTCCTGCTTCGCAGAACATCGCCAAGACGCTGGGTACGCAGTACGACCGGCCTGCCAGCCTCGACAATCCCCGCTCGCCCCGCAAGCCGAAGGGTGGCAACTTCGAGAAGTGGGCATGGCTGTTCATGCGCTTCTCCGGCCTGGCGCTGATCATCCTGACCATCGGTCACATGTTCATCATGCTGGCCTGGGACAACGGCGTGCACCGTATCGACGCCTCGTTCGTCGCCGCTCGCTGGCGCGAGCCGTTCTGGCAGATCTGGGACCTGCTCATGCTCTGGCTCGCCCAACTCCACGGCGGCAACGGCGTGCGCACGGTGATCGCCGATTACTCGCGCAAGGACTCCACCCGCTTCTGGCTGAACGTGTTGCTCGGGATCTCGATGATCCTCGTGCTGACGCTGGGCACGTACGCGCTGCTCACCTTCGACGTGAACAGCGTCAACTAAGGAGACCACTGAAGATGCAGGAACACCGTTACGACGTCATCATCGTCGGTGCAGGCGGCGCCGGAATGCGCGCAGCGATCGAGGCAGCGCCCCGCGCCCGCACCGCAGTGCTGACCAAGCTCTACCCCACTCGCAGCCACACCGGCGCGGCGCAGGGCGGTATGTGTGCCGCACTGGCCAACGTCGAGGAGGACAACTGGGAGTGGCACACCTTCGACACGGTCAAGGGCGGCGACTACCTCGCCGACCAGGACGCGGTGGAGATCATGGCCAAAGAAGCCATCGACGCCGTCCTCGATCTGGAGAAGATGGGTCTGCCGTTCAACCGCACGCCCGAGGGCAAGATCGACCAGCGCCGCTTCGGCGGTCACACCCGTGACCACGGCAAGTCGCCGGTGCGTCGTGCCTGCTACGCCGCCGACCGCACCGGCCACATGATCCTGCAGACCCTCTACCAGAACTGCGTCAAGCACGACGTCGAGTTCTTCAACGAGTTCTATGCGCTCGACCTCTGCCTCAGCGAGAACGAGAAGGGCGAACCGGTGGCCACCGGAATCGTCGCCTACGAGCTCGCGACCGGCGAACTTCATGTCTTCCACGCGAAGTCGATCATCTTCGCCACCGGTGGATCGGGACGTATGTACAAGACGACGTCGAACGCGCACACGCTGACCGGCGACGGCGTCGGCATCGTGTTCCGTAAGGGCCTGCCGGTGGAGGACATGGAGTTCCACCAGTTCCATCCAACAGGTCTCGCAGGCCTCGGCATCCTCATCTCCGAGGCGGTCCGCGGCGAGGGCGGCATCCTGCGCAACGCCGACGGCGAGCGTTTCATGGAGCGCTATGCGCCCACGATCAAAGACCTCGCCCCCCGTGACATCGTCGCGCGGTCGATGGTCCTCGAGGTGCTCGAGGGACGCGGCGCGGGCCCGAACAAGGACTACGTCTACATCGACGTGACCCACCTCGGCGAGGATGTGCTCAACGAGAAGCTCCCCGACATCACCGAGTTCGCCCGTACCTACCTCGGTGTCGACCCGGTGAAGGAGTGGGTGCCGGTCTACCCGACATGCCATTACCTGATGGGTGGCATCCCGACCAACATCGAGGGCCAGGTTCTGCGCAGCAACAACAACGACGACGTGGTCCACGGCCTCTACGCCGCCGGCGAGTGCGCCTGCGTGTCGGTTCACGGGGCCAACCGCCTCGGCACCAACTCACTGCTCGACATCAATGTCTTCGGTCGTCGCTCGGGTATCGCCGCCGCCGACTACGCCAACAGCCACGACTTCACCGACCTGCCGGAGAACCCCACCGACATGGTCACCGGGTGGCTCGAGACGATCCTGTCCGAGCACGGTCACGAGCGCGTCGCCGACATCCGCACCGCTTTGCAGCAGACGATGGACGACAACGCGTCGGTGTTCCGCACCGAGGAGACGCTCAAGCAGGCGTTGACCGACATCCATGCACTCAAGGAGCGTTACGACCACATCCGGGTGCACGACAAGGGCAAGCGCTTCAACTCCGATCTGCTCGAGGCCATCGAGCTGGGCTTCCTGCTCGAACTCGCCGAGGTGACCGTCGTCGGCGCGCTCAACCGCAAGGAATCTCGCGGCGGTCACGCCCGCGAGGACTACCCGAATCGCGATGACGTGAACTTCATGCGCCACACGATCGCCTACAAGAAGGGTGACAAGCTCCTTTCCGACATCGAGCTCGACTGGAAGCCTGTCATCCAGACCCGTTACGAGCCGATGGAGCGTAAGTACTGATGACCGCCACCATTGAGGCGCCGCACACAGACGAGCCGCCGTTGCCAGAAGTCCCCGACGAAGCGACCATGGTCACGCTGAAGATCATGCGCTTCAACCCTGAGGAGCCCGACGCTCAGGGCTGGGAGAGCTTCCGGGTTCCGGCGCTGCCCACCGATCGTCTGCTCAACCTGCTGCTGTACGTGAAGGGCTACCTCGACGGAACCCTCACCTTCCGACGCAGCTGCGCCCACGGCGTCTGCGGGTCCGACGCGATGCGCGTCAACGGCGTCAACCGCCTGGCCTGCAAGATGCTGATGAAGGACTTCCTGCCCAAGGACAAGTCCAAGGAGATCACCATCACCATCGAGCCCATCAAGGGCTTGCCGGTGGAGAAGGATCTCGTGGTCAACATGGAGCCCTTCTTCGACGCGTACCGCGCGATCAAGCCGTTCCTGATCACCACCGGTAACGAGCCGACCCGTGAGCGCATCCAGAGCCAGAAAGACCGCGCGCGTTTCGACGACACCACCAAGTGCATCCTCTGTGCGTGCTGCACCACGAGCTGCCCGGTGTTCTGGAACGAGGGCAGCTACTTCGGTCCGGCCGCGATCGTCAACGCCCACCGCTTCATCTTCGACAGCCGTGACGAGGGCGCCGTCGAGCGCATGGACATCCTCAACGACTCCGACGGCGTGTGGCGCTGCCGCACCACCTTCAACTGCACCGACGCATGCCCGCGTGGCATCCAGGTGACCCAGGCGATCCAGGAGGTCAAGCGCGCGCTCATGTTCTCGCGCTGATCCCGGCATCACCGACGCAGACTCTCTCTGCAGCCCCGGCGAACCCACCATCCTCCCGCGGATGGTGGGTTCGCTGTTTTTTTCGACTCCGATGCAACCGATCGGCGTTCGCGCGCGTCCAAGTCCACAAGGCCACAGCCGTGGACTCGATACGACGAACGGAGCTACCCATGACCCTGCGATCGACACTCGTCAGCCTGTTGGCCCTCGTGTGCGGTGCGCTAGTGAGCACCGCAACGCCGGCCGCGGCGTCGACCCGATTCCCGAGCACCGGCGACGTGGTGACCATCGTGGTGAGTTCCGACCGCGAGTGGAACGAACAACTCGTGTGGTTCGACGCGAACAACCGGCTCCGCAGACAGTCCGACGTCCGACTCAGCCGTCACGACGACGCGACCGGACTGTGGTCGGCGACGCTCACCCTCGTGAGCCGGTCTCGCGTCCAGAACGTCGACGTCACCTTCGGTTCGGCAGGCCGCTTCGCGCGCTGCGAGATCTGGGTCGGAGAGGTGAGGGTCCGCGACGACTCCGCCCGCGGCGCCCATGCTCTCGCGACGTGCGACCGTCCGCTCTCACGTCGTGACAGCTGAGCCCGCGTCGCAACCCTTCCTCGGGTTTCTGCCCCTTCCCCGAGAAGTTCCCCGCGGAAACGCACAGAACCCGCGGAAAAGAGCCCTTCCCCTATTTCCTGCACGGCGTAGACACTCTTCCCCCACTTCCAGCACCGCGCCGACGCTCCTCCCCCACTTCCTACACCGCGCCGACGCTCTT